>NZ_CAXUJR010000026.1:19225-39696 GCF_964251405.1 uncultured Methylobacterium sp.
CGTAGCGATCGTCGTCGTAACGACGCTCTTCGTACCGGCGGGGCCGGTCATCGTCGTATCCGCGGCCATACTGGGCCTGGGCGGTCACGGTGGTGCCGAGGGTCAGGGCGGTCACGGCCGCGAGGATGATGCGCTTCACGATCGTCTCCAGGGATTGATGGCTATCGATGTGCCGTCTTCCGTAGCGGGGACGAGGTGAATGCCGGCTGACGCCCACTGGGCGAGCGGAGGGCACGGAACCCCGACGCGAGCCTTGACGGTTGCCGTAGGCGGGCAGCCTCGCTACCTACCATGCCACTCTTCAAGCCCCTTCGGCGCCATTCGACCTTCAGAGGCGTCAACCGGAAGCGCGACACCCCGCCATGGAGCTTCTCAAGCTCGCCGCCCTCGATGCCGAAGACCTCGCGGTCATCTCGGCCCACCTCCAGGACGCGATCCTCAAGGCAGGCGATCTCGCCTACCTCGCGCCCTCGCATCGCTTCGTGCTGGTCGCCCGCCGGTTCGACTGGTCGGCGGAGGAGGGCGAAGCGCCGCGTCGCAGGCTGACCGGCGTGCATTTCGAGCGGGTGCTGGCGGTGAGGTGCCGCAGGCTGACGCCCGGTGCCGAGTCCGATGCCAGCCTCGACCTTCTGGCGGTCACCTTCGAGCCGGGCGACGCACCCTCGGGCACCGCCACGCTGGTCTTCGCCGGGGGCGCCGCGATCCAGCTCGACCTCGAATGCATCGAGGTCCGGATGAAGGACCTCGGGCCGGTCTGGGAGGCGGAAGGGCGACCCGACCACGCGGCCGCCGAGGCCGGCCGCGCCGTCATCGAAGGACGCGGCGCATGATCCGCCTGGACTCCCGGGACGCGGGCTTCGGGCAAGACTTCCAGCGCCTGCTCAGCGTCAAGCGCGAGATTTCCGAGGACGTCGACGAGACCGTGCGCGGCATCATCGCGGGCGTCGCGGCGGGCGGGGACGAGGCCCTCGTCGATTACACCCGCCGCTTCGACCGGGTCGGCGAGGGTTTCTCGGTGTCCACCTTGCGGGTGACGGAGGAGGAGGTCGAGGCCGCCATCGCCGCCTGCCCGGCCGACGCCCTCGACGCCCTGGCGCTCGCCGCGGCCCGGATCGAGGTCTTCCACCGCCGGCAGGTACCGGAGGATCACCGCTCCACCGACGATCTCGGCGTCATGTCGGGCTGGCGCTGGACCGCCCTCGAATCGGTGGGGCTCTACGTACCCGGCGGCACCGCGAGCTATCCGTCCTCCGTCCTGATGAACGCGATTCCGGCCCGTGTGGCGGGGGTGCCCCGCGTCGTCATGGTGGTGCCGATGCCGGAAGGGCAGATGAACCCGCTGGTGCTGGCCGCGGCCAGGCTCGCGGGCGTCGACGAGATCTACCGGGTCGGCGGTGCCCAGGCCGTGGCGGCTCTGGCCTACGGGACTTCGACCATCGCGCCGGTGGCCAAGATCGTCGGGCCGGGCAATGCCTGGGTGGCGGCGGCCAAGCGCCGCGTGTTCGGGCAGGTCGGGATCGACATGATCGCCGGCCCCTCCGAGGTGCTGATCCTCGCCGATGCGCATGCCAACCCCGACTGGGTGGCGGCCGACCTCCTCGCCCAGGCCGAGCACGACGTTGCGGCCCAGGCCATCCTGATCACCGATTCGCCCTCCCTCGCCGCTGAGGTCGAGGACGCGGTGGAACGCGCGCTCGCCACCCTGCCGCGGGCCGACATCGCCCGCGCGAGCTGGCGCGATTACGGCGCCATCGTCCTCGTCTCGGATTTCGAGGAGGCGATCCCGCTCGTCGATCGCCTGGCCCCGGAACACCTTGAGATCGAGACGCTGGACGCCGAGACCCTGGCGGGCAGGATCCGCAATGCCGGCGCGATCTTCCTCGGCAGCCACACGCCCGAGGCCATCGGCGATTACGTCGGCGGCCCCAACCACGTGCTGCCCACGGCGCGCTCGGCGCGGTTCTCGTCGGGGCTCGGCGTCCTCGACTTCATGAAGCGCACGACCCTGCTGCGCTGCGACGCCGCCGCGCTGAGGGCGCTCGGTCCCGCGGCCATCGCGCTGGGGCGGTCGGAAGGCCTCGACGGCCATGCCCGTTCCGTCGCCATCCGCCTGAACCTGTGAGGCGGCGATGCCGGACCAGACAAAGGACGCCAGCAAGGGCGCCAACCGCCTCGCCGCGGTGACCCTCGACGACGATTCGATCGGCCGCGGCAATCCCGACCAGGAGCACGAGCGCGCCATCGCGATCTTCGACATCCTGGAGGAGAACCACTTCTCGATTCCCGGACGCGAGGGGCCCTACGCGCTCAATCTCGGCCTCGTCGAGAACAAGCTCTCGTTTGCCATTCGCCACGAGGGCGGCGAGCCGGTGATGACCCACCTCCTGTCGCTGACCCCGTTCAGGCGGGTGATCCGCGACTACGAGATGATCTGCGAGAGCTACTTCAACGCCATCAAGACCGCGTCGCCGACCCAGATCGAGGCGATCGACATGGGACGGCGCGGCCTTCACAACGAGGCCTCGGACCTCCTCAAGCAACGGCTCGAAGGCAAGGTCGACCTCGACCACGACACGGCGCGGCGACTGTTCACCCTGGTCTTCGCCCTGCACTGGAAGGCTTGAATGAACGGCCCTCGACCGCACACGGTCGAGGGCACCCGCCACACGCGTGGCGGCGCGCAGTCGCGCTTCGCACCCCCATCAACCGTCGGGGTCGGAGGCTTGAATAGCCTGTCCCCTCCATCGAGACCCGAGGCAGTCAGCGCATGGCGGAGGAGGGCGGCCCGGGCAAGAAGAAGCGCGTGCAGTCGGTGCTGTTCATGTGCAACTACAACGCCGTGCGCTCGCTGGCGGCCGAGGCGATCGCGAGGGCCTATTTCGGCAAGTCGACCTATGTGCAGTCGGCCGGGGTCCGGACCGGCGAGCCCGCCGACCCGTTCATGGTGGCGGCCCTGGACGAGATCGGCATCGACGCCTCGCGCCACAAACCCCGCACCCTCGAGCAGCTCGAGGAGTGGGAGGGCCTGAACTTCGACCTCATCATCACCCTGGCGCCCGAAGCCCACCACGCGGCGCTGGAGCTCACCCGCACCAACGCCGTCGATGTGGAATACTGGCCGACCGCGGACCCGACGATCCTGCAGGAAGCCTCCCGCGACCAGCGCCTCGATGCCTATCGCGACGTGCGCGACGGGCTGGTCTACCGGATCAAGATGCGGCTGAAGGGGTGAACCCGGACCTTCCATCACGCCCGCCCGACGGCTGGGCAACGCGGTCCTCCCGCGGTCGACCGATCCGGCGCAGCGAGGTCACCGGGCCGAAGCTCTTCTCCAGGATGCGGGCCACGGCCACGTCGAGGGGCTCGGAGACCACCGCCATGTGATGGCCGTTGGCGTGGATGAGGGTGCGCGCATCCAGCATCATCCCGACATGGCCGCGCCAGAACACGAGGTCGCCCCGCCGCAGGGCGGAGAGATCGTGGGGGAGGGGGCTCCCGAGCGCCGCCTCCTGCTGGTCGGCATCCCGAGGGGCGGCGAGGCCGGCGGCAGCGAGGCAGAGCTGGACCAGACCCGAGCAATCGAGGCCGAGGCTGGTGCGCCCGCCCCAGAGATAGGGGGTGCCGGCGAGGCGCTCGGCCGTGCCGGCGAAATCGGGTTCGGTGCGATCGATCGGCGCGCAATGGTCGGCGAAGAGGTACGCCTCGCGGATGAGGATGCCGTCCGACGAGATCCCGCCGGCGAGCCTGAGATAGGCTCCCTCGCGACCCGCCACCGCGACGGTGGAGCCGAGGCCGAGATGGCCCAGGATCGGCTGCTTCATGTCGGGAGCCGGGTAGGCGAAGGTCCTGAGTGCCACGACCCGGTGGGTCGGCGCGGGATCGATCGCACCGAGCGCCGCGCTCGGCAGATAGCCGACATAGCCGTCGGTCCCGAGCTGCACGAAGGAGAAGCCTTCCCAGTCCTCGTAGACCGTGGCCGGGTCGCCCATCTGCGCCTCGGTGTCGAGGGCGGCATCCCGTCCCGGTCCGCGACGCAGGGGAGCGGACCCGGCGATGACGCGCCGCGGCTCGCCCTCGACGTAGCGGGCCGCCTCGACCTGGCCGCGCAGGCGGTGATCGGCGAGGTCGGGCCGCGCGGGCAGGAGGCGGCGATCGGTGGTCGAGATGAGATCCGGTTGCATCGCGCCAGACTATCGACGCTTGATGAAGACCCGGCAACCGCGGTCGCCGCCTTCGTCGGCACGCGGCATGACGACGCGGAATCCTGCCCGATGCTGCGTCATCGGCGGGCGGATTGCCCGGCCACAGGGCGATGAGAGGCGGGCGCTGATCGAAATGCGGTCAGACGGCCTGGATGCACGCTTACCGCGCGGGGCGGGCCGCGTTGGGTGCAATGCACACATCGGTGCGCTGTAGTATATTCCGCTGGATGACGACCGTGAGCCGCGCCGTGAAGAAGACCCCGAAATCCTTCCAGGATCTTCCGCCGATTCGCGTTCGCCGCGAGCCGCCGACGATCCCCGAAGCCGTGGCTGCAGCCCAGGACCTCGCCGACGACGTCGAGCAGCAGGTCGAGATCGCCGCCGGGCTGATCGGCTTGCCCCTGGACGAGATCCGTCCGCACGTGGTGGCGGCGGCCAGGTCGAAGCCCGAGCGTCAGCAGGAGCGTATCCTCAGCACCGGCAGCCCGAACCGGCCGCCGCGCACGGTCATCGTCGAGCGCCGCACGCGCCCGCCGGTCATCGTCGAACGCCGGGGACGCCCGCTGGAACCCCGGCGCTGACGGGACCCTACCAGGCCAGCGTCGCGCCGGTGTAGTCGAGGTACACGCACCCCTTCTGTCCGAGATGTCCCTCGATCACGTCGGCCATGCCGGCGACGCTGGTGGCGACGTCGATGTCGGCGTCCGGTCCGCCCATCTCCGTGCGGACCCAGCCCGGATGGATCAGCGCCACGCCGAATCCCTCGTCGCGGTGGCGGATCTCGAAGCTGCGCGCGAGCGTGTTCAGGGCCGCCTTGCTGGCCCGGTAGTTCTCCCAACCGCCGCTCTCGTTGAGCCCGACGCTGCCGAGGATGGAGCTCATGACGGCGATGAGTCCGTCGGCGGCCAAGCGATCGCGAAACGCTTCCGCGAGGCGGATCGGGCTGACCGCATTGGTGAGGTAGACCTGAGCGGCGACGTCGCGCGGCACCGCGTGCAGGGGGTCGTGCGCCTGCGTGGCGACGCCGGCGACGACGAAGATCAGGTCGTAGCGTTGACCGCCGAGCCGGTCGTGCAGGGCGGAGACGGCGGCATCGTCGTCGATGTCGGCGGTCTCGACTGTCAGCGCCGGGGAGGCGAGGGCCTTGAGGCCCGGCGAGTCCGAGCGCTGGGTCGCGGTGACCCGCCAGCCGCGTTGTAGGAAGGTCTCGACGAGCCCGAGTCCCAGCCCGCGCGAGGCTCCGACGATGAGCGCATTCTTCTCGGCTGCCATGGTGAGGATCCTTTCGAAGCCGGATTCAAGGGCCGGCACCGACGAAGGAGGTCGGGCGCAGGGCCGCGATCGGCAATCCCGCATCGCCCGGGAGCGGTGCGTTCGCACACCGCGTTCAGTCCGCCGTCTGCACCGACCACGTTGCGTGGCAGATGCCTCGCGTTTTCCCGAGGTCGGCCACCACGGCGTCGAGTTCGGTGGCCTCCACCGCCGTCGACACGAGGGTGGCGATCACCTCCACGGTGTCCTCGCCGCGCTCTACCACCTCGATCCCGCCGACGGGGTAATGGGCCGCCTCCAGGCGCTCGACCAGGAGGTCGCGGGCAGGGCCGGCGCCCTCGGCGGCGACCGTGATCTGGACCTCGTAGGTCGCCTCGGTCTGGCTCTCGTCGATGGGGACGCGGTTGATGGCGTTGACGAGGGGCCGCAGCAGGGTGTTGCCGGCGAGCACGGCAGCGGTGACGAGGCAAGCCTCGATGGGCAGGTCGGCACCGGCGAAGGCGCCGACGGCCGCCGAGCACCAGAGCGTGGCGGCGGTGTTGAGGCCGCGCACGTTCATGCCCTCCTTCATGATCACGCCGGCCCCCAGGAAGCCGACGCCGGAGATGACGTAGGCGACCGTGCTCACGGCTCCCTTGGCGCCGTCGAGGCGCATGCCGAGATCGACGAAGGCGGCCGAACCGAGAGCCACGAGGACGTTGGTGCGCAGGCCCGCCGTTCGCTGGCGATACTGGCGCTCGGCGCCGATCAGGGTGCCGAGCGCGAAGGCGACGATGAGGCTGATCGCGGAGGACAGGGTTTCGGGAAGGGGAGAGGGCATCAGGCTCGGCATGGTGCCTCCTTCACGGGTCCGGGTGACGTCACCATGACGTTTCGTTAGAACAAAGGCCAAGCTTGCGCACGGGCCGGGGCATCCCGGACGCAGGATCGAACATCATGAGGACGATCCTCGTCGCCACCGTCGCGCGCGTCGGGCTCGGTCCGGCCCTCGCGAAGAGTTGCCGGGGCGGCAAAGGCATGACGCCCAAGCCCTGATACGCTGGGCGGATCAGCGAAGCGCAGTTCCACTCCGCGATCCTGCGAACGACCGGCGTCCCGAAGGATCTTCTGCATGAGGCACTCCCGCATAAGGATCTCCTGCATGCGGATGCGTGTCGAACTCCAACGCCCTGCCGGCGGGACGCCACTTTGATGACATCGGCGGCCCCCGGACGGAGCGTTCCGCCATTCGTGCCCGACTCGGCCGCGGCATGGCGGCGATTGCTGATCGCCCTCGCAATAGGCACGGTCGGCAGCGTCGGCCTGTGGTCGGTCGTGGTGGTGCTGCCGAAGGTGCAGGCCGAACTCGGCGGCACGCGCGGCGCTGCATCGCTCGCATACACCTTGGCGATGATCGGATTCGGCCTCGGCGGCGTCGTGATCGGCCGCCTGACGGACCGCCTCGGCATCATTCCGGCGATGGGGATGGGCATTCTGTTTCTGCTGTTCGGCTTTCTCGGCGCCGGTGTGTCGACGGCCCTGTGGCAATTCTCGGCGGCGCATCTTTTCATCGGACTGGGGGCATCGGCGACCTTCGCGCCGTTGATGGCGGAAGCGTCGCACTGGTTCGTGCGCCGCCGCGGGATCGCGGTGGGGATCGCCGCCAGCGGCTACTACCTCTCCGGCGCCCTCTGGCCTCCGCTCATCGAGCGGAGCACAGCCCTTTATGGCTGGCAGGCAACGCACATCGCCCTCGGCATCCTGAGCGGAGCCGCGATGACGGGGCTCGTTCTCATTCTCCGGTCGAGCATCGGCAGCTCGCAGAAGCGCTCGCTCGGCGCCGTGGGCCGCCCGAGCGTCGAGACCGAACTCAGCCCCAACGCTCTGACGGCGGTACTCTCGATCGCGAGCTTTGCCTGCTGCACGGCCATGGCGGTGCCGCAGGTGCATATCGTCGCCTATTGCGGCGATCTCGGTTACGGCGTCGCGCGCGGAGCGGAAATGCTGTCGCTGATGCTGGCCTTCGGCATCGTCAGCCGGATCGGGTCGGGATTCTTGGCCGACCGGATCGGCGGGTTCGCGACATTGCTGATCGGCTCGGTGGCGCAAGCCTTCGCGCTCACACTGTATCTGTTCTTCGACGGCCTCGCGCCGCTCTATGCGGTCTCCGCGGTGTTCGGCCTGTTCCAGGGAGGAATCGTGCCGAGCTATGCCATCATCGTTCGCGAGACGATGCCTGCGGCGGAAGCGGCAACGCGCGTCGGCACGGTGATCATGGTCTCCTTGCTCGGCATGTCGTTCGGCGGTTGGATCTCCGGCGTGATCTTCGACATGACCGGGTCGTACAAGGTCGCCTTTCTGAA
This sequence comes from uncultured Methylobacterium sp., assembly GCF_964251405.1. Classification (GTDB taxonomy): domain Bacteria; phylum Pseudomonadota; class Alphaproteobacteria; order Rhizobiales; family Beijerinckiaceae; genus Methylobacterium. Next base: position 27,042 of record NZ_CAXUJR010000026.1, read on the forward strand.
TGGGCTGGCGTGGAACGCACTGAATGTCGCCATCGTGCTGCTCATGTTGCTGCGCTCACGCCGCCGCGCGGTGTTTGCCTGATCCGACCCGCATGGTCATCCTGGAAGGCAGATCCCCGGAAGGCCGATCCCCGGAAGCCCGAAACGTTGCCTGGCCCGGTCCCGCGACAAGCAGCGAGGCTTCAGGCGCTCAGGAATCCGGTCAGGGCGTCGAGGGTCGCGGCCGGGTTCTCCTCGGCGAGGAAATGGCCGGACGAGATCTGCGCTCCGACGGCACTTGGCGCGAAAGTGCGCTGCCAGGCAGCGAGCGCCGTCTCGCTGGTCTGATCGAGGTAGCCGTCGCCGGTCAGGATCATGACCGGGCAGGTGATGGTCTTGGCGGCCGCGAGGTCGTGGATATCGTCCAGGCGGTCGCAGGTGGCGCCGGCGCGGTAATCTTCGCAGGACGCATGGATGCGCGAGGGTTCGTTCCAGCTCTGCCGGTAGAGGTGGAGGGCGCGGGGATCGAAAGCGTCGAGGTTCCCGGTCCCGCTCCAGTCGCGCAGAAGGCCTTCGTAATACGCGATTGGATCGCGGCCGATCTCGGCCTCGGCTCCCTCGCCGGCCAGGAACCGCCAGTGCGAGAAGCGGTCGGGTTTCGCCTCGATCCGCTCCCACTGGACGATCGTCGGCAGGATGTCGATGAGCGCGAGGCGCGCGATCCGACCCGGCTCGTCGAGTGCCAGGCGATAGCCGACGCGGGCGCCGCGGTCGTGCCCCGCGAGGCTGAAATGGACATGGCCGAGGCGTTCCATGACCTCCACGACCTCGCGGGCGAGGGTGCGTTTGCAATAGGCCCGGTGCGCGGGATCGCCCGCCGGGGCCTGCGACCAGCCATAGCCCTTGAGGTCGAGGCAGACGACGTGGTGGGTCTCGGCCAGCGCCGGGGCGACGCGGTGCCAGCACGCATGGGTCTGGGGGAAGCCGTGCAGCAGCAGGAGGGGCGGCGCCTCCTCCGGGCCGCCGACGCGGGCGAAGGCACGGCCATCCGCCGTGTCGATCCAGCGGGCGGCAAAGCCCGGAAACAGGTCCGCGTCCATTCCCATCTCCCCGGCCGGATCGCACCCGGATCAAGCGTTGGCGGACGGCATCGATCCCGCTCGTCAAGCAAATTGCCCGGCACGCTTCGATCGCGCGCAAGCGGGATTGACGGAAGCCCCAGGCGACGGGCAAACCCTTTGATCTTGAGGGTCGACTAAGAACCCGTTGTCGAGGAGACGCTTGTCATGCGGGACACCGTTCCGGGAAAGCAGACGGACCGGCCATCAGGGTCGCGCTCATGAGCGGCGCCGCCCTGGCCGAACGCCCGAGCGCACCGGCTCGCCCCGCGGTGGACGACGCCCTGCGTGCCCGCATCCTCGCGCTGCGCGACGGCCTCGAACACGGGCTCATCGGCTGCACCGGCCTCGTCGAGCGCCTGCTGATCGGGCTCCTCACCGGCGGCCACCTCCTCATCGAGGGCGCGCCGGGGCTCGCCAAGACCCGTGCGGTCAAGCGGCTCTCCGACGGGCTCGACGGCAGCTTCGCCCGCGTCCAGTGCACGCCGGACCTCATGCCCGCCGATCTCACCGGCACGACGGTGTGGCGGCAGGATGCCGGCAATTTCGAATTCCTGGCCGGGCCGCTGTTCCATTCGCTGATCCTCGTTGACGAGGTCAACCGCGCCCCGCCCAAGGTTCAGTCCGCCCTGCTCGAGGCGATGGCCGAGGGGCAGATCACGGTGGCGGGCATCACCCATCCCCTGCCCGACCCGTTCATGGTGGTGGCGACCCAGAACCCCATCGAGCATGCCGGCACCTTCCCGCTGCCCGAGGCACAGCTCGACCGATTCCTCCTCCACGTGGTGGTGGAGATGCCCGACGAGGCCTCCGAGCGCCGCATCCTCGACCTCGTCGAGGGTGAGCTGAACCATCATGCCGAGGCGATGCCGGTCAGGCTCTCGGTCGAGGAGATCCGGGCGGCCCGCGCGGCGGCGCTCGAGGTCTACGTCTCGCCGGCCCTGAAGGACTATCTCGTGCGTCTTGTGGCCGGCACCCGGACCGATTCCGCCGCACCCGATCTGCGCGCGGCGATCGAGCACCCGGCCTCCCCGCGCGGGACGCTCGCCCTGATGCTCGCGGGCAAGGCCCGCGCCTACCTGCACGGGCGCGACCACGTCATCCCCGAGGATGTGGCGGATCTCGCCGCCGACGCGCTGGCCCACCGCATCGGCCTGACGTGGCGGGCGGCCGCCGAAGGACAGACTTCGCGAAAGATCATCCAGGGTCTGGTCCAGCGGGTGCGGGCGCTCTGACACGCATCATGGCGTCAACCACCGCACCAGACGCCCTCGACGGCCCCGGCATCCACCTGTCCGGCGAGGTCCTGATGGGCCTGCGCCACCTCGCCCGCCGCGGCGTCTCGCCGGCGACGCGCACCCTCGCGGGCCTGCCGGGCGGCATCGTCACGCGGCGCCGCGGGCGCGGCTCGGAACCCGACGACGTGAGACTGTGGTCGGAGGGCGACGACCGCCGCCACATCGACCGCAACGCCACGGCGCGGACCGGCATCCTGCACGTGCGCACCCACCACGACGAGCGCGACCGCGCCGTGGTGCTGCTCGCCGACTTCCGGCCCTCGATGCTGTTCGGCACGCGCCGGGCCTTGCGCTCGGTGGCCGCCGCCGAGGCTCTGGTGCTGCTCGGCTGGCGCATCGTCGGCGACGGCGGCCGCGTCGGACTGGTGGTCGCGTCAGGCGCAGAGCCCGTCGTGGTGCGCCCGGCCGGCGGCGAGCGCGCGATGACGGCGGTGACGGGCGCGCTGGCGCAGGCCCATGCCGCGGCGCTGGACCTCGCGCAGGCCAAGGACGCTGCGCTGACGCCGCTCCTCACCCTCGCCCAGAGCCTGCTGCCCTCTGGCGGCCACCTCGTCATCGGCAGCGCGCTCGATGCGCCGGGGGAGGATTTCGACCGGCTCCTCACGGTGCTGGCCGAGCGCCTGTCGATCCGCCTGATCCTGGTCAGCGACGCCTTCGAGCGCAGCCGCCCGCCCGGCTTCTATCCCTTCGCGACATCCGACGGACGCCGCGGCACCGTCCAGGCCGCCCGCTCGGACAAGGCCGCGATGCCCGGCATCGACGAGCGGCTGGCCGAGTTCGCGCGGCGCGGCATCGAGGGCCTGCGCCTCGACGTCGAGGCGGGGCCGGAAGCCTACGCGCCCCTGATGGAGCGGCTCGATGCGGTTCTCTGAAGGCGGGCAGCCGTGACGCAAGGACCTGTCCCCGCCGGCCTCGAGCAGTTGCGCGGCCTCCACCTGCCGGCCGGATCGGCGGGGGGGCTGCAAGGCGAGATCGCGCTCGCGGTGGCGCTGGGCTTCCTCGCCGCCCTCCTCGTCGGGCTGGTGCGGTGGTGGCAGCGCCGCGCGAGGGCCAGCGTCCGACGGTCCGCGTTGAACGAACTGGCCGCGACGCGACAGCTTCCTCCGCAAGCACGGCTCGTCGCGCAGGCTCGATTGCTGCGTCGCCTCGTGCGCACGCTCCAGGGCGATGCCGCCGCCGACGCGAAGGGCGAGGCGTGGTCGGCCGTCCTCGACCGTCTGTTCACGACCACCTATTTCAGTCGCGGCGCCGGCCGGGTGCTGGGTGAGGGCCTGTACCGGCGCGAGGCGGCCGACCCGGCGGCGATCGATGCCGAGCTCGGCCGCCTGTTCACGCAGATCAAGGCCTGACGCCGATGCCGGCCTGGATCACCGCCTTCGCCTCGGCCTTCGACCTCGCCAGCCCCTACGCGCTGCTGCTCCTGCCGCTGCCCTGGCTCGCGGCACGCCTGATGCCGTCCGAGCGCGTCGGCTCCAGCGGCGCCCTGCGGGTACCGGCCTCCCTGGTGGCCGACGCTGCCCGGGGCGACAGCGTCGCGGCGCGCGGCCGGGCCAGGACGTTCCTGACCTGGGCGCTCTGGATCGGCCTCGTCGCCGCGGTGGCGGGTCCCCGCCTGGTGCTTCCGGCGACCGCGCTCCCGGCCTCGGGCCGGGAGATCATGCTGGTGATGGACCTGTCGGGCAGCATGGAACGGCGCGACTTCGCGCTGGACGGCGAGACCGTGACGCGGCTCGCGGCGGTCAAGCGCGTCGGTACCGACTTCATCCGGCGCCGGGCCGGCGACCGCATCGGCCTCGTGATCTTCGCCAACGAATCCTACGTCGCGGCGAGCCCGAGCTTCGACACCGCCACCGTGGCCCGGGCGCTGGACGACGCCACGATCGGTCTCGTCGGGCGCTCCACCGGCATCGGCGACGGCCTCGGCCTCGCGCTGAAGCGCCTGGCGCCTTCAACGACCGACGGAGGGGAGGGGGTGCCGCCCGCCACCTCGAAGGTGGTGGTGCTGATGACGGACGGCGCCAACAATGCCGGCCAGACCACCCCGCGCGACGTCGCGGGCCTCGCCCGCGAACTCGGGGTCAAGGTCCACACCCTGGCGCTCGGCCCGCGTGATCTCGCGAATGCGGATGGCGAGCAGGACGTGGTCGATACCGAGACCCTGCGCGAAGTGGCGGAGATCAGCGGCGGCAAGGCCTTCCGGGTGAAGACCACCGACGACCTCATCGCCGTGGCCGACGCCATCGACGACCTCGAGGGCGGTCGCGCCAAGGCACCACCGGTGCCGCTGCGGCGCGACCTGTGGCCGTGGCCGGCCGCCTTCGCATTCCTGTGCGCGGCGGGGCTGCTGGCGGCGAGGCGAGGGGCATGAGCGGGCTCGACGCCTTCGCGCTGCTGAGGCCGTGGTGGCTGGCGGCCCTGCCGCTGGTGGCCCTGCTGGCGCTTCGTGCCGCCTGGCGCTCGGCGCCGCTCGGCGACTGGGCCAAGGCCGTCGACCCCGCCCTGATGGCGATGCTGGCGCGACGCGGCGCGGTGCTCGGCGGGCGCCGGCAGGCCAATCTCGTCGCCGCGCTCACCGCGAGCCTGATCGCCCTGGCACTCGCGGGTCCCGCCTTCGAGCGGCTGGACGCCACCGCCTTCCGCAACCTCGACGCCACGGTGATCGTCCTCGACGTCTCCCGTTCCGTGGCGGAAGGCGGTGCCTTCAAGGACGCCCGCCAGATCGCGCAGGCCGCCGCCGAAGCCGCCGGCACCCGCAGCGTCGCCGTGATCGTCTATGCGGGGGATGCCTACCTGGCGATCCCGCCGACCACCGATCGCGACGCGCTCGGCGCGACCCTGTTCGCCATCGACGCCGACACGGTGCCCGACCGCGGCACCCATCCCGAGCGCGGGCTCGCCATGGCGCGGCGCACCCTGGAGGAAGCCGGCGTCATCGCGGGCGACGTGGTGCTGATCACCGACGGCGACGGCGTCGGCGACGCGGCGATGCGGGAGGCCGGCGCCATCCGGGCCAAGGGCTGGTCGTTGAGCGCGGTCTTCGTACCGGCGACGAAAAGCCTTCCGGCCGGCGCGCCCAAGCCCGACCGTGCCTCCCTTGACCGCCTCGTCACGGCGGGCGGCGGGATCGCCGCCGACATGGGCGACCTCGCCGCGCTGCTCGATCGGCTCGGTGCGAGCACCGCCCAGCATCTCGCGTCGGGCGGCTACAGCGTCCTTGCCTTCTCGGAAGTCGGTCGCTGGCTCATCCTGCTGGCGCTGCTGCCCGCTCTCGTCCTGTTTCGAAGGAGCGCCTGATGCTGCTCGCCGACAGGCTGCCCCGGCCGTTTCCCCTGCCACGGGACTGGAGCTTCTGGCTGCGACTCCTTGGCCTCGTCCTGGCGGGAGCCGGCCTCGTCGGCCTCGTCCTGGTCTCGCAGCCGCGCAACGCCGCCGGCCGGCTCCTGATGGGCGTCGGGCTGCCCGATGCCGCCGCGGCGATCCTCATCGATCCGGCTTGGCGCGGCCCGGCCCTCTACGAGGCCGGCCGCTACGCCGAGGCCGCCGAGATCTTCCGCAAGGGGGCCAAGCGTGGCGCGTACAACCTCGGCAATGCGCTCGCCCGCTCCGGCGACCTCGAAGGGGCGATCGCGGCCTATGACGAGGCCCTGAGCTACAACCCGCGCGATGCCGACGCGCAGGCCAACCGCTCCCTGATCGCCCGCCTCGTCGAGGACGAGCGCGATCCCGGCAAGGGCGGCGGCGTCGCCAACGCCACCGCCACCACCGGCTCGCGCTACAACAAGACCGCCAACCAGGACCCGAACGACGACACCAAGGCGACGTCGAGCGGCGAGGGGCTGGCCGGCAACAAGGAGGGCGGAACGACCTCCTCGACGCCCGGCAACAGCAAGGTCGCCCGCCGCGGCAAGGCCGAGCAGGCATCGGTGGATTCCGGCAAGGGCGAGGCGCGCGGCTCGGCCAGCGACGCAGCGGGGCGCGGCCGTACCGGGGCCGGTTCGGCAATGGTGGCCGCCGCTCCCGAGAAGGAGGTGCGGCGGGTGACGAAGAGCTTCGAGGCCCACGAGATCCGCCCCGACCGCCTCTGGCTCCAGACCCTGCCGGACGATCCCGGCCGCTACCTCAAGCTTCGCCTCAAGGCGGAGCAGGCGCTGCGCATCGAGGCTGGCACGGCGGTGCCGGCGGGGAGCAACCCATGGTGAGCGGCGTGGTCCGGTTCCGCAATCGTCCCTCCGCCTTGCGGGGAGGGACCGAGGGTGGGGATGGTTCCACCGGCCTCCAATTCCTCCCCGCACCCAAGTCGGGCCTGCCCGACTTGGGCATCCTGAGTGCAGATCTCGGGCAAGCCCGAGATCTGTGGGGGAGGAGCGCCACGTGGTCCGGCATCCTCCTGTCTGTGGTCCTTCTCCTCGCCCCTCCCGCCCGCGCCGAGATCTCCCCCAGCGATCTCACCCTCACCGTCACACCCGAGCGCAACGGCAATGCCGCGCCGTTCTCGCGCGAGATGGTGCTGCTGCGCATCCACGGCGTCTATCGCCAGCAGATCCTGCTCGAGGAGGTGGTGCAGCCCTCGCTGGCCAATTTCAGCTGGACGCAGCTCGGCCGCGACCTCTGGACCAAGACCCGCCTGCCGGACGGCCAGGTCGCCATCGCCTTCGACCGCGTGGTGGCGGTGTTCCCCCACCATCCGGGCGACTTCACCATCGAGCCCTTCATCCACCGCCTCACCGTCAACGACGGCGGCACGAGGCAGGTGGTGAACGTGCCGTCTCCCCCGGTCTCGCTGAAGGTGGCCGCCTGGACCAAGGAGACCGGAGGTCCCGACGTGAAGGAGCCGTGGTGGCTGCCGGCCAAGGACGTGACGATCACCGATTCCTGGAGTCCGGACCCGGAGACGATCAAGCTCGGCGAATCGGCCCGGCGAATCGTCACCATCGAGGCGCAGGGCATGATCGCCGAAGGGCTGCCGCCCCGCCCGGTGATGCGCACCCGCGGCATCCTCACCTTCGCGGGTCCCGTCACCCGCGAGACCATCATCACACCGAGCGGTCCGATCGCCCGGGCAACCTACCAGTGGGACGTGCGCCCCGGCATCCCCGAGATCATCCCGCTCGACGCCATCGTCATCCCATGGTTCGACACGGTCGCGCGAATCATGCGCGAGGCCGAGATTCCGGCTCGTCAGATCGGCGGCGGCCTGCCCGACCGCGACGAGGACGCCAAGCCTTCCACCCCCGTCTCGCCCGCGATCATCGGCGCCGCGGGGCTGCTCGCCTTCGGTCTCGGCCTCGCGCTGATCGGGTTCGGGGGACAGGGGCGGACCCGGAGCCTGCGCCTCGACCGCGCCACCCGGCGCTCCCTTCGGCTGGCGGCCGACACGCGCGACCCCGTCGCTTTCCGCGCCACCCTCGGAACCGCCCTTCAGGGAGAGCCGGCCCTCGCGAGCCACTGGCACGGGAACGTCGAGATCGCAGCCCGGCTCTCCGCCCTCGACGACGCCGTCTACGGCCGAGGCGATCCGGCCCCCCTCGACCTGCGAGGCCTCGCCGACAGGTTGGGAAGGCCGATCCGGCTCGCGGCCCCGGCCCGGACGGGCGGCGGCCGTCTCGCGGAGCTCGACGGGCGGATGCGGCCTCCCGCCTGACCCGGTGAAATTAACCGGCCGTTGACCATGATCGCATAGGCCGGTGCGTTGCCAGGGGCGTGATCGGGCGGCGGAGAGCGGAACGGGCATGCGCGGGGCGCTGAAGGCAATCGCGGGTGGATGCCTCGCGACGGGGCTGGTCCTGATGGTGGGAAAGGTCCCGGCCGCAGATCTGTTCGACAGGCAGCGACAGCTCGGCGGTCCGCCCGGCTACGACGATCTCGACGACCTCGGACCGCCGCCGCTGCCGCGCTACTTCCCGCGGGAAGGCGGCGACAGCGACGTGGTCGCGGTGGAGCGGCCGAGGCGGATCGTCAGGGGCTGCCGCCCGCGCCGGGTCCCGATCCCCACCGACGCGCCCGACGATCCGAGCTATGTCGGTTCCACCTACGGCCTGGGCAAGCCGAGCTATTACGGGTTCGTGCCGGCGCTCGGGATCGACGATCCGTTCGGCCGCCCGGTGCTTCCGTATTGCCGCTGAGAGGCCGTTGGCGCCGAACATGCGACGCTCGCCGAGTCGGCCCTGCATCGTCCCAAAAACTGGTTCCCCGTTTTAGGCACGATGCTTTAGGTGAGGCGTTCGCGTCCGCCTGGAGCTGCCCGTGTCGCATCCAACCGATCTGCCCCGCTTCGATGCGATCGGTCCCCTGCGGGCCGCCACCACCGGCTGGCGGGCGAAGGGCGAGCGCGTGGTCCTCGTGCCGACGATGGGGGCGCTGCATGCCGGCCACCTCGCACTGGTGGCGCAGGCGCATGCGCTGGGTCGGCGGGTGGTGGTCAGCATCTTCGTGAACCCGACCCAGTTCGGCCCAACGGAGGACTTCTCGCGGTATCCTCGCGACGTCGAGGCGGACCTCGCTCTCCTGGCGGAAGCGGGGGTGGATGCCGCCTACCTGCCGGACGTCGAGACCATGTACCCGGCCGGCTTCTCGACCCGGATCGAGGTAACGGGCCTCACGGAGGGGCTGTGTGGGGAATACCGGCCCGGGCATTTCGCCGGGGTCGCGACCGTGGTCGCCAAGCTCGTCAACCAGGTCGGACCCGACATCGCCCTGTTCGGCGAGAAGGATTATCAGCAGCTCCGGGTCATCACCCGCGCCATGCGCGACCTCGACGTTCCGGTGGAGATCCGAGGCGTGCCGACCCTGCGCGAAGCCGACGGACTCGCCCTGTCGTCGCGCAACCGCTACCTGACGCCGGCCGAACGGGCGCTGGCGCCGCAGCTCCATGCCACCCTGTCGCGCATCGCCGGGGCGCTCGCCGCGGGTGAACCCAGCGCCGGCCCCGTCGCGAAGGGCCGCGCGGAACTCGAAGCGGCGGGATTCTCGGTCGTGCAATATCTCTCGGTTCGCGACGCCGAGACCCTGGCGCCGGTCGAAGAGGTCGTGCGGCCGGCCCGGGTGCTGGCGGCGGCCTATCTCGGCCGCACGCGGCTCATCGACAACGTCCCGGTCGTGCCGATCGGGTGATCGGCCCGTTCGGGCGGGGCGGTCAGCCGCCCTGCGAATGGGCGAGGAAGAAGTCGAGCATGGCGCGCGACGCGTCAGGTCCGCGCGGATCGGTGTAGCTGCCGCTGGCGTCGCCACCCGACCAAGCATGGCCGAGGCCCTTGACCGACCAATTCTCCACGCGGACGCGACCCCGGTCATCGGCATAGCGGGTGCGGGTATAGGCGAGGCCGCCCGGGCTGGTCTCGGAGGCCGGCGCCTCCAGGGATTTGAGTTGGGCGATGCCGGCCTGGGCCAGGATCTGGTCGCCGTTGCGCGGGCTCACGGTGCCGTCGCCCTCGCCGTGGAAGACGATGGTCGGGACCCGGATGCCGTCCGTCGGCGCCCCGAAGCCGTTGGACGGGCTGGCGCCGGGCGCTCCCATGTTCATCGCCATCATCGCCGAGGACAGATCGCGGGCGCAGCCGGCCGCCAGGCCCGAATGGATGCCCACCGCCGCGTAGAGATCGGGATATGCGTGGGCGATGTTGGCAGCCGCCGCCGCCCCCGCCGAGAGGCCCGCGATGTAGACTCGGCGCGGATCGACAGCGTGCTCGGCGATCACCGCCTTGGTGATGCCCGCGATGATCCCAGCCTCGCCGCCGTCGCGGCCCTGGTCGCGCGGCTCGAACCAGTTCCAGCATTTCTGGCCGTTGGCCCGCCCCGACTGGCCCGGATAGGCCACGAGGAAGCCGAGTTCGTCGGCAAGCGCATTCATGGCGGTGCCGGCGGCGAAATCGTCGGGGGATTGCGAGCAGCCGTGAAGCATCACCACGAGGGGGGAATTCGGCGCGGTCCCCTTCGGCACGTAGAGCTTGTAGGAGCGCGCGCCCGCTTCGTTCTCGAAATGGTGCTCGGCGAACTCGCCCGAACCCGGAGCCCGCGGCGTCGCCAGACGGCCCTTGAACAGCGGCCCGACGTTGCGGCCGAGCCCCTGGACCACGCCCTGGACGACCTCGCGAATCCGATCCGGTAGGACAGGCGCCACACCCGCCGCCCGGCCGGTTCCGGCCCCATGTCCGGGGATGCCCGACGGCGGGGCTGAGCCGCGTTCCTCGGCCGGCGCAGCCTGGGTCGAGATCCGTTCGGCCTTCAGGTCGATCGTGTACGGCTCGGAGACCTGAGCGGAATTCGAGGTCGAAGTCGAGGTCGCGCCGCCCAGGGTGCGCTGGATCAGGGCCGTGGCCTCGTGCAGGCGCCCGGATCCGGTCAGCCGCGTGGCTTCCAGCATCTCGGCGAGGCGTGCCTGAATCCCGTGGGATGATTCGGACATGGAGAGCTTTCAAAAAATGCCGATGACCGGCGATATGGATTGGAAAGGAGACGTCGGAGCGGATCAGCGCAGGCGGTCGTGCAGGGCCGCCTTGACGGCGGGGCTGGCATGCAGGCTGCCCAGGACGTCCAAGGACGCGATGGTCTCGCAGGCGAGATCGGGCGAGACGTCGGGGGCGATGCTGGCAAGACCGAGGACCCGGATATGGAGCCTCTCGCCGCGGTCGCGGGCCGCTTCGAGATCGGCCCGGGTGAAATGGCGCAGGCCGAGTTCGACCCGGTTGCGGGCCACGGCTTGGCGCGTCACCTCGGCGTGGCGTTCGGCCTGGTTGCGGATGGCGGTGCGGATGAAATCGCTGCGGTTGGCATAGACCCCCTCCGAGACGAGCAGGTCGATATGGCCGAGATCGACGAAGCCGAGATTGATCGTGATCTTCTCGCTGTCGCCGGGCCGGCCTGGGGCTTTCGCCTCCACGACGGCCCGTTCCTCGATCTGCAACATCACGCCATCCCCTTACCATCCTGCTGGATGGTATATGGCGCCTCAATGATGCATTGCAATATGACCGATCGTGCAGTGCAAGATCAGGATGCGTCGGCGTTCGGCAGGTAGTCCTTCCAGATCGGCGTTCCGCCCAAGGTGGCACAGAAGGCCGCGTGGGCCTCGCGCTCGCCCTGGCTGATCCGGCTCCGTGCCCGACGCGGCATGGTCCGCGAGGGTCCGTCCTGGATCGCGACCGGACCGGCATCCGCCACGATGGCGGCGGTCAGCCCCAGCGTGGTCTGCTTGCCGCCCAGAAGCTCCATATAGACCTCGGCGAGGATCTGGGCGTCGAGGAGCGCGCCGTGCTTGGTGCGGCGGGTGGTGTCGACGCCGTAGCGCGCGCAGAGGGCGTCGAGGTTGTTGGCGGCTCCCGGGTGCTTGCGCCGGGCGAGCTGCAGGGTGTCGACGACGCTGTCGAGCTCGATCGGCGGCGGAGCCGCGGCTCCGAGACGGGCGTACTCGGCATTCAAGAAGCCAACGTCGAAGGGCGCGTTGTGGATGACGAGGCGGCTGTCGCCGCAGAAGGCACGCAGGTCCTCGACGATGTCGGCGAAGGCCGGCTTGTCGGACAGGAAGGCGTCCGAGAGACCATGGACCGCGAAGGCCCCCTGCGAGACGGCCCGCATCGGGTTGCAGTAGCGGTGGAAGCTCACCCCGGTCTGGATATGGTTGAGAAGCTCGACGCAGCCGATCTCGATCAGCCGGTCGCCGCCCTTCGCATCCGTGCCGGTGGTCTCGGTATCGAGGACGATCTCGCGCAGCATGTCGGTTCCCATCAAGGCCACGCTCGATCGCGCAGCCGTTTCACGATCGCGTCGACTTGCCCCTCGGCATGGTCGAAGCCAAGCCCGGTGTCGATGACGAAGTCCGCCCGCGCCCGCTTCTCGGCATCGGGCATCTGCTTGGCGAGGATGGCGCAAAAGGCCTCCGGTGTCATGCCGGGGCGGGCGAGGACGCGGGCGCGCTGAACCGCCGGATCGGCGGTGACGACGAGCACCGCATCGCAGCGCGCCTCAGCCCCGGTCTCGTAGAGGAGGGGGATGTCGAGGACGACGAGGGCCGCATCGGCGTGGCGCGCCAGGAAGGCGCGGCTCTCCGCCTGAACCAGGGGATGCACGACGGCCTCGAGGGCCGCCAGGCGCTCGGGACGGCCGAGGATTGCGGCACGAAGGGCCGCCCGATCGACGGAGCCGTCGGCCCGGACGGCTTCGGGAACGATCCCGGCGATCCCGGGACCGGCTTGTCCACCGGCTTCGTAGAGGGCATGGACCGCGGCGTCGGAATCGTGGACCGGAACGCCCCGCCGCGCGAACATC
>NZ_CAXUJR010000027.1:0-18196 GCF_964251405.1 uncultured Methylobacterium sp.
CGGCTATGGCGGCTACGGCTATGGCTACGCTCCAGTCGGATACGGGTACGGCTACGGCCCGTCCTATTACGGCTGCGGCTATTGACCTGCCTCGGCCAGACGGCGCTGCCAGAGCCGGGCAGCGAGCCGAGGGAGCGGTTCACGTCGACCGGGCTCGTCGACGAAGACCGTCCAGCCGCAAAGTCCCAAACCCAGCCGGGCATGCGCTGGATCGCCGGCGGAACGTTCCGCATGGGGTCAGACAGGCACTATCCCGAGGAAGCCCCGGTCCATCGCGTGACGGTGGACGGCTTCTGGATCGACGAGACTACGGTCACGAACCGGCAGTTCAAAGCATTCGTTCGCGCCACCGGCCATCGCACCGGCGCCGAGATCCCGCCGGATCCCAAGAACTATCCCGGCGCGCTGCCGCACATGCTCTTCGCCGGGTCGCTGGTCTTCACGCCACCCCACCATCCGGTCGATCTGCGCGACTGGAGCCAGTGGTGGACTCTCTCGAAAGGCGCGAACTGGCGGCACCCTTCCGGGTTTGGCAGCTCGATCAAGGGCCTCGACGAGCATCCCGTCGTGCACGTCACGTTCGAGGACGCCGAGGCTTACGCCGCATGGGCCGGCAAGGCACTGCCGACCGAGGCCGAGTGGGAGTTCGCCGCGCGCGGCGGCCTCGACCAGGCGGAATTCGCCTGGGGGGACGAGCTTATGCCCGGCGGCCGCGAGATGGCTAACATCTGGCAGGGCGACTTCCCATACCGAAACACTGCCCCTCGGACTTACAACCGCACGACGCCGGTCGGCTCGTTTCCGCCGCACGGATACGGCCTCGTCGACATGATCGGGAACGTCTGGGAATGGACGTCCGACTGGTACGCCCGAAGGCACCCGGACGAGGCCCGGAAAACCTGCTGCATCCCCCGTAATCCGCGCGGCGGGCGCGAGGAGGACAGCCACGATCCCCGCAATCCGCAAAGCGGCATCCCGTGCAAGGTCCTGAAGGGCGGGTCGCATCTCTGCGCGCCCAGCTACTGCCGCCGCTACCGGCCGGCCGCGCGCCACGCGCAGCCAATCGATACGTCCGTGAGCCACGTCGGCTTCAGGTGCATCAGCAGGCAGAGGAGCGGATCATGAGCCACGACAAGGTACGTGACGGGATGCAGAACGACCCCGCGGCGGAAAGCCCGCTCAGCCGCCGCAACATCCTGCTAGCAGGGACATCGATCCTTGCGGGCGCCGCGCTAGGGTCGGCCGCCGGGACCACGCCCGCACAGGCCCAGCAGCCGCAGCAGCAACCGACGTCGGCTGGGCAGCGGCCCAACATCGTCGTCATCATGGGCGACGACGTCGGCATCTGGAACATCGGAGCCTACCACCGCGGCATGATGGCGGGACGTACCCCCAACCTCGACAAGATCGCGGCCGAGGGCATGCTGTTCACCGACTACTACGCCGAGGCGAGCTGCACAGCCGGGCGCGCCGCCTTCATCACCGGCGAACTGCCGATCCGCACCGGCATGACGACGGTCGGCCAAGCCGGCGCCCCCACGGGGCTTCCGGCGCAGGCCGTGACCATCGCCACCGCGCTGAAGGGTATGGGCTACGCCACCGGCCAGTTCGGCAAGAACCACCTCGGCGACAAGAACGAGTTCCTGCCGACGGTGCACGGCTTCGACGAGTTCTTCGGCTACCTCTACCATCTCGACGCAATGGAGGACCCGGCACACCCCGCCTACCCACAGGAACTGCTGAACAAGGTCGGCCCGCGCAGCATGGTCCACTCTTGGGCGACGACCGCGGACGATGCCACCGACGATCCACGCTGGGGCAAGGTCGGCAAGCAACGGATCGAGGATGCCGGGACGCTCTACCCGAAGCGGATGGAGACGGTGGACGACGAGATCCGCGATTTCGCTCTCGGCTTCATCGACAAGGCCAAGGCCGACGGCAAGCCGTTCTTCGTCTGGCTCAACCCGACGCGCATGCACGTCACCACGCACCTGTCGCCGAAGTATCAGGCGATGCGCAACTCCAAGAACAACTGGACCATCCACGAAGCCGGCATGGCGCAGCTCGACGACGACGTCGGCCTGCTGATGAAGAAGCTGAAGGACCTGGGCCTGGACGACAACACCATCGTGGTCTTCACCACCGACAACGGCACCGAGGTCTTTACCTGGCCGGATGGCGGTCAGACCCCGTTTGCGCAAGCGAAAGGCACGATCATGGAGGGCGGGTACCGCGCGCCGGCGATGATCCGCTGGCCCGGCAAGGTGCCCGCCGGCAAAGTCGAGAACGGGGTCATGTCCGGGCTGGACTGGTTTCCGACCCTTGTCGCGGCAGCCGGCAACCCGGACGTGGCGGACGAACTGAAGACGGGCAAAAAGATCGGCGATCAGACCTACAAGGTTCACCTGGACGGCTACAACCAGATGGACCTGATCACGGGCAAGGGTCCGTCAAATCGCAATGTGATCTGGTACTTTGGCGAAAGTGAACTCGGTGCCGTGCGGATCGGCGACTATAAATACCGCTTCATCGACCAACCGGCCGGATGGTTGGGGGATAAAACCAAGGCGGACGTGCCCTACATCACGAACCTGCGGCTCGATCCTTTCGAGCGGACCGGCTGGCCCTCCGAGGGGACGAAGGTTGGATCGCAGAATTACATGAGCTGGTTCTTGTACGAGTTCTGGCGCTTCGCCTTCGTGCAGCAGGAGGTCGAGAAGCTCGCCATGACGGCGATCGAGTTCCCGCCGATGCAGAAGGGCGCGAGCTTCAACCTCGATGCGGTGAAGACGAAGATCGCGTCTGCCAGAGCAGCGATGGCGAAGTGAAGGGTCGATCCCGCGAGGCGGGACAGCCTCGCCGTAAGATCCCCACCGGTTCCAAGGCCGGATCCTGCCTACAATGGCCGGATGCCGGCCGTCGAGCCCACAGCCCATGGGATACGGTTGGGCAAGCAGCAGTGCCCTCCGCTGATCAAGCGGGGCTCGGCTGCAAGATTGGGACGAGCTTCCTGAGGTTCTGAGCGCCGGCTGCGAGGTGGAACTCGTCGCGGGCTCCGTTCGGTCATCGCAACCGGAGGCCTCACGACTCCTGTGATCGCGCCCACGGGGCATCGGCGAGCGCTCGTTGTAGGTAGGCGATCAGTGAGGTGACGCGGGCGGGACGCGGCTCGCCGGGCGGCGTCACGAGGTGCAGGGCGATCGGTGGCGGCGACCAGCCGGGGAGCACGCGTTCCAGCAATCCCTCCTTCAGGTCGTCCCAGATCATGAAGTCAGGCTGCAGCGCCAGGCCGAGGCCAGCGCGCAGTGCGGGAACGAGCGCGTCGGCGTTATTTGCACGCATCGGGCCGGTGGGCGTCACGAAGGCTTCCTCGCCCCCCGCGTTGGTGAACCGCCAACGATCAGGGCTCGGGAGATAGGCGTAGCCGAGGCAAGCGTGTCCTGCGAGGTCGCCAGGATGCTTGGGGCGGCCGTGCCGATCGAGGTAGGCGGGCGTCGCGACCACCGAACGGCGGACGTCGCAGAGGCGGCGCGCGCGCAGCGAGGAATCTGGCAGCGCGGCGATGCGCAGGCCGATATCGAACCCGCCTCCCACAAGATCGACGACCGCGTCCGCGAGATGCAGGTCGACCAGGACGGCCGGATGATTCACGAGGAACGCGGGCAACAACGGTGCCACGTGCATCACCCCGAAGGTCATCGGCGCGGCAAGCCTCACCAAGCCGCGCGGCTCCGCGGCGGCGGCTGTTGCCTCGGCCTCTGCCGTTTCGCCTTCCGCCAGGATGCGTGCGGCACCCACCCGGGCGGCATGACCGGCTTCGGTCAGCGCGAGGCGGCGTGAGGTGCGGTGGAACAGCCGGGCGCCGATCCGCGCCTCCAACCGGGTGACTGCCTTCGACACGGTCGCCTTCGAGATTGCGAGGTCGTTGGCAGCCCGGCTGAACGAGCCAGCCTCCGCCACCTTCGCAAAGATCGCCCAAGCCTCGAAGTCCGGCAAACGCATTGTGGTTTCTCGAAACAAAGGGTTTCCATTGTTTCTATTTATAGACATCGATGCAAGAGCCACATTGCGGTCATCGCACAGGCCCAGCCGGATCCCCGGAGGGCCAAGTCGGAGACCCGCCATGACCGCGAACGGCCTGCACCACGTCACCGCTTATGCCGGCGATCCGGCACGCAACGTCGACTTCTACACCCGCATCCTCGGGCTGCGGCTCGTGAAGCGGACGGTCAACTTCGACGATCCGACCACGTATCACCTGTACTATGGCGACAGTGCCGGCAGCCCCGGCACAGTGCTGACCTTCTTCCCCATGGCGCATGCCGCCCCAGGCCGAGCTGGGATCGGCGAGACGCAGGAGACTGCGTTCGCGGTCCCGCGCGGCTCGATCGGCTGGTGGACGCACCGCTTTGTCGCGGCCGGCCTTCGCCACGAGGCCTCGGTGCAGGCCTTCGGGCAGACGACCCTGCGCTTCCGCGATCCGGACGGAACGATGCTGGCGCTCGTCGGGGTCGATGACGGCGTCGGCCTTGCCTGGACCGGCGGCGACGTGCCCGCCGAGCATGCCATCGCGGGATTTCACGGTGTCACGCTGCTCCTGGCAGAAGCTGCTCCGACCGCGGCGATCCTCACGGACGTGTTCGGCTTTGTTGAGACCAGCCGGGAGGGTTCGTCGATCCGCTTCGCGAACGGCGCCGGATTGGGCGGCCACGTTACGCTGCGGGCAGTTGGCGAGTTCCTAAGGGGCCGGCCCGGAGCGGGCTCCGTCCACCACATTGCGTTCCGTGCGACCGACGATGCTGCGCAGGCTGCGATGGTCCAGCGCCTGGAGCAGGCCCACGGGATGCAGGTCACCGAGCAGCGCGACCGAAACTACTTCCGCTCGGTCTACTTCCGCGAGCCCGGCGGAGTGCTGTTCGAGATCGCCACCGACATTCCTGGCTTCGCCGTCGACGAGTCTGCGGAGTCGTTGGGACAGGCGCTCAAGCTGCCGCCGGGACTCGAAATGCACCGGGACCGGATCGAGGCCGTGCTGCCGGCACTCGCCTGACAGCGTACCCCGTCCCGCGGCCGCGGGGCGGAAACCCACGCGATCGCTTGAAGCGAGGGCACCATGACACGCGAATCCCTTGGTTTTCATCACCGCTTCGAGCCCGGCCCGGGTGCCGGGCGTCCGCTGCTGCTGCTGCACGGAACCGGCGGCGACGAGACGGATCTTCTGCCCCTTGGTCGGACCGTAGCGCCGGGCGCTGCGCTGCTTTCACCGCGCGGAACCGTGTTGGAGAACGGGATGCCTCGCTTCTTCCACCGCTTGTCGGAAGGCGTGTTCGACGAGGCGGACCTGCGCCGCCGCGCCGACGACCTCGCGAACTTCGTGATCGCGGCACGTGACCGCTACGGCTTAGGTGCGCCCGTCGCGCTCGGCTTCTCAAACGGCGCCAACATCGCAGCTGCCGTGCTGTTGTTGCGTCCGGAGGTCCTGGCCGGCGCCGTCCTGCTGCGGGCGATGGTGCCGCTCGCCGAACCACCACGGGCCGATCTCGCCGGGAAGCCTGTGCTGATCCTGTCGGGTGCGATGGATCCGATCGTTCCGCGTGCGAACGCCGAGACGCTCGCCCGGCAGCTCGCGGCGGCCGGCGCGAAGGTCGACCACCGGATCCTGCCGGCCGGACACGCCCTGACGCAGACCGACGTGAGCCTGGCTGCTGCTTGGGCAAGGGCAACGGTGGTTCAGAACGTGGCCTGAACGATCATCCCTCTCGCGGGTCCGAACCCGTCAGCGGAGATCACGTGTTTGGAAACGATGAATTTCCATTGTTTCTATTTTTCGAAACAGATCCGCCGGGCACTCTATCGGTGTCGAGAACCGGCCGATCCCGAAGATCTGGTGCGGAGATCGGCAACACTTGCCCGACTTTCGTCGTGCGTTTCGATTGGAGATAGACATGAGCAAGCCCTACACCCGCCTCGATCTCGAACAAGCCGTGGTCCTTCTCGTTGATCACCAAGCCGGGTTGATGTCGCTCGTGCGCGACTACAACCCCGATCAGTTCAAGAACAACGTTCTGGCGGTGGCCGGTCTCGCCGCCTACTTCAAGCTTCCGACGATCCTGACCACGAGCTTCGAGGACGGCCCCAACGGCCCCCTGATGCCGGAGCTGAAGGCGAAGTTTCCGGACGCGCCCTACATCGCGCGACCGGGCCAGATCAACGCCTGGGACAATCCGGACTTCGTTGCCGCCGTCAAGGCGACCGGCCGCAAGCAGATCATCCTCGCGGGCGTCGTCACGGAGGTCTGCGTCGCTTTCGTGGCGCTTTCGGCGATCGCGGACGGCTACGAGGTCTTCGCTGTCACGGATGCATCCGGCACCTTCAATGAGGGCGTGCGCGATGCGGCCTGGATCCGGATGTCGTCGGCCGGCGTGCAGTTGATCAACTGGTTCGGCGTGGCCTGTGAACTGCACCGCGACTGGCGCCGCGACGTCGAGGGCCTGGCGACTTTGCTGGCCGACCACATCTCCGACTACCGCAACCTGATGACCAGCTACAGCGCGTTCAGGGGAGCGATCCCGCATCAACACACGGCCGCTTCAGGCTCGTAGCTTCGACACCGCGCGAAACCAGGCGCTTCCACTCCACCACACGGAGAAGCAACATGCCCGCTTTCACCACCCGAGACGGCACAGAGATCTTCTACAAGGATTGGGGGTCACAGGACGCGCAGCCGATCGTCTTCCATCACGGTTGGCCGCTCAGCGCCGATGATTGGGACAACCAGAGGCTGTTCTTCCTGGACCACGGGTATCGGGTGATCGCGCATGATCGCCGCGGCCATGGTCGCTCGTCACAGACTGCGACCGGCAACGAGATGGACACCTACGCGGCCGACGTCGCCGAGTTGGTTGCAGCACTCGATCTGTCGCATGCGGTTCATGTGGGCCACTCGACCGGTGGCGGTGAGGTCGCGCGCTACGTTGCCCGCGCAGAGGCGGGCCGCGTCGCCAAGGCGGTGCTGATCGGGGCGGTTCCGCCCGTGATGGTCAAGTCTGAGCGCAATCCCGGCGGTCTGCCGATCGAAGTGTTCGACGGCTTCCGCGCCGCCCTCGTCGCCAACCGTGCTCAATTCTACCGCGACGTTCCGGCAGGCCCGTTCTATGGGTACAATCGCGACGGTGCGAAGGTCTCGCAGGGAACCGTCGATAATTGGTGGCGGCAGGGCATGATGGGCGGCGCCAAGGCGCAGTACGATTGCATCAAGGCCTTCTCGGAGACGGACTTCACGGAGGACCTGAAGGCGATCGACGTTCCGGTGTTGGTGATGCACGGCACCGACGACCAGATCGTGCCGATGGCCGACGCGGCGCTGCTCGCCCATCCACTCCTCAAGAACGGCACCCTGAAGACCTATGAGGGCCTGCCGCACGGGATGTGCACGACGCATCCCGACATCATCAACCCAGACCTGCTGGCCTTTGTGCGCGGCTGACGCCGTCACTGCGAGCCGGTTACCCGGCTCGCCTCCCAACAGGTGGCCAAGATGGCGGTGGGCGTCGTCGCCGGTCTTGCTCGGCCACCTGCATCACTCGTCAATCGGACTCAGCAAGAGGCGGATCAGCAATGAGCTGGCACAGCGCGGAAGACCCCATCCCCGGTGATCACTTCACCTGCGATGCCATCAAGACGTTGGTCGTTCCGCGGTCGCGCGACCTCGGGTCGTTCGCCGTGCGGCGGGCTCTGCCCTCGGCCGAGTGCCGAATGGTCGGTCCCTTCATCTTCTTCGATCAGATGGGCCCATCCGAGTTCCTGCTCGGACAGGGAATGGACGTTCGCCCCCATCCCCATATCGGGCTGTCGACCGTCACCTATCTGTTCGACGGCGAGATCATGCATCGCGACAGCCTCGGTACGGAGCTGCCGATCCGTCCAGGCGAGCTCAACTGGATGACCGCGGGTCGCGGCATCACCCATTCGGAGCGCACGGGGTCCAATCTCCGACAAACCGGCTCGAAGCTGTTCGGCATCCAGAGTTGGGTCGCGCTCAGCGGCAAGGACGAGGAGACGGCTCCGGCCTTCGAGCATTACGAGGCCGAGGCGTTGCCGATCTTGACAGGCGAGGGCAAGACCGTCCGGTTGATCGCCGGCGAGGCCTTCGGCATCAAATCCCCGGTGCGGACCTCCAGTCCGATGGTCTATGCCGACGTGGCGCTGGAAGCAGGCGCCGTCCTGCCACTCGACCCCACTTACGACGAGCGGGCGATCTACACGGTCTATGGCGCCATCGAGATCGCCGGTGACGGGTTCGGTCCCGGCCAGCTTCTCGTCTTCCGCCCCGGCGATAGGATCAGTGTGCGGGCGACCCGGGCCGCGCGCTTCATGGTCCTCGGGGGCGAGCCGATGGACGGCCCACGCCATCTCTGGTGGAACTTCGTCTCTTCACGTCCTGAACTGATCGAGCAAGCCAAGGAAGACTGGCGCCAAGCTCGCTTCGACTCCGTACCGGGCGAGGCCGAATTCATTCCGCTGCCCGAGTCCCCTCCGCCGGTCCGGTATCCCTGACGATAATCGGAGGCACCTCGACAAAGAGGTCGCCCCCAAGCACGAGCGTCGGCCGCTGGCTCGTCACGATATCGCGGGCATCGCGCCGAGCCTCAGCCGCTCGTTCTCGGCGCGAAGCATCATGATCTCGTCGCGAATGGGGGTGAGGGTCGCTTCGAGTTCGCTCTGGCTGAAGCGCGGGGTGATGTGCTGAGGGCAGTTCCAGTCGAAGGCCTCGATCTCGATCAACACCGCACGCTCGACCCGTCCGGGATAGTCCGCAACGGCAAGCTTCGTGGCCAGAGCCGGGTCCTCACCAGCATCCACGATGCGCATGCGTCCGAAGATCTTGAGGCGGCGCTGGTGGGCATAGTCCATCAGGAACACCGAGACACGGTCGTTTGCGGCAACGTTGCCGGTGGTGATGTACTGCCGGTTGCCGCGGAAATCGGCATAGCCGAGTGTGCGCTCGTCGATGACGCGCAGGAACCCGGCTGGGCCGCCACGGAACTGAACGTAGGGCCAACCCGTCTCGGACACCGAGCCGAGGTAGAATCCGTCGCGTTCAGCGACGAAGGCCGCCTCGGCTTCGCCGAGCCGATCGTTGCGGATCGGCCCGTCCTTGCCCAGCGTGCCATCCAGGCGAGCGTACTGACCAGCACTCCCGTAACTTTGCCGCGCCGCCTGCACCGCGGGTGTGGCAGCGATTTCAAGATATCGGTGAAGCATCGGAACCTCCTTCGTTCAGGAATGCGGGTCCTTCAGACCTATGCCGTGGTGCCGTCGACGAAGAGCGTGATGCTGCTGGCGCAGCTCGCTCGAGTGTTCGACGCTGGAGGATGATCTCCCAAGCCCACCGGATCGGGGTCGAGCGCGTGAACTCAGCCCTGATGTGCCCAGTCGGCGGCAAGCCAGCGCACCTGCCCGCGATCCGAGACGATGCGGCCGAGGCCCGGGAACGGCATGTGCGTGGCGGCGATCAGCGCGCCTTCCTCGGCTGCCCGCGGGAAGAAGCGGGCGCGCATGGCCTGTGCTGCCGGTCGGTCCTGCTCGAACAGGAAGTTGATGTCCGTCGCTGCGGGATGAACCACCGGAAACAGCATGTCGGAGACCATGATCAGGCTCTGCCCCGCATCCGCGATGCGAACCCCGATGTGGCCCGGCGTGTGACCCGTCAGGTCCACGATCGAAACGCCGCGCACGATCTCGCGCTCGCCGTCAATGGCCTGGAGCTTCGGGTAGAGCCGGACGAGTTCGGCCGAGAGGCGGAAGCTGTTTTGCAGGTAGTCCGGCGCACCAGCTTGCTTTGCCGGATCGGTCCAATGCGCGATGTCACGCCGATCGACATAGACTTCGGCGTTCGGGAAGTTTTGCCGCCCGCCCGCCACGAGACCGCCAAGGTGGTCCTGGTGCATGTGGGTGACGATCACCGCATCGATCTGCTCGGGACGCAGGTCCAGCGCGCTGAGCGCCCGCGGGAGTTGCCCCGTCTGGCCGAGCGATCCGGCTGGGCCGGTATCGATCAGGATCCGTCGCTCGCCATCCTCGACGAGGTACTGGTTGAACACGAAGCGGATGCCGCTGGGCTTAGCGGCGAACGCCGCCTTGGCTGCCGCCTCGACCTGTTCGGCGCTACGGCCGGGGAAGTAGCCGAAGGGCATGTCGGCGAAGCCGTCGGACAGGGCGGTGACCGTGAAGCGGCCAACCTTGATCTGCGCGAGCGGCGTGACGGCCGCAAGAGATGAGGGGGCGGCGAGTGCTCCGGCTGCGAAGGGGAGAGCGCTGACGCTCAGAGCCGCAGTAGGCACGCCAAGGGCGAAGGCCCGGCGAGAGAGCGAGGGGGTCATGGCAAAGCTCCGACGGTGAGATCCGATCCGGGAGGGAGAACAGGTTTGCTCCGCCGCCCCGGCTTGATCAGAACGCTAGACCCTCCAGCCGGGGCCCGGTATTCCGAGAGTTCGGGATGCTCCCTCCCGAATTCTGGAAGGCATGATGGACCGCTTCGATGCCATGTCCGTGCTGCTGGCGGTCGTCGAGGAGGGCAGCCTCTCGGCCGCATCCCGACGTCTGCGCGCACCCCTCGCCACGGTGAGCCGCAAGGTTGCGGATCTGGAGCGACACCTGCGCACGCAGCTCATCGTCCGCACGAGCCGAAAGGTGCAACTCACCGACGCGGGCCGCGCCTACGTGGCCTCGACGAAGCGGATCCTCGAACAGGTCGAGGAGGCGGAACGGGCCGCGGCAGGCGAGTACAGCACCCCACGCGGCGAACTGCACGTCACGGCTCCGGGAATGTTTGGGAAACGGCATCTGCTCCCGCTCGCGATCGCGTTCCTGAAGGAACATCCCGACATCACGCTGCGGCTCTTCCTGGCGGATCGCCAGATCAATCTGATCGAGGAGCATGTCGATCTGGCCCTACGGATCGGGCACCTCGAGGACAGCGGGCTCATCGCGACCCGCGTCGGTGCCGTTCAGCGCGTGACCTGCGCGAGCCCGGATTATCTGGCGCAGCGAGGGACGCCGCAGACGCCAGAGGACCTGAGGGTCCACGACGGCATCTCATTCCAGGGCTTTCCGGTCGCGCCGGAATGGCGCTACCGACGGGACAACCCGACCTTCGTGGTGGAGCCCCGCACGCGGCTCGCGGTCAACACGACCGAGGCGGCGGTCGCAGCAGCAATCGCGGGATTGGGGATCATCCGTGTGCTGACCTACCAGGTGGCCGATGAGCTGCGCTCAGGCGAGCTCCAGGTCGTGCTGGGTGAGTTTGCGCCGGCGGCGATGCCGGTGAGCCTCGTCTACCCCGATGCAGGCCTCCTTCCCTTGAAGGTGCGCGCCTTCCTCGACTGGACCGCGCCGCGCCTGAGGACGCAACTTCAGGCGATTTGAATGGCGCGGATGAGGAGCTGGCGCTGGTTCAACGGGAAGGGCCGCGGGCTGGGGCGCCTCGTGGCGCACCGCCTGGCGGGTCGTCAGGAAGGCGTGAAGCGCCGCGAGGTGCCCGTCCGTGGTCTTCGTACAGTGATCGTACGGGCAGGCCGGGTCGAGGTGGCTGCCCTCGCGGTCCACACTCTCGCGCACGGAGCGAAGCGTCACGCAGCTCAGGGTGAGCCGCAAGGAACGAGCAACGCACCAGCGCGAAGGATCTGCTCGGCTTGGCAGTGCCCAGTCGCCTGATGCATCGACGCCGGGTCGCGCGCTCGGGCTGATGCGTCCTGGCGAGATACTGTTTGGGTGTCTCTTTTGTTCGCCAATGGCAGCTGAATGCACGGGTGGGCCTTCGTACACGGCTAAGACATGTCGCGTGTCGCCTCAAAGACTTGCCAGGCGGGCTGCTTCGCGGGCTATGATGCCATCCGGTCGGATCAAGGCGTCGAGCACCGTGAAGTGGTTCGTGCCCGGCACCGTAAGGAGCCTGCCGTCGAGGCCTTCCGCGATGCGGGCGGCATGGTAGTCGGTCGAATGGCGGCGCAGTTCGGGCAGTTCGTCCGCCCCGAAGATCACCGAGACCGGTGGCCCGCCTCGCGCGAGGTGCCGAATCGGGGAGAGCGCGGCGACCTCCTCGTCCGTAAGGCGCAGGGCGTCGTCGAGGCTGGTGCGGGCGATCGGCGCGAGGTCGAAGATCCCGCTGATCGCCAGCGCGGCATCGGCCTCGTCGGCGGTGAGCGCGGCCAGATGCCCGCCCGCCGACCAACCGGACACGACGAGCCGGGACGGCGCGGCCTCGGCTCGCAGCCGGCGCAGGCCCATGCAGATTTCCGCCGCGATCTCGGTCAGGCTCGCCTCCGGAGCCAGGGTGTAGCCAACAAGTGCCACGTCCAGGCCGAGCGCCAGCGGCCCCTCCGCCATGCAGGTGAAGCCCTCCTTGGCGTTCCGCTGCCAGTAGCCGCCGTGGATGAAGGCGAGACAGGGAGCGCCCGGGGTCCCGCAGCGATAGAGATCGATCCGCTGCCGCGGGCGCGGGCCGTAGGAGAGCTCGACGCCTGCCATCGCGGCGCGCAGACCGTCGCTGCGCCGGCGCCAATCGGCGACGATCGCGGCGCTGTCAGCGACCGCACCGGAATTGTCGTAGGCCCGGCTCAGGGCGGCGCGGTCGAGGTCACGCCAATCGCCTTCCTCACGCATCGTCGCCGGTCCCGAGATACCAGTCGAGGAGTTCCGATCCCTGCATGAAGACGACGTCGTCCCGCGCCGCGAGGGCGTCGAGCAGGCGCTCCAGAAGGCCGATCCGGTGGGGCACGCCGGTGATGTAGGGGTGGATCGCGAAGCCCATGACCTTGGCGCCGCCGAGCGGCCCGTCGCTCGCAGCTTCCATTGCGAGACGGTCGAGGTTGACCAGCGCTCGCTCCACGAACTCGTCGGCGCGGTGATGCTGGATGGCGAGGAGGGGGATGTCGTTCAGCTCGACCGAGTAGGGCAGCGCCACGAGAGGGCCGTGCCGCGTGGCGACCCGGCACGGACGGTCATCCACGACGAAATCGCCGACATAGGCGATTCCAGCGGCAGTCAGGTGATCGGGCGTGTCGAGGGTTTCGGTGAGGCCGGGTCCGAGCCAGCCGCGCGGCGCCGCGCCGGTGAAGCGCGTGATCGCCGCGACGGTCCGGGCGATCATGCCGGGCTCGTCGGCGACACGGTGGGTCGGAACCTGGTGGAAGCCGTGGGCCATGAACTCCCATCCGGCCTCGTGGGCGGCTCCCGCAACCCGCGGGTAGGCCTCGCAGACCGAGCCGTTGATCGATAGCGTGGGACGGATGTCGCGGGTGGCGAAGGCCTCCAGCATGCGCCAGAAGCCGACCCTCATGCCGTACTCGTGCCAGGCCCAGTTCGGCAGATCCGGCAGCAGGGAGGCTGCGGTCGGCGGCACCAGGATCTGGCGCGGCATCGGGTTGTCGATCAGCCAGTGCTCGACATTGACCACGGGCCAGATCGCCACTCTCTTGGCCCCCGGCAGCGTGAGGCGCGGCCGATCGATCGCCGCCCGGTAGGCGAGCCGGTTCTCGGGCCGGCGCGGATCGTCCATCGCGGGGTCCCTCACGCGGCCTTCGGAGCGTGATGGCTGTGAAGCTGGGCCGAGAGCATCCGGCGCACGTCGTTGAAGGCGGGGCTCGATACGTCGCGGCGGCGGGGAAGGTCGATCTCGTGGACGGCCTCGATGCGGCCGGGGCCGGGCGACATCATCACCACACGGTCGGCGAGGAAGATCGCCTCCTCGATCGAGTGTGTGACGAACAGCACCGTCAACCCGGTGCGGG
Organism: uncultured Methylobacterium sp.; assembly: GCF_964251405.1. Classification (GTDB taxonomy): domain Bacteria; phylum Pseudomonadota; class Alphaproteobacteria; order Rhizobiales; family Beijerinckiaceae; genus Methylobacterium. Next base: position 13,791 of record NZ_CAXUJR010000027.1, read on the forward strand.
ACCACAGGTCCAGCAGCTCGTCCTGAAGCCGCTCGCGGGTCATCGCGTCCAGGGCCCCGAAGGGCTCGTCCATGAGCACGATTTCGGCGTCGTTGGCGAGAACGCGGGCGATGGCGACGCGCTGCTTCATGCCGCCCGAGAGCTGGTGCGGGTAGGCGTCGGCGAAGCGCTGCAGCCCGACGAGATCGACGTAGCGGGCGACGGTCTCGCGCACCTCGGCGACGGGCCGGCCACGGGATTTCGGTCCGAAGCCGATATTGTCGCGCACGGTCAGCCAGGGGAACAGACCGTAATCCTGGAAGACCATGCCGCGCGTCGGTCCGGGACTCGAGATCGGCGTGTTCCACATCAGCGCCTGCCCGCCGCTCGATTCCTCGAAACCGGCGACGATGCGCAGGAGCGTCGACTTCCCGCAGCCGGAGGCGCCGAGCAGGCAGACGAACTCGCCGCGCGCGACCCGGAGGCTGGCGCCTCGCAGGGCCTCCGTGCTGCGTCCCTGCGCGACGTAGGTCTTCGAGACGTCGCGCAGGTCGAGGATCGGGATGGAGGGATCAGCCATGGGACGGGCTCCAGGCAAGAAGGCGACGGCCGAGCTGCATGACGATCCAGTCGGAGACGAATCCGGCGACCCCGATCACCACCATGCCGCAGATCACGATCTCCGTGCGCGAGAGCTGGCGCGCCTCCATGATGATGGCCCCGAGCCCAGTCTGGACCCCGGTCATCTCGCCCACCACGATCACCACCCAGGCGAAGCCGAGGCCGAGGCGCAGGCCGGTGAAGATCGACGGGAGCGCGGCGGGCAGCACCACGCGGGCGAACTGGGCCGTGCCGGTGCAGCCGAGCATCGCCGCCGCCTCGAACAGGCGCGGCTCCACCGATCGCACGCCGAAGATCGTGTTGACGAGGATTGGATAGAACGCGCCGAGGAAGACGAGGAAGTAGGCCGAGCGCGGCCCCAGCCCGAACAGGATCATCGCCAACGGCAGCCAGGCGGTGACGGGGATCGGCCGCAGGATCTGGAAGGTCGGGTCGAGGAGCCCCTTGATCAGGGGCACGCGGCCGATCAGCAGCCCGAGCGGCAGTGCCGCCGCCGCCGCCAGGACGAAGCCGCCGTAGACCCTGCTGAGCGAGGCGGCGAGATGAACCCACAGGGTGCCGCTGAAGGCGTCGTCGTTGATACCGCCGAAGGCGAGGTCCTGGAGCTCGGTCCAGACCTCGACGGGTGGCGGGATCAGGCTGTAGGGCCGGCCCGTCGTGGCGAAGTGCCAGATGAGGGCGAGCGCGACCGGGATCGCAAGGGCGAGGCCCGTGCTGCGCAGGGCGGCGAGCGGCGAGCCGATGCGGCTGGGACCGGGGACGGCCGCCGGTAGGCTCGCCGAGGCGAGGGTCCCCGCCTCGCCGGCGGTGCTCACGCGTCCCTCATGGCATCGACGAAGCGGGTGTCGATGAAGCCTGGCTCCGGCAGGCGTTTGATCTGCTTCAGGGCCAGCATGTGCTCGGCATAGGCCTTGGCCTGGCGCACCTCGTCCGGCCCGAGCTTCCATTTCAGCTCGACGTTGGGGGCGGACAATTCGAGCGCGTCGCGCTTCTGGCCGAGCTTAGACACCGCCATGGCGATCATCGCGTCGCGGTCCTTGCCGGCGAAGTCCGTGGCTTTGCGATGGATCTCGAGCATCGTGCGGACGATCTCGGGCCGCTGCTCGAGCGTATCGCGGTGCGCTCCGAACACCATGTTCAGCGCACCCATCTCGGTCCCATAGGGATATTCGACGAGTTGGCCGACCCCGGTCGACAGGCTGACCCCGGGGGCGGGCTCGGCGCCGACATAGGCGTCGATGTCGCCTCGGGCCAAGGCGATGTGCATCTCCGAGAACGAGATCCGCACCGGGGTGATGTCGCGGACGCCGAGCCCTTCCATCCGCATGCGTTCCAATGCGAAGACCTCTTGGGTGCTGCCCGGCCAGATCGCGACGCGCTTGCCCTTCAGGTCCTTGATCGCCCGGATGTCCGAATCCTTCTTCGAGATGATCGCCATGCCGCGGTTGCAGGTGGAGGCGATCACCACGATCGGCTCTCCGGCGGCCGCCCCGAGCGTCGCCGCCGCTATGCCGAAGGTGCCGAAATCGACGGACTTCGTGACGACAGCGTTCTTGCACTCGCTCGGGCTCTCGAAGGGCACGACCTCGACCGTGACGCCCTCGGGCCTGAAGCGCTCGTAGAAGTACGGTGCGATCGAGTGGATCAGCTTGAGCGACCCCATCCGGATGACGGTGGGCGTCGTCTGGGCGCGGGCGACGAAGGGAGCTGAGACGAGGCCAGCCCCAAGGCCGGCGAGGAGGGTGCGGCGGTGGATCATCGAGCGGCTCCGTCTGTGTTCCAACATCGCTATGTTAGCCGCGGATCGTGTTGCAAACGAGTGCTGGTTTTCGAAGGATCCGTTGCAATTCTGGCAACGGCCGCGCAAGCTGACGCGTTGACCGGGACCCCATCCGTGAAGCACCTGCGAACCCTCAGCTACGTCGCCGAGATCGCCCGAAGCGGTTCGATCCGCCGTGCGGCCGAACGGCTCAACATCGCTCCTTCGGCGCTGACGCGGCAGATCCAGGACGTCGAGTACGAACTCGGCACGCCGATCTTCGAGAGGCGAGCGCAGGGCATGCGGCTCAACGCGGCCGGCGAGCTGCTGGTGCGCCATATCCGCGATCAGGTCGCCGACCTCGACCGGGTCCGCTCGCAGATCGCGGATCTCTCTGGGGTGCGGCGCGGCCACGTGGCGTTGGCCTGCAGCCAGGCCTTCGTCACCCGGGTAGTGCCGGATGAGGTGGAGTCCTACCGCGCCCAGTTTCCGCAGGTCGGGTTCACCGTGCAGGTGCGCGATCACATCCAGGCGGTCGCCGCGGTCGTCGCCTTCGAGGCCGACCTCGCGCTGATCCTTCAGCCGCCGCCTTCCGCCGAACTACAGGTGCTCTATTCGGGCAGCCAGCGCCTCTGCGCCCTGATGCGCGCCGGGCACCCCCTGGCCGCAGCCGAGGGTCCGGTCCGGCTCCGCGACTGCCTCGCCCATCCGATGGCCTTGCCCGACCGCTCGCTCGCGATCCGCCACCACCTGGATCAGGCGCTGGCCCGCCGCGGTGTCGAACTTAAGTTCGCCATCGAATCCGGCTCGCTCGAATTCCTGCGCAACCTGACCCTGCGCGAGGAACTCGTCAGCCTCCAGATTCCCAGTGGCATCCCGGACGACCCTGGCTTGTTTTAATGATACGGCGACCACCGAGATTTGGAGCCGATGACGATGGTGCTCGCTCAGCTGCGCGGGCGCATGCTCTCCGTGGCGGCTGCCAAGTTCGCCGACCAACTCGTCGCGAGCCTCAATCGACGCGCTGAGAGCACGCTGGACTTCCCACTCGGGGCCGCTGATGTGCGGTAGATCCTCGCCGAGGCAGGTCAGCGCCCGGCGAGGTCTCTGATGAAAGTCCCACGGACGGGCGTCCGACCCGAACCAGACGTCAAGGATCGACGTGGCGCAACCTCACAGAGAGGCCAGCCACGACGGCAAGAAGGCCGGTCAGGGCTGCTGGGAAGACCAGAGCGAAGATCCCCATGGCGTTGTAGACCGCGGCCCCAAGGAATGCGCCAAGCAACAAGGCCAACCAGACCGTGGCGTCGCCGATCCACCCGAAGGCCGGCCCCGTTCCGGTGAGAGCCGCGGCGATTTTCTGGCCAAGGCTGAACAATGCTCCCGTGACGAACGTCGTCCCGGCACGGAAACCTTGCACGGACCCAAGGACAGCGTTCTGGGCTCCCATGGCGAGGGCAAGGAACAACGAGACGAGACCAACATCGGGCAAATGGAGCCCGAGCGAGAAAGTCCCGACAATGAGGACGGCCTCATAGGCCAGCACCGCCACGGTCTTCCACGGCGCGGGAGTGACGATCGCCAAGCCGCTTCCGAGCGTCGATCCGATCAGGAACATGATGATCAAGACTGTCGGCATCAGGGCTTGGCCAAACTCGCCGTGCGCCATCGACACACCCATCTGCGTCGTATTCCCGCTCATGAACGACGTATAGTAGCTGCTCAGCCTTATAAAACCGATGGCGTCGATATAACCCGCAAGAGCAGTCAAGAGGAGGCCGAATGTGAGTTGCCACGGACGGGTCATGATACCGGCTTCGATTGAACCTTGGTGTGGATGAGCCGACCTGACCCAGGACTCAAGCCACCAGGCGAGGGCGCTCACGGAGGGGATGCACCCTTTGGGCACTCATCGGACAGTCCATCCGGGAGCGCAATGCGCTGCCGATGGAACTCCGCGCCTGGTCATGCCCGCTTTGCCTCCGGCTTCGAAGACGTGGTGCCATGACGCCGGACCCGCAGACGGGCGAGGGTGGCCGCGAAGGTC
>NZ_CAXUJR010000027.1:18296-25948 GCF_964251405.1 uncultured Methylobacterium sp.
GAGGCCGCCTTTGGTATTTTGCATTCTGCTTTAACGCGATGAAGCGACGTAGACATAGGAGATGCGCTGATGAGAAAGCTCGTCCTTCCGGATCGGCCGATCTGGCCGTCGATACCGTCATCACAGAACCTGGTCCCGACCGATCGGCGTGAGGGCGCCGTTCCCGCCGAACGGACCGAGGTGACGTCCCAGCCGACCGGTCTCGCCGAGAAACGAACGTTGCCGCCGCGGACCAGTGCCGATTTCGACGGCTTCGGTTCCTTCTCGATCTGATTGACCCCAGCTGCGGCGCCGGACCATCCCACGTCCCGGCGCCGCTCGCCTTGCCTCTACCGGGTCAGCCTGCCCTCCAGAACATCGACGCGCGATGAGCGGTTCTCGGCTACTCTGCCGTCTTGATGTCGCCAGCGATGGCCAGACAGTCACGTGTTAGATGTCAGCGGAACCGCCGCCCATCGCTCAGATCTCGGACAGGATTGTTGGAAGCTGGTCGATTGTAGTTTCGCTTGCGACTTTGCCCGTTCTTATGGTGAGAAGCCGTTCAGCTTCCTATCCATCGAAGAAAGGGATATCATCTTCACTCGCAATGGCTCAGCTAAGGACGCGCTTCAAGTATCATTTCAAAGCAATGGTTGCGCCCTAAACGCGGTGATTGAATGAATTAAACACTTTGAGCCCGCGAAGATGTATATTTTGACGAGTGTGAGTCCCGGCCGATCGTAGAAGCGGATACACCAACACAGTCGATTCTTTGTCACGGAGAAAATTCATTGATCAAGGTGGTGTTCCGGAGAAAGGAAACAAGTCCATGAGCGATCTATCGAGAGACCCACGGGACCTGTCGGCGATCATCACCGACGCATACGTCGCCGGAACGAAACCTCCGTTGACGAAGGAATTGACCGCAAGGGTCCGCGACACTGTCCTGGCCGCATGCTCCGGCAGTGCGTGGACGGACGCATCTCGACCTGATGACATCGAGCGCATCAACAAGGCACTCGATCAATTCGAGCAAGTGCTGAACGCCGTCAGCGGTCCGCGCCTCGTGACGGTGGATGCGGGTTCGGGAACCGTGAACATGCATCATCGATCGGAGGCCGACCATCCCTTACGGGCTTTTGGCGGACAGTAGGGCGGCCCGATCTCGAAAGGGCTGTCGCCCTTGCATCGTTTCGCATCTGGCAGGATACCGCTCAAACCGCTAAACGTGAGCAACTTGGCTCTTGGTATTTTGTATACAAGCGGTAGGATGGTGGCATGAGCCGACACGACATAACCCAGGTGCAAACCTTCGATCATCCCGGCCGCGGGCGGGCGAACGCCCGCGCCGTTCCGAAGGGGCGGCAGGTCGATGGGCAGGCGATCGAGGAGGTCCGGGCCCTGCTCGGCACGGCGTCGCGCCAGCGCGACCTGCTGATCGAGCATCTGCACCTGATCCAGGACCATTACGGCCAGATCAGTGCCGACCACCTCGCCGCGCTGGCTGACGAAATGAAGCTCGCCTTCGCCGAGGTGTTCGAGACCGCGACGTTCTACGCGCATTTCGACGTGCGGAAGGAGGGCGATGCCGCCCTTCCGGCCCTGACGGTGCGGGTCTGCGACAGTATCACCTGTGCGATGCATGGGGCGGAGCCGTTGCTCGAGGCTCTGAAGGCCGAGCTCGGGTCCGAGGTTCGCGTCGTGCGGGCGCCCTGCGTCGGGCTGTGCGACCATGCTCCTGCCGTCGAGGTCGGCCACAACTTCCTCCACCGCGCCGACGTCGCGTCCGTGAAGGCTGCCGTCGAGGCCGGCGACAGCCACGCTCACCTGCCGAGCTACATCGATTACGATGCCTATCGCGAGGCCGGCGGCTACAAGACGCTCGACCGGCTCCGGTCGGGCGAACTCAGCGTCGACACCGTCCTGTCCGTCCTCGACGACGGCTCCTTGCGCGGTCTCGGCGGCGCCGGCTTCCCGACCGGCCGCAAATGGCGCTCCGTGCGCGGCGAACCCGGTCCCCGACTGATGGCGGTCAACGGCGACGAGGGCGAGCCCGGCACGTTCAAGGACCAGCACTACCTCAACACCGACCCGCACCGCTTCCTCGAAGGCACTCTCATCGGTGCGCACGTGGTGGAGGCCGAGGACGTCTATCTCTACATCCGCGACGAGTACCCCATCGCCCTGGAGATCCTGGCGCGCGAGATCGCCAAGCTCCCCGCCGGCGGCCCGCGCATCCACCTGCGACGCGGCGCGGGCGCTTACATCTGCGGCGAGGAATCGTCCCTCATCGAGTCGCTCGAAGGCAAGCGCGGCCTGCCGCGGCACAAGCCGCCGTTCCCGTTCCAGGTCGGCCTGTTCGGCCGGCCGACGCTGATCAACAATGTCGAGACGCTCTACTGGATCCGCGATCTCCTGGAGCGCGGCGCCGAATGGTGGAAGAGCCATGGCCGCCACGGCCGCATCGGCCTTCGCTCCTACTCGGTCTCGGGGCGCGTGCGCGAGCCCGGCGTGAAGCTGGCGCCGGCGGGGATCACGGTCCTCGAGCTCATCGACGAGTATTGCGGTGGCATGGCGGAAGGCCACACCTTCGCGGCCTACCTGCCAGGGGGAGCCTCCGGCGGCATCCTGCCGGCCACGATGAGCGACATCCCGCTCGATTTTGGCACCCTGGAAAAGTACGGCTGCTTCATCGGATCGGCGGCCGTGGTGATCCTGTCGAACCAGGACGACGTCCAGGGCGCGGCGCTCAACCTCATGCGCTTCTTCGAGGACGAGTCGTGCGGACAATGCACGCCGTGCCGAAGCGGCACGCAGAAGGCCCGCATGCTGATGGAGCAGGGTGCCTGGGATACTCAGCTTCTCGGCGAGCTCGCCGACTGCATGCGCGACGCCTCGATCTGCGGCCTGGGGCAGGCCGCCTCGAACCCGCTGACGAGCGTGATCAAGTTTTTCCCCGACCTCTTTCCGACGCCTCTTCCGCAGGCGGCTGAATAGCGGGTCGGCGGACGACGATCACCGGTACCGGAACGCCCCCGAGGCGTTCTCATGATACAAGCAGCACTCTGGCGAGCCAGGGCGCGGGAGCAGGACCTGATGAGCAGCGGCACTCAGAACAGCAATCCCAATGGCACCGATCCGCTCGTCAAGGCCCCCGAGGGCTCGCAGGATGCCGGTGGAAAAGGCCCAGGTGCCCTTCCGGACGCCGGGAGTGCCTACTCGCCCGGCGTGAAATCCGGCGGGCAGGCGGGTCCCGTCGCCAGCGGGACCCTCGGTCTCAAGAACATTCCGGCGGGAATCCCGGGCGTGGTGTTCGAGCTCAATGGCGAGCAGGTCGAAGCGCGTCCCGGCGAAACGATCTGGGCGATCGCCAAGCGCTTGGGCAACCACATCCCCCACCTGTGCCACAAGCCCGATCCGGGCTACCGGCCCGACGGCAATTGCCGCGCCTGCATGGTGGAGATCGAGGGCGAGCGCGTCCTGGCGGCCTCCTGCAAGCGTGTGCCGGGCGTCGGCATGAAGGTGAAGACCGACACGGCACGCGCCGAGCGCGCCCGCGCCATGGTGCTCGAGCTCCTGGTCGCCGACCAGCCAGCCCGCGAGACCTCGCACGATCCGGATTCCCACTTCTGGCACCAGGCCGACCACGTCGACATCACCGAGAGCCGCTTCCCGACCTCGCTCCGCTGGGGCGCCGACGTCAGCCACCCGGCGATGAGCGTCAATCTCGACGCCTGCATTCAGTGCAATCTCTGCGTCCGCGCCTGCCGTGAGGTGCAGGTCAACGACGTCATCGGGATGGCCTACCGCAGCGCCGGCACGAAGCCCGTCTTCGACTTCGACGACCCGATGGGCCAGTCCACCTGCGTGAGCTGCGGCGAGTGCGTTCAGGCGTGCCCGACCGGGGCGCTGATGCCGGCTGCCTATCTCGACGATAGCCAGACCCGCACCGTCTACCCGGACCGCGAGGTCGATTCGCTGTGCCCCTATTGCGGCGTCGGCTGCCAGGTCTCCTACAAGGTCAAGGACGACAAGATCGTCTATGCGGACGGGCGCGACGGCCCGGCGAACCACAATCGCCTCTGCGTGAAGGGCCGCTTCGGCTTCGATTACATCCAGCATCCCCACCGGCTGACGAAGCCGCTCATCCGCCTCGACCACGTGGGCAAGGATGCCAACGATCAGGTCGACCCGGCCAATCCGTGGACGCACTTCCGCGAAGCGACCTGGGAGGAAGCGCTTGATCGCGCCGCCGGTGGTCTGACGAAGATCCGCGACACGCAAGGTCCGCGTGCGCTGGCGGGCTTCGGTTCGGCCAAGGGGTCGAACGAGGAAGCCTACCTGTTCCAGAAGCTCGTTCGCCTCGGCTTCGGCTCGAACAACGTCGACCATTGCACGCGGCTCTGCCACGCCTCGTCGGTGGCGGCCCTCATGGAAGGCCTCAACTCGGGCGCCGTGACGGCACCGTTCAGCGCCGCGCTGGACGCCGACGTGATCGTCATCATCGGTGCCAACCCGACGGTGAACCACCCCGTGGCGGCGACCTTCATCAAGAACGCCGTCAAGGATCGCGGCGCCAAGCTGATCGTGATGGACCCACGCCGCCAGGCCCTCTCGCGCCTCGCCCATCATCACCTCGCCTTCAAGCCCGGCACGGACGTGGCCATGCTGAACGCGATGCTGAACGTGATCGTGGAGGAGCGCCTTTACGACGAGCAGTACATCGCCGGATACACCGAGAACTTCGAGGAGTTGAAGGAGCGCATCCGCGACTTCACGCCCGAGAAGATGGCGGCCGTGTGCGGCATCGAGGCCGAGACCCTGCGCGAGGTCGCCCGTCTCTATGCCAGGTCGCGGGCCTCCCTCATCTTCTGGGGCATGGGCGTCAGCCAGCACGTGCACGGCACCGATAATGCCCGCTGCCTCATCGCGCTCGCCCTGATCACGGGCCAGATCGGGCGGCCCGGCACCGGCCTGCACCCGCTGCGGGGCCAGAACAACGTGCAAGGCGCCTCCGACGCCGGACTGATCCCGATGGTCTATCCGGACTATCAATCCGTCGAGAAGTCCGCCGTCCGCGAGCTGTTCGAGAACTTCTGGGGACAGGCGCTCGATCGCGAGGCCGGGCTCACCGTCGTCGAGATCATGCGGGCGATCCATGCCGGAACGATCCGGGGCATGTTCGTCGAGGGCGAGAACCCCGCGATGTCTGATCCCGACCTCAACCACGCCCGGCATGCCCTGGCGATGCTCGATCACCTCGTCGTCCAGGATCTCTTCCTGACCGAGACGGCCTTCCATGCGGACGTGGTGCTGCCCGCCTCGGCTTTCGCTGAGAAGGGCGGAACGTTCACGAACACCGATCGCCGCGTGCAGATCGCCCGTCCGGTGGTTCCGCCGCCGGGGGACGCCCGCCAGGATTGGTGGATCATCACGCAACTCGCCAATCGCATGGGCCAGTCCTGGACCTATGCCGAGCCGGCCGACATCTTCCGCGAGATGGCGCAGGTCATGCCGTCCCTGAACAACATCACCTGGGAACGCTTGGAGCGCGAAGGCGCCGTGACCTACCCGGTCGATTCCGCCGATGAACCCGGCAACGAGATCATCTTCTATTCCGGCTTCCCCACGGAAAGCGGCCGGGCGAAGATCGTGCCCGCCAACATCGTCTCGCCGGACGAGGTGCCGGATACCGAGTACCCGATGATCCTATCGACCGGACGCGTGCTCGAACACTGGCACACCGGGTCGATGACCCGTCGTTCGGAGGTGCTCGATGCCCTCGAGCCGGAAGCGGTCGCCCTGATGTCGCCGCGCGAGCTGCATCGCCTCGGCCTCAAGGCCGGCGACACCATGCGGTTAGCGACACGGCGCGGTGCGATCAACGTGAAGGTGCGCTCCGATCGCGACGTGCCGATCGGGATGATCTTCATGCCGTTCTGCTACGCCGAGGCCGCCGCGAACCTCCTGACGAACCCTGCTCTCGATCCGTTCGGGAAGATCCCGGAGTTCAAGTTCTGCGCGGCACGGATCGAGACGGTCTCACAGGAACTGATCGCCGCCGAGTAGCGCGGTCAGCCCGCTCCGGGGATCAGAAACCGAAGTCAGTGTGCGCTCGGCGATGCCGCCGAACGCATGCTGGCCGACCGGCGATCCGGTCACGGGGGCTGTCAAAGTGTCGGTCTTCGACGCATACGGAACGTATGTCGGGCTGCCAGCTTCGACGCCGATCGGCGGGACGCTCGCATGATGGACTCGCTCGATGATGCCCGCCCCGTGTCGCTCGATCACCTTGGGTGGTCGGAGTTTTTCGAGGAGCAGCGTGAGCTCCACGAGGAGGCGCTAGTCCCGGCACGGATCGCTACGATCCATCGTTCCCGGCTCACCGCCCTGACGCCGACCGGAACCGTCGAGCTGAGCCTGCCGGTTCATGCCAATACCGGCGATTTCGCCGTCGGCGACTGGGCGCTGATCGATCCGCACACCCGGACGCTGAACCGCCGCCTCTCGCGCAGGACCGAACTCGGGCGTCATACCGAAGGCAGCAGGACGCCACAGATCGCTGCCGCCAATATCGACACGCTCTTCATCGTCACGTCCTGCAACGCCGATTTCAATCTCGCGCGCCTCGAACGCTACCTCGCGCTGGCGAACCAGGGCGGAGTCGATCCCGTGGTCCTTCTGACCAAGGCTGACCTCGTCGTCGACGCGCTCGATTATCAGCGGGAAGCGGCCGCTCTGCAGCGTGGGCTGACCGTCCTGATCGCCAACCCTCGCTCCGGCGATGCGGCGACCGACCTCGCTCCCTGGTGCGGCGCGGGGCGGACCATCGCGCTCGTCGGCTCCTCGGGCGTGGGCAAATCCACCCTGGTGAATACGCTGGCCGGGCCTAGCAGCGTGGCGCCTCAGAAGACCGGCGAGATCCGCGTGCACGACGCCAAGGGACGCCATACCACCACCGCGCGATCGCTTCACGCGATCGCGGGCGGCGGCTGGGTGATCGATACGCCCGGTGTGCGCTCGATGCAGGTCAGCGACGCAGCTCACGGTATCGGGACGCTGTTTTCCGAGATCACCGAGCTTGCCCCGTCCTGCCGCTTCCGAGACTGCACCCACGCTCACGAACCGGGATGCGCCGTCCAGGCGGCCGTCGCCGCAGGTACGTTGGACGGCGACCGGCTGGCTCGCTGGCGCAAGCTGATGGACGAAAGCGGCCACAAGATTGCCGAGCCGTTCGGATCTCGCGCGAACAAGAGACGTTGATCGCGTCGCTCCCGTGAGGACGAACCGGGCGGCGATGGAGGTCGAACATCCTACCGTCGGTCGCCCTTGCGCCGCCGACCATCGCTTGGCCAACGCCGTCATGTGCGAGGGCGAACGGGCGCCCCCGGCGGATCGACCACGTCTCAGGTTCTCTCTCGTTGCACGCGTCCTGTGGCCAAGCAGACTTCCGAGCGACGGATCTTCAGTCTCGCAAAGGAACTGAATGAATCAGATACGGTTGAAACCTCCGAGACCGAACTGGGTCTTGTCCCATCAGAACCGGGGATGATGACAGATGATGCGCAGATACAACGATGGTCTGCGCATGTGGTTTGCTTGTGCAACACTTCTGGTTGGCCTCAGCACGCAGGTGCAAGCTGCGGACGAAGGAGGTGTTGGTGGATTGCTCC
>NZ_CAXUJR010000027.1:26048-35325 GCF_964251405.1 uncultured Methylobacterium sp.
CTCGCCCTCTTTGCTCGCCTTGGCATTCGCCTTCTTGGCGGTGGTGCTGCCTTTGCCCTTCTTCTCGGTCATGATGCATCTCCGGTTCCCGGGGCCGAAATGATCGGCGGATGCATCCGTTCCATCTTCGACCCGCGGCTCTCGGACCTGGATGCGATTTCCTCTCGATGTTGGACGATCAGCCGTAAATTTGCTGCGGGGGGACGCTATGCCGTGCCCTGTATATGCACCAAACATCAAGGCCGGCTCGGGGATGCTCGAGCGGTACAAGATCCTGAAAACCAGGCCTCACCACAGCGCATGTCCGAGCTTGTCTTGCCGCCGGCCCACGATTTCCTCTCGGGCGATGGTCAAATGGGTGCGCGCATGCGTGCCCATGACTGGTCGGCATCGGCTCTCGGCTGCCCCGAGACTTGGCCGCGATCCCTCCGATCGGCCGTGAGCCTGATGCTCGGCTCCAAGTTCCCGATGTTCGTCGCGTGGGGACCGGAGCTCGGCTTCCTGTACAACGATGCCTATGCCGACATCCTCGGCAGCAAGCACCCCGCCGCGCTGGGAAAGCGGTTCAGCGAGATCTGGGCCGAGATCTGGGCGGACCTCTTACCGCTCGTCGGCAAGGCCATGGGAGGCGAGGCGACCTGGGCCGAGAACCTGCCCCTGACGATGAACAGGCACGGCTACGACGAGCTGACCTACTTCACCTTCTCCTACTCGCCCATCCGCGACGACATCTACGCGGTGGCCGGCATGTGCTGCATCTGCACCGAGACGACCGCCAAGGTGCAGGCGGAGAAGGCGCTGCGCGAGAGCGAGGCGCGGGCCTCCGGCGTGCTGGAAGGCATGACCGAGGGCTTCCTCCTTCTCGACCGCGAGTTTCGCACCCTTCGGCTGAACGCGGAGGGGCTGCGGCTGGAGGGACGCCCTGCGAGCGAGATCATCGGCCGCTCGCATTGGGACGCCTATCCGGGGGCCGAACATTCCCCCATCGGCGAACTCTACAAGCGCGCCATGCGCGAACGGGTCCCCCTCACGCTTGAGCATCGCTACGTCTGGCCGGACGGACATGCCGCTTGGCTCGAAGTGCGAGCCTACCCGTCTCCCGACGGCCTGGCGGTGTTCTACCGCGACGTCACGGAACGCAGGGAACGCCAGGAGGCGCTGAGCGAGGCAGAGGCGCGCCTGAGAGGTCTCGCCGACAACCTGCCGGGCGGCATGGTCTACCAGATCGCGATGCCGCGCGACGGGTCCAGCCGGCGGTTCCTCTACGTGTCGCAGGGCTTCCAGCGGATGACGGGATTGCCGGTGGACTCCGTCCTGAACGACCCGCGAGCGGCCTACGACCTGATCCTGCCAGAGTACCGCGAAGCCCTGGCCGCGGCCGAACAGGCGGCGATCCGGGACCTGACCCCGTTCGATTTCGAGGCGCCCTTCCGGCGGGCCGACGGCGAGGTTCGCTGGAGCCGGATCATCTCCGCCCCGCGCGTGCTGTCCGACGGCTCGCTGGCCTGGGACGGCATCCAGCTCGACGACACGACCCGCAAGCGGGTCGAGGAACGGCTGCAGGAGAGCGAGGCCAAATTTCAGGCCATCGCGGATTCCATCGACCAGATGGTGTGGTCGACGCTCCCGGACGGCAACCACGACTACTACAATCAGCGCTGGTACGATTACACCGGGGTCCCTGCAGGCTCGACGGACGGCGTGAACTGGAACGGGATGTTCCACCCGGACGACCAGGAGCGGGCCTTGGCCGGTTGGCGGCATTGCCTCGCCACCGGCGAGCCGTACCGCATCGAGTATCGGCTGCGGCATCGGTCCGGCCAGTACCGCTGGGTGCTCGGCCGGGCGCAGGCCGTGCGCGACGAGGCGGGCAACATCTCCCGCTGGTTCGGCACCTGCACGGACATCCAGGAACTCGTCGAGGCCCGCGAGGTCCTGGCGCGCGGCCGCGAGGATCTCGAACGCCTCGTGGCGGAGCGCACGGCCGACCGCGACCGCATGTGGCGCCTCTCCACCGACATCATGCTGGTCGCTCGCTTCGATGGCACCATCGAGGCGGTTAACCCGGCATGGACGGCATTGCTGGGCTGGACGGAGGCGGAGCTCCTCGGACGTTCGTTCCTGGAATTCGTTCACTCGGATGACCTCGCAGCCACCGTGGCCGAGGCCGGCCGGCTGGCGGATGGCTTAACGACCCTGCGGTTCGAGAACCGCTATCGTTGCAAGGACGGCAGCGATTGCTGGATCTCGTGGATCGCGGTGCCGGGCGAGGGCCTGATCCATGCCGTCGGTCGCGACGTCACGGCCGAGAAGGAAGCCGCGCAGGCCCTCGCGCAGACGGAGGAAGCCTTGCGGCAGGCGCAGAAGATGGAGGCGGTCGGGCAGCTCACGGGGGGAATCGCGCACGACTTCAACAACCTGCTGACCGGCATCGTCGGGTCCCTCGACCTCATGCAGTCCCGCATCGCCCAGGGGCGGCTCGACGCCATCGGCAAGTACGCCACCGCCGCGATGTCGTCGGCCAACCGCGCCGCGGCGCTGACCCATCGCCTGCTCGCCTTGGCCCGTCGCCAGCCCCTCGACCCGAAGCCGGTCGACGCCAACGCCCTCGTGACATCGCTGGAGGACCTCCTGCGCCGGACCATCGGCGAGGCGATCAGCCTGGAGATCGTGACCTCGGGGGGCCTCTGGCCGACGCTGTGCGACCCGCATCAGCTCGAGAGCGCCATCCTGAACCTCGCCATCAACGCGCGTGACGCGATGCCTGACGGCGGCAAGCTCCACATCGAGACCTGCAACACGCACCTCGACCGCGCCTATGCCAAGCTGCATCCAGACGTCGAGCCGGGCCAGTACATCTGCATCTGCGTCACGGACACCGGCACGGGCATGCCGGCCGACGTGATCACGCGGGCCTTCGATCCGTTCTTCACCACCAAGCCGATGGGTCAGGGGACCGGTCTCGGCCTGTCGATGATCTACGGCTTCACGCGTCAGTCCGAGGGGCACGCGAAGATCTACTCGGAGGTCGGTCAGGGGACGACCGTCAAGATCTACCTGCCGCGCCACCGCGGCGTGCTCACCGTGGACGATGCGGAGAGCCCGGGCCTGACCGAAGCGCACCGGGCCGAGGACGGGGAGACCGTACTCGTCGTCGAGGACGAGCCCGTGGTGCGCGATCTGATCGTGGAGGTTCTGGCCGACATCGGTTACCGGGCCCTGGAGGCACAGGACGGGCCGACCGGCCTCAAGATCCTGCAGTCGCGCGAACGCATCGACCTGCTCGTCACTGATGTGGGCCTGCCCGGGCTGAACGGGCGGCAGCTTGCCGATCAGGCCCGGGAGGGCCGCCCCGGCCTGAAGGTGCTCTTCATCACCGGCTACGCCGAGAACGCGATGTTCGGCAACGGGCAGCTCGATGTCGGGATGCAGATGATCACCAAGCCGTTTCCGGTCGAAACGCTGGCATCACGGATCCGGGAGATGATCGAGGGCTGATCTCGGTGCCGTCGCATCGGAGCGGCCGGCCGGGACACGCCGAGAGGCCATCGGGCGGCCGATGGGGAGCGGACCCGCGACGGGCCTGTGCCCGGTCGGTCCCAGCCGTCGCCGGCTTGTCGCGCTTGCCCTCGCCTGCCATGCTCACAGCATGGCCCAGTCCCCACCACCGCGTTATTCGTTCGCCGAATTGATCGAGGAGTTGCGCGAAGCCGCGGAGGAGATCGCCCCAGAGCTCAACGGCATCAGAGCCGAAGAGACGCTGGAGGGCGAGTCGGCCCAGATGATCGAAGAGATGGCCGACGCACTCAAGCGGATCGCGAACGGTGCGCCACGGCCTCAGGAGCTGGCCCGGGCGGCCTTGGAAGGCAAAGCTCCGCTCAAGCCGATCGGCAGCCCGAAGAACACCGTCGTGAAGCTGCAGAAGCCCCGCCGTTAAGGGACCCGCGACGCGAGCGTCTACCCGACGAAGAGCCTTTGGCCCCGATGAGCGTGAGGGCACGTCGACGGAGAGGCGAACAGGAGTCCGGCGGTGCTCGACGAGAGCCGACTCAGCCTCTCGCCGGCCGTGCATCCAAAATCGCCGCTCGCACGAAAGGGCGTTTCATGAGAGGGCCGGTATTGCCTCGGTTGACGAAATCGTCGGCGCCGGGATGTCTGCGCACGGCCTTGCCGAGATCGAGCCGGTAGCCCTCCTTGAAGACGAAGGGCGGCGCCATCGCATTCGCCAGGAAGGCCTCGACGGCGGCATTCACCTCGTCGTCGGAAATGATGTTCAGGTCGCACAGGGCGGCCGTCGTCAGCTTCTCGGTCATCGGACACGGTTAGAGCAGGTCGCACGATCTCTGCAACAGGACCGGAGGCCGCGCGCCGGCCCGCCAGCCGTGCAGGGCTGCATCGGCCGCGCCCCGATCCGGAACGGATCTGCGCCATTACCGTTTCTGGGTTCCTATGGCCACCGCATGGAGAGCGCCGTTGATCCGCATGGGTGCGCCAACGCTCGAGCACCTCGCCCGTCTGGGATATGGCGCCCGCGGCGCCGTGTACTGCCTCGTCGGCGGTTTGGCGGTTCTGGCCGCCATCGGTTCAGGGGGGCAGACAGGCGGCAGCACGGATGCGCTGACCTCGCTTCTGACCCAGCCGTTCGGGCGGATATGGCTTGCGGCGATCGCCACAGGCTTGCTGTCGTTCGCGCTTTGGCGGCTGGTGGAATCCGCCACGGATGCCGACCGGCATGGCACGTCGGCAAAGGGGCTTGCCGTCAGGGCGGCTCATGCCATCAGCGGCGTGATCAATGCGGGACTAGCGGTCTCCGCCTTCAACCTGGCGCTCGGTCGACGCGGGTCGAGCGGTGGTGATCAATCGGCGCAGGATTGGACCGCCTGGCTGCTCAGCCAACCCTTCGGCCAATGGCTCACGGGGCTGATCGGTCTGATCCTCGTCTGTGTCGGGCTCGGCTTCCTGAAGAAGGGATGGTCCGGTGGCGTCGTCAAACATCTCGTCCTTCCCTCACATGCTCAGCGCTGGGCCGTCTCGGTCGGTCGCCTCGGGTTTGCCGCACGCGGGGTCGTCTTCGCGCTCATCGGGGGATTTCTCGTCCTCGCAGCCGTTCAGAGCCGCTCCTCGCAGGTCAAGGGACTCGGCGAAGCTCTGGCCTTCATCCGCACGCAGCCGTTCGGATGGGTGCTGCTCGCCGTCACCGCCGCGGGCCTGTTCGCCTTCGGCGTCTTCAGCTTCGTGCAAGCCCGCTATCGGCACATCGACGCCCCCGACCTGGCGGATGGCAAGGCTGCGTTGAAGAATGCCGCGGCCTCCCTCCCCAAGGTCTGATCGGCGTTTCGGCACCCTTTCGAACGGAGCGCTGACGGCGAGATCGCAAGTGTCGGGTTGATAGGATAACTCCCGCAAAGCTGGCGACGCCCCTGTGCGCAAACGGCAGCCTTCGTCGGTCGGTAAGGCCGTCATTGGGTTGCCGACGCCCCTCAGACGCATGCGTCAGAACGCAGAATCGGTGTGCAGAATTTGTCGACGATGCAGCCCACGCTTGATCTCGGACGGACGTGCTGGCGCATCGCCCGCGCCGATCGCCTCGCCCTCATCGTCGATGCCGCGGATTACTTCGCGACGTTGCGAACGGCGATGATCGAGGCCCGCAGGTCCATCCTGCTCATCGGTTGGGATTTCGACACCCGGGTCCAGCTGACCATGGAGGAAGCCGGTGACTGGCCCACCATGCTGGGGCCGTTCATCGATGCCCTCGTCGATCGCCGGCCCGAGCTGGATATCCATGTCCTCAAGTGGGACCTCGGTCTCCTTCAGACGCTGGGTCGCGGGGCGACACCGCTCTTCGTCCTCGATTGGATGACGAACGAGCGCATCCACATGCAGCTCGATCGCGTCCACCCGGTCGGCGCCTGCCACCACCAGAAGATCGTAGTCATCGACGACGCCATCGCGTTCTGCGGAGGCATCGACATCACGGTCGGGCGCTGGGACACGCGTGACCATCTGAACAAGGACAAACGGCGCGCCAGCCCCTGGGGATTCGCGCAACCGCCGTGGCACGATGCGACGATCGCCGTCGATGGGCAGGCCGCCCGTGCCCTCGGCGACCTCGCACGCCTGCGCTGGAAGCAGGCGACGGGCGAGGACCTTGCGCCGGTGCCCCCCGGGCCCGAGGCCCCCTGGCCCGCGGGGCTTTCGACGACGTTCACGCATGTCGACGTGGGTATCGCCCGCTCCCAGCCAGCGTTCGCGGAAGAGGACGAAGCCCGGGAGATCGAGGCGTTCCTGCTCGCCGCGATCGGGCAGGCCAGACATCTCATCTACATCGAGAGCCAGTATTTCGCATGTCACAAAGTCTGTGATGCCCTTGCGATGCGTCTTCGAGAGAAGAACGGGCCTGAAATCATCATCATCAACCCCATGAGCGCCGAAGGTTGGCTCGAGGAACAGGTCATGGGGGCGGCTCGGAACGTGATCCTGGAACAGCTCGAGCAGGTCGACCACGCGGACCGTTTCAGGATCTATTATCCCGTCACCGCGAAGGGGACTCCCATCTACGTTCACGCCAAGATCCTGATCATCGACGACCGGGTTCTCAAGGTCGGCTCGTCGAACCTCAACAACCGCTCGATGGGCCTCGATACCGAATGCGACCTCGTGGTCGAAGCCGTCGAAGGCAGCGAGAACGAGGCGGCGGTCCGGCGAGGCATCCGCCAGATCCGTCACGAACTTCTGGCCGAGCATCTCGGCACGACGTCCGACGAGATCGCGGCCGCGGAAGAGCGGGAGTGCGGGTCCCAGTTGCGCAGCGTGGAAAGACTGAGACGCGGGACGGGACGCAGCCTCGTGCCGCTCACGCCCGAGCCGGTCACGGAGGTGGAAAGGGCGTTCGCCGAGAACCAGGCGCTCGACCCGGACCGACCCGAGCCGATCAGCCGCCACGTCGGCACGTTGGTCTCGACCGCCGTGGAGGCCGTACGAGCCGGGGTTTTCGGCAGGAGCGGGACCTGAGCCGAGCCTGGGCTCCGCGGACTCGGCAAGCAGCCCGTCCCGCTATCGCGGATGATTCGTCTTGGTGTCGCCGCTTGCGGCTTCGGACCGCCAGGTCACGAGCCTGTAGATATAGGTCAGGACGATCAGCCCGACGACGATCTTTGAGACCGGATCGAGATACATCGAGACCTGCTCGTAGCGGTCCTGAAGCCAATATCCGGCCCCCGCCAGCAAGGTGGTCCAGACCAGGGTTCCGATGGTGGAATAGACGAGAAACGGGATCATGGGCATGGCCGCCAGACCCGCGGGCACGGAGATCAAGGTCCGGATGGCGGGGACCAGACGGCCGACGAGCACGCCGATGCGTCCATGCCGGTCGAACCAGGTTCGCGCCCGATCGACGTCCGCCGGCGACACGGTGAGCCAGCGTCCATGGCGGCCGGCCAGCTTCCGGAGACGATCGGCGCCGTACCGTCGTCCGAGCCAGTACCACGGGAGGGCGCCGAGAACCGACCCGAGCGTTCCTGCCGCGATGACGCCGGGCAGGCTCATATCGCCCCGTGCGGCGACGAACCCCGCGAGCGGCATGATGAGTTCCGAGGGAATGGGCGGAAAGAGGTTCTCGGCGAGCATGAGAAGCGCGACGCCGAGATAGCTGGAGCGGGCCAGGACATCTACGATCCAGTCGAACATAGGTTCTGTTCAAGCCTTGCCGGGCAAAACACGTGAGCCGCGTGCACGCCGAGATGCCGCACCACGTTCATTAGGGCCGGCTTGCCAGTCGATCGCGAAAGCCCTCGTGTCAAGCACGATGCCTCCGGCGGGTCGCCCGGCACGCTGCCATCCTGTTCGAGCCCGGAGGTTTCCAGCACGATTGCCGTCATCGAGACGGCACGGGCCCGCGCCCGGTCCGCACGGCCCACGGACCGATACTCGTCGCCGAGGGGTCCGGAACGCACGCATGGCCCGGCGTGACCATCCTTCGCTCCCTGCATGTCGGAGGGTCTGATATATCAACACCAGGCCCGCCGAATCAAAAGGGCCATCATCGGTGCGGTCACAGCACCGGCAGGGAGACGAACGTCATGCGCCGGAATGCCTACTCATATGCGTGCTCGATCACGACGGGGCTCAGCCTGATCTGCCTTGCCGGATCGGCCTGGGCGAAGCCCGTCCCCGCCCAGAAGCCCGGCGAGCCGCCAGTCGTCACGAACAACGTCGATCGGCCAGAGACCACCGACGAATCCGTGCTCTCCCTGAAATCGATGACGATGCCGATCACGGCAACGCCGCTGGACAAGCTCCCCCTCGACAAGCTGCGCCTCCCCGACGGGTTCAAGCTCGAGGTCTATGCCTCTGGCCTCGCGAACGGCCGCTCCATGCAGATGGGCGACAAGGGCACGGTCTTCGTCGGCACCCGCATCGCCGGCCGCGTCTATGCCGTGACGGATGTCGGCGGCAAGCGCGAGGTCAAGATCGTCGCCAAGGGCCTGCATCGCCCCAACGGCGTCGCGTTCAAGGATGGGACGCTCTACGTCGCCGAGGTCGCGAAGATCTCGAAGTACCCCAACATCGAGGCCAATCTCGATCAGCCCCCGGCTCCGGTGCTCGTCTATGACGATCTCCCCAAGGACGAGGCCCATGGCTGGAAGTTCATCAAGGTCGGTCCCGACAACAAGCTCTACGTGCCCATCGGCGCGCCGGGCAACAACCTCATTCCGCCGGACACGCACGCGCAGATCCGCCGGATGGACCTCGACGGCACCAACGTCGAGATCATCGCGCGCGGCGTGCGCAACACGGTCGGCTTCGACTGGAACCCGAAGTCGCAGCAGCTCACCTTCACCGATAATGGCCGCGACTGGCTCTCGGAAGAGCTCCCCAACGACGAGCTCAACGTACTCACCACCGCCGGAAAGGAGCATTTCGGCTACCCGTTCTGCCACCAGGGCAACCTTCCCGACGTCGAGTACGGCTGGGGCAAGTCCTGCTCGGACTACACCGCCCCGATCGGATTGCTCGGCGCGCACACGGCGGCTCTGGGCATGAGGTTCTATACCGGCACGGCGTTCCCGGCCGAGTACCAGAACGGCATCTTCATCGCGCAGCACGGCGCCTGGAACAAGACCAAGAAGTCCGGTGCCCAAGTCGTGTTCGCCAAGCTCGACGAGGCCGGGAAGATGATCTCCTACGAGCCGTTCCTCACGGGGTTCCTGGAGAACAACGAGTTCGTCGGACGTCCCGTCGACGTTCAGGTCACGCCCGACGGTGCGCTCCTCGT
>NZ_CAXUJR010000028.1:0-11748 GCF_964251405.1 uncultured Methylobacterium sp.
GGATTCGAACCTCCGACCCCTAGTCCCCCAGACTAGTGCGCTAACCGGGCTGCGCCACGCTCCGACACCCCGAAGGGCTCGGGGGTCTTAGCTTTCGGATCGGGGCGGCGCAACCCTTTATCGGCGCCGCCTCATGCCCCGGCGGGGGCGGGGTGCGGGTCGTGCTTGTCCGGGGTGCCGCCCTGCGCGTCGGGGCCGCGCTTGCGCCCGAACCGGATCAGCAGCTTGCGGATCACCACGTAGAAGACCGGGGTCAGGAACAGGCCGAACACGGTGGCGCCGATCATGCCGAAGCAGACGGCCGTGCCGAGCGCCTGGCGCATCTCGGCGCCGGGGCCGGTGGCGATGACCAGGGGCACGGTGCCGAGGATGAAGGCGAAGGCCGTCATCAGGATCGGGCGAAGGCGCAGGCGGCAGGCCTCAATGGCGGCGGCCACCGGACCCTTCTTCTCGGTCTCCTCCAACTGGTGGGCGAACTCGACGATGAGGATCGCGTTCTTGGCCGCCAGGCCGATTAGCACGATGAGGCCGATCTGGGTCAGGATGTTGTTGTCCTGCCCTCGCACCTGCACCGCCGCCAAGGCCGAAAGCACGCCCGTCGGCACCACGAGGATGATCGCCAGGGGCAGCGCCCAGGATTCGTATTGGGCGGCGAGCACCAGGAAGACAAGGAGCACGCCGAGACCGAACACGTAGATCGCGGTGTTGCCCGCGGCCTTCTGCTGGAAGGCGATCTCGGTCCAGTCGTAGGCGTAGCCCTGGGGCAGGCTCTGGGCGATCTTTTCCATCGCGGTCAACGCCTGGCCGGTGGAGACACCGGGCTTGGCGTCGCCCTGGATCGGCACCGAGTAGAACAGGTTGAAGCGCTGCACGATCTGCGGCCCGGAGATCTCGCGGATCGAGGCCAGCGTCCCGATCGGCACCAGGGCGCCGGTGGAGGAGCGGACCTTGAGCTGCTCGATGTCGCGCTTCTCCAGGCGGAAGGCCGCGTCGGCCTGGGCGCGGACCTGGTAGATGCGGCCGAAGGTGTTGAAGTCGTTGACGTAGGCGCCGCCGAGATTGGTCTGCAGGGTCGAGAACACGCTGGCCAGCGGCACGTTCAGCATCCGCGCGGCGGTGCGGTCGATGTCGATGTAGAGCTGGGGCGTGTCGTTGCCGAAGGTGGTGAAGACGCGCTGGACGTCCGAACTCTGGTTGGCTTGGCCGAGCATCTCGTTGACCGCGGCGAGCAGCGGCCCGATCTCGGAGCTCTGGCGGCTCTCGATCTGCATCTTGAAGCCGCCGCCGGTGCCGAGGCCCCGGACGGGCGGCGGCGGGATGAAGAGGACGCGGGCCTCCTGGATGCCCGCCGTGGCCTTGAAGACGTCGCCGGTGATGACCGCGGCCGTGCGCCCGGCCGCCGCGCGTTCCTTCGCCCCCTTGAGGGTGAGGAACATCACCGCGCCATTGGTGGTGTTGGTGAAGGTGGCGCCGTCGAAGCCCGAGATGATGACCGCGTTGGCGACGCCGTCGACCTTGAGGGCGAGGTCGGCGGCCCGGCGCACCACCGCCGTCGTGCGCTCCAGGGCCGAGCCCGCCGGCAACTGCACCACGCCGATGAGGTAGCCCTGATCCTGCTGCGGGATGAAGCCGGTGGGGGTCGTGGTCGCCAGATGCAGGGTCCCGGCGATCACGGCGGCATAGAGGACGAGCATGCCGAGGAGGCCGATCACCGTGCCAGTGAGGAAGCCGATGGCGCGGGCATATCCGTTCGAGAGCTTGTCGAAGGCCCTGTTGAAGAGGTCCGCGCAACAGGCGAGGAAACGCGAGACGAAGAACTTGGGCTTGGCGTGCTCGTGGTGGGGCTTGAGCAGCAGCTTGCAGAGCGCGGGCGACAGCGTCAGCGAGTTGAACATCGAGATGATGGTCGAGGCCGCGATGGTCAGCGCGAACTGCTTGTAGAACTGTCCCGAGATGCCAGGGATGAAGGCGGTGGGGATGAACACCGCCGAGAGCACGAGCGCGATGGCGACGACGGCGCCGCCGACCTCGTCCATGGTCTTGTGGGCGGCGTCGCCCGCCGACATCCCCTCGGCCATGTTGCGCTCGACGTTCTCGACGACCACGATGGCGTCGTCGACCACGATGCCGATGGCGAGGACGAGCCCGAACAGGGTCAGGTTGTTGATCGAGAAGCCGAGCGCCTGCATCACCGCGAAGGTGCCGATCAGCGAGACCGGGATCGCGATCACCGGGATCAGAGCCGTGCGCCAGCTCTGCAGGAACACCAGCACCACGACGACGACGAGGGCGACCGCCTCGAACAGGGTCTTGTAGACCTCCTGGACGGATTCCTCGATGAACTCGGTCGGGTTGTAGGCGATCTTGTACTCCACGCCGGGCGGGAAGTTCTTCTTGATCGTGTCCATGGTGGCGCGCACCTGCTTGGCCGCCTCGAGGGCGTTGGTGCCGGGCCGCTGGAACACGCCGACGCCCACCGCCGGGGTGGCGTTCAGGAACGACTGGGTGGTGTAGGTCTGCTGGCCGAGCTCGACCCGCGCGACGTCCTTGATCCGCACGAGGCGCCCGTCGGCGGCCTTCACGATGACCTCCGTGAACTCCTCCGGGGTCTGGAACCGCCCCTGCGACTGCACCACGAGCTGGAAGGCGTTGTCCTTGGGCGCCGGGGGCGCGCCGAGCGCGCCGGACGCCACCTGGACGTTCTGCTCCTGGAGCGCGGTCAGGATGTCGGTGGTGGACAGCCCGTAGGCCGCGAGCTTGTTGGGGTCGAGCCAGATGCGCAGGGCGTACTCGCTGCCGCCAAACACCGTGATGTCACCCACGCCGTCGAGGCGCAGCAGCTCGTCACGGATGCGCAGGTAGATGTAGTTCGAGAGATAGTTCTGGTCGTAGGAGTTGTCGGGCGAGAGCAGGTGCACGACCATCATCAGATCGGGCGAGGACTTGCGCACGGTGACGCCGAGGTTGCGCACGTCGGGCGGCAGCCGCGGCTGGGCCACCGAGAGCCGGTTCTGGACCAGCACGTTGGCGATATCGAGGTTGGTGCCGACCTTGAAGGTGACGGTGAGCTGCATGTTGCCGTCGTTGGTCGACAGCGACGTCATGTAGAGCATGTTGTCGACGCCGTTGACCTCCTGCTCGATCGGGGTCGCGATCGTGGCGGCCACCGTCTCGGCGTTGGCGCCCGGATAGGAGGCGCGCACGACGACGGTCGGCGGCACGATCTCCGGGTACTGCGCCACCGGCAGGGACGAGTAGGCGACGTAGCCCAGGATCAGGAACACGATCGACGTCACCGACGCGAAGATCGGCCGGTCGACGAAGAAGTGGGCAAAGCGCATCGGTTAAACCTCTCGCCGCGTCATGCGGCTCGGCGGCAGGGTCTCGTCCTCGATGGTGAGCGCGTCACCCTCACGACCGCGACGGCGGCAGCGTCGTCGCCTCGGCCGCGACCTTGGCGCCCGGACGCACCCGCGAAAGCCCGTTCACGACGACGTTCTCGTCGCCCTTGAGCCCGGCCCGGATGACCCGGTAGCCGTCGACCTTGGGGCCGAGTTGGACGTCGCGGGTCGTCACCGCACCGTCTTCGCCCACCACGTAGACGATGCGCTTGTCCTGGTTGGCCGAGACCGCCTCGTCTGGGAGCAGCACACCCTGGAAGGGCTTGGTGGCCGGCAGGGAGATGATCCCGAACAGGCCCGGCTTGATGAACCCGTCCGGGTTCTCGACCGTGGCGCGCAGGAGCACCGTGCCGGTGGCATTGTCGACGCGGTTGTCGACGAAGTCGAGCAGCCCCTTGCGGGTCGGCTTCGTCTCGTTGGTGAGCGCGATCATGATCGGGGCGGCGTTCTGCTTCTGGGTCGCGCCCATGCCGATCTTGAGGGTGCCCTGGTATTTGAGGAACGAGCGCTCGTCGACGGTGAAGCTGAAATAGATCGGGTCGAGGGAGACGATCGTCGTGAGCTGGGTCTGGTCGGTGACGACGATGTTGCCCTCGGTGACGAGGCGGCGGCTGATGCGGCCCGAGACCGGGGCCTTCACCTCGGTGAAATCGTAGTTGAGCTGGGCCTGGCGCAGCTGCGCATCGGCGCTGTCGACATTGGCCTGGGCGGTCTGCGAGGCCTGGCGGCGCTGGTCGGTCACCTGCTCGGAGATGTTGCCCGAGCGGCTCAGGGTCTGGGCGCGTTCGAGGTCGGTCGTCGAGAAGTTGAGGCTGGCTTTGGCCGAGGTCAGGGCGGCCTGCGCCTGGTCGAGGGCGGCCTTGTAGGGGCGCCGATCGATGACGAACAGGATGTCGCCCTTCTTCACCGTGGCGCCGTCCTGGAACAGCACCTTCTCGAGATAGCCTGTGACGCGCGCACGGACCTCGACATAGTCGACCGCCTCGAAGCGGCCCGTATAGGTGTCGGTCTCGACGATCTCGCGCACCACCGGCTTGGCCGTGGTCACCTTCGGGGGCGGCCCGCCGGGGGCCTGCGCCTGTACGCACACGGGTGACATGACGACGGCCAGGGCGAGGCCCAGCAGCGCAAATCGGCGGTCGGATCGAGATGGGAGCATGTTGGGTTTCCCTGCCCGTGCGGAGCTAGAGCCTCGGCCGAAGGCATGTCGTGCGCTGACGCACATTGTATCCAAACGACCCGCCGTGATGGGGGAGCCTCGGCCGGCTCACGATTCGATCGGCTCGCCGGCAGCGGTCCAGTCCTTGTACCCGCCCTTGTAATGGGCCTCGACGGGGAGGCCGGCCGCCTGCGCGGCATTCAGCGCGTGGACCGATCGGACGCCGGACATGCAGGAGAAGACCGGGCGCCTGCCGTCCTCCGCCAGCAGGGTCGCGAGCGCCCGCGTGTCGAAGGTCGAGAGCGGGTGGGGCACCGCACCGGGGATGTGACCGGCGAGAAACTCGTGGGGCTCACGGACATCGATGAGCAGGATCTCCCCTTCGGCGAGGCTCCGCTTGATCTCGTCCCGGTGAAGATCGACGACGGTCATGGCATTCGTCCTCGGAGCCGCTGGGCTTTGCGTAAGGCGGGGCCGCAATCTGAGGCCCCTGTAACGCCTGCACATATTCGTCAGGCGTCACATCCGCAAATCGGCGTCAGCCTTTCCCGTCCGGCTGCATCAGGATTGCAGGATCGGGTCCACCACGGCGAAATGCTTCTCCCAGGTCGGGGGGCTGTAGCCGGCCAGCAGGCTCAACGCGTCGGCACGCATACCGGAATCGGGCTCGCCGAGTTCTAGGATCGCGCGGCGCCATTCGGGACCGTCGAGGGGATCGAGGAGCTGGGCGAAGCCCTGGGCGATCTCGCGGTGGACTGGAATGTCGGAGGCCACCACCGGCAGGCCGCAGGCGGCAGCCTCGACCACGGGAATGCCGTAGCCCTCGGCGAAGGAGGGCATGAGGAGCGCGGTGGCGCCACGCAGGAGGGCGGCGAGGCCATGGGTGGAGAGGCCGCCGACCTCCGTCACGTGCTCCCGGATGGCGGGGCAGCGCTCCAGCATGTCGACGACGTTCTCCGCCTCCCAGCCGCGGCGCCCCACGAGGACGAGGTGGGGCGTGCGCTCCCCGAGATCCGCCGAAAGGCTGCGCCAGAGGTTGAGCAGGAGGAGGTGGTTCTTGCGCGGCTCGATCGTGCCGCAGGCGACGAAGCACGGCTTGGAGGGCGAGACGGCGGCGGCGGCGGCGCGGCCGGCATCAAGGAAGGCCGGCTCGACGCCGAGCGGCGCCACCGTCACCGGGCGGGCGAGGAGCCCGCGATCCGCGAGGTGGCGGGAAAAATGTGCGGCGACGTCGGCGGAGTTGGCGATGACGTGCGCGGCGTGCCGGGCCATCGTCTCCATGCGGACCGCGTGACGCTCGCCTTCGCCCGGGCGCCCGTATTCGGGATGGCTGATCGGGATGAGGTCGTGCACGAAGAAGACCGGCCGGATGTCGGGGCGGTCGTAGAGCCAGTCGAAGCGCTCCGGCCGGTCGAGGCGCAGGTGCGAGGTATGGAGATAGATCGTGCCCTGCGGCAGCGCCTCGTGCCCGCCGGCTCTCAGGACCCGCAGGTTCGTCTCGACGCGGAGCCGGTTGCGGCTCCCGGCGTGCGGGGCCGGATCGGCGGCGCCCGTCGGCGCCGGTCCGGCGCCCAGCCTCGTCAGGAGCCCGCGATAGATCGGGTCGGCCTGTGCGTCGCGGTCCTCCTCCCAGCCGGAGGCCGCCGCATCGACCACCGCCCCCGCACCGGCGCGGTCAAGGACGCGCGGACCCAGGACCGTGGAGACCAGGCCGAAGCGCTCACCGGGCTGTGCCAGGACGTGGCGGGCATAGGCGAGGTCGACCCGGTCGATCCCGCTCGGGCTCGCATGCGAGAGGCGGGTGATCAGGCGGGTAAGATCGATGGCAATGGCGGGCATGATCCTCCTGGATCGGTCTCGAAGTGCGGCGGTATCGCGGTTCGCCCGATCCGGCCTATATGCGGATCGGCGGCGCACGAGGCCATCCGTCCGGCCTTCCTGCAACGCCGCATCCCGTCCGCGAGAGAGCGAGAGCGACGCCCCTTGTCCCCCGGCTACCTTCCCTTCGCGGGCGCCCTCCAGCTTCCCGCCTATACGTGCGACAATTGCGGGTTCTGGCAGCGCCATTTCGAGGCGCCGGCCTCCTGCCCGATGTGCCTCGACGCCCGCCACGTGGTGCCGCAGGGCGGCTGGCAGTTCTGGAGCGAGCGCGAAGCGCAAGCGCGCTTCCCCTGCCACTGGCAGGAGCTGGAGCCGGGAATCTGGCGCTTCTGGAACGAGCCTGTCTCCGGCATCGGCCCCAGCGCCTACCTGGTCCAGACGCCGGACGGGAATATGGGCTTCGAGGCCTGCCCGGTCTTCAGCGAGGCGGCGCTCCGGCACATCGAATCGCTCGGCGGCATGCAAATTCTCTCGTCCTCCCACCCGCACGCCTACGGGGCGCTGGTCCAGTTGCAGGACCGCTTCGACCCGGAACTGTGCCTGCCGGCCGCCGACTTCGTCTGGAGCGCGGCGTTGCAGGTGTCCTGGCCCTACGACGACTTCCTGGAGCCGCTGCCGGGGCTCGAACTGCACCGTACCGCCGGGCATTTCGACGGCCACGCAGTCCTGTTCGACCGCGCAAACAAGATCCTGTTCTGCGGCGACGCCCTCAAGTTCGAACTCGACCCAGCCGATTTTCGAAAGGCCGTCACGATCTCGGCGCACAAGGCCTTCGTGCGCGGCGTGCCGCTGACCACGAACGAGCTGCGCCGCTACCGGGACGTCTTCGCCGCCCTCGACTTCACCCAGACTTGGACCCCGTTCGAACCGGCCGCCAATTGCGGCCGGCCCGAGGTGCTGGCGCTCATCGACGGCATGCTGGCGACCCGGCCCCACGCGGCACCGGTGCCGCTGGAGGGCCTTCGCCGCTAGCCGCGTTTCGCGGTCTGGCCGAACATCACCTTCTTGGCGTCCTCGCTCATGGTCTTGCCGTGGTCCGGGTTGACCTCGGATGCGCGGGCATAGGCGGCCTTCGTGGCCGGGCGCTCGGCGATCGTCCCGAACCAGCGTGAGAGATGGGGGAAGTCGCTCAGGGTCTGGCCCTGTTTCTCCCACGGCACGATCCACGGATAGGAGGCCATGTCGGCGATGGAGTATTCCGTACCGGCGAGGAAGGGACGGTCGGCGAGCCGCCGGTCGAGGACGCCGTAGAGCCGGTTCGTCTCGTTGACGTAGCGGTCGATGGCGTAGGGGATCTTCTCGGGCGCGTATTGCGAGAAGTGGTGGTTCTGGCCGAGCATCGGCCCGAGCCCGCCCATCTGCCAGAACAGCCATTGCAGCACCTCAACCCGGCCGTGCAGGTCGGCCGGGATGAAACGTCCGGCCTTCTCGGCGAGGTAGAGCAGGATCGCGCCCGACTCGAAGACCGAGACCGGCTCCGACCCCGACGCCGGCGCGTGGTCGACGATCGCCGGCATGCGGTTGTTGGGGGCGATCGCCAGGAAAGCGGGTGCGAACTGGTCGCCCTTGCCGATGTTCACCGGCTTGATCGCGTAGGGCAGGCCCGTCTCCTCAAGGAACAGCGTCACCTTGTGGCCGTTCGGGGTGGGCCAGTAATACAGGTCGATCATCGCGTATCCTTCGTGCCATCCGCTGGCGCCCTCAGCGGCGCAGGTGGATGTCGCCCTGCCCAAGATCAAGCGGCACCGTGATGATACGCGTGATCGTTCGAATGCCACGCAACTCCCTCACCGACGCTTCACGAGTCCCGTGCCACCCTCGTTCGAGGCGGGGAGCACGGGGCCAATGATCAGCGCGGTATCGATCTCGGCGGGCGGCATGGCGGTGGCGTCGCAGCGCTACGCGGGCGCTGCCGAGGACGTCGCCACCATGGGGACGAGCCTGCCGCAGGCGACTCAGGTCGATCTCTCGGCCACCGCCGTCCAGCTGATCGAATCGAAGGCCGCGATCAGCCTCAACGCGGCGGTGCTGAAATCCTCCGTCGACACCGAGAAACGGGTTCTCGACATCCTGGTGTGAGCGGTGGTCGCGAACTCGGCGTCCCCGTGGGTCCGCCGAGACGCGGGATCGATGCGATACACATCGCGGCAGAAAACCGACTTGCCGGTCACGGATGAAATGGGGTCGTCGTGGTGCCAGATCGGCACCACCGGTCGCCACCTGACCGCCGGTCCGAAGGTTGCCCCATCACCCCACCAAGTCGTCGATCGTCACCGATAAGGCCACTGCGATCTTCCGTAGGGTATCCACGGTGCCTTCACGCTTCCCTGTCTCGATCTGCGAGAGGAAGGGCTGAGCGATCCCGGCCTTGTCCGCCAAAGATCGAGCAGTCAGACCGCGATGCTCGCGCCAGACACGGATGCGACTCTCGCCGCTGAGAAGGCGGTCCACGATCTTGGACGGGATCAGTTCCTCCTCACCATTGGCAAGCTTCGTCTCGAACCTATCAAAAGCCGCGTTGTCTGCCGCATCTTCGGCAGCATCGACCAGGGCGGCGTATTCCGCCTCAGGGATCAGGACGAGCCGCTCACCCGCAGGAGTGATGATGATCTGTGCGTTCATGGTCCGGCCCTCCTTGGCGCTGACCGCGAGTTCAATCGTAAGCGCCCCCGCATGGGGCGACCTTGATGATGGAAACGACGGCACCGTCATCGCTGAACAGGACGCGCCAGTCACCCACGCGGAGACGAAGACGTTCCGGACGACCTTGCAGGGCCTTCACGTTGTTCGTCAGCGAAACCGGATCGCCCGCATATTGCTCGACTTTCATACAGATCAGCTTCGCGACGTTGGCCGGCATGCGGGCCAGCGTCTTCAGGGCTTCTCTGCCGTAAGCGATCTGACTCACAAAAACCTATAGCAATTTGCTATCTCCATTTCAATAGCAAATTGCTATCCCCTAGGTCGGGCGGAAAGCCGCGTCATCAGAAGGACGGAGCCTATGTCCAGCGCCATGACGTCTGCCTTCGAAATCCTCGCAACCGGATCCGCGAAGCGGGACTTTGTGCGTCGTCCGTTCTCCTTAAGCCACCAGACGCCGGTTGCGTTCTTAGGCCCGAAACCGTACTCCCACACTGCGCGAGAGCGTGTCGGGGTGTAGCGCAGTCTGGTAGCGCATCTGGTTTGGGACCAGAGGGTCGTAGGTTCGAATCCTATCGCCCCGACCAATCATCCATTCGAAGGCTTCGATCGTCCGATGTCGAGCGCGCGCATCTACCAGCCCGCCAAGGATGCCTCTCAGTCCGGGCTTGCCCGCACCAAGCAGTGGATCCTCGAATTCGATCGGACCGAGCCGCGCGAGACCGATCCGCTGATGGGCTGGACCAGCTCCGGCGACATGCTCCAGCAGGTCAGGCTTTCCTTCGACACGTCGGAGGAGGCAGCGGCCTACGCCACGCGCGCCGGCCTCTCCTATCGGATCGAGGAGCCCCAGAAGCCGGTGATCCGCAAGGGCCTCTCGTATTCCGACAACTTCAAGTTCAACCGCACGGCGCCCTGGACGCATTGAGGCGAGGGCGCCGGGGCCGTATTCAGGCCTTTCCGCTCTTCTCCGCCCAGGCCTTGAGGGGATGGACCCGGACCGTGACCGGCAGGTGGCGCACCTGCATCGGCTGCTCGGCCAGCGGCCGGCACAGCTCCGCATAGATGCCGGCGCCGAGCAGCCCATGCGCCTCGGCCTCCTCGGCCGAATAGGCGAAATAGGCCTCGCGGATGCCGGCGAGCCGCATCGCGGCGTGACACATCGGGCAGGGGCGGCCGCTGGCATAGACGACGCAGCCGTCGAGCTTCGGGCTTCCGAGCTGCCGGCCTGCCTCGCGCAAGGCCCGCAACTCGGCATGGTCGGTGGGATCGTTGGTGACATGGATGCCGTTAGCGGCGCGCACGATCACCGCGCCGTCGCGGACGATGACGGCGCCGTAGGGGCGCCCGCCCTCGGCGACGTTCAGGACCGCGAGGTCCACCGCCTCGCGCAGGTAAGTCTCATGGTCGCTCATCGGGTTTCCTCCTCGGCGGGTCAAAACGCGTAGCGGATCCCACAATAGGGAATCCGCTCGGCCATCAGGTCCTTGAATCGTGCGAGCCATCTGGCCTTCCAGCGGGCGCGGTAGCGCAGGTTGTCGCCGCCGCCCTCGGAGCGCTTGGCCTCCTGGATGTCGGGGCGCCAGAGCAGATCCTCGGCCTTGGGGTGCCAGCCGAGATTGACCGCGTGCAGGCCGGCATTGTGGGTGAGCAGGATGATCTCCGCCTTGAGCTGCGCCTTTGCCGCCGGCCCGATCCCGTCGTCGAGGGCCTCGAACAGACCGCGCCAGTCGGCCTCCCAGCCCTCGTAGAGAATGACGGGCGAGAAATTGACGTGGACCTCGTAGCTGGCGGCCACGAAGTCGTCGATGGCGGCGATGCGCTCGCTGATGGGCGAGGTCCGCACGTCGACGATCCGGGCGATCCGCTCGGGCATCAGCGAGAACCGGATCCGGGTCTTGCCCCGCGGTTCGTAGGCGAGGAGGTCGCGGTTCACGGCCTTCGTGGCGAACGACGCCTTGGCGTTCGGGATATCGCGGAACAGGGCGACGAGGTCGCGCACGCCCTCGCTCACCTCCGCATCCACCGAGAGGTCACCGTTCTCGCCGATATCGTAGACCCAATGCTCTGCGTCGATCGTGTCGGGGGTCGCCAGCGGTCCCTGCCGCCCGGCATGCCGCCGAATGGCGGCGCAGACCGCCTCGACGTTCACGAACAGCGAGATCGGGTTGGCGAAGCCCTTGCGGCGAGGCACGTAGCAATAGGCGCAGGCCATCGCGCAGCCGTTCGAGGTCGAGGGCGCGATGAAATGGGCGCTGCGCCCGTTGGGCCGCATCGCGAGCCCCTTCTTCACCCTGAGCACCAGGGTCGAGCGCTTGATCCGCACCCAATCCTCCACCGAGCCCTCGTTGCCGTGGAGATTCGGGATGTTCCAGTGCGAGGGTACGACGATGCGCTCCGCGTCCGGGAAACGGTCGAGGATCTCGCGCCCGCGGAGGAACCCGGTCACCGCCGGCTCGTGATAGATCGTCCTGATGTCGAGGAGGTCGCGGGGGAGGGCCACGCGGATTCCAGCCAGACCGGCGCGCTCACAGTCGCGCCAAAAGTTCCGCCTTCTTGGCCGAGAACTCGGCGTCGGTGAGGATGCCCTTGTCGCGCAGGCCGGCCAGTTTCTCGAGCGTGCCGAGTACGTCGCCCCCCGCGGATGCGGGCGGCATGGCGGGCGAG
>NZ_CAXUJR010000028.1:11848-25735 GCF_964251405.1 uncultured Methylobacterium sp.
CCTCCACGCGCGTCAGCCGGTCGAGGTCGACGGGGCCGTTGCGTCCCGTGAACCGCAGGCTGCGCCCTCCACCCTGCTGCTGCGAGACGCCGCCGATGTCGTGGTCGCCGGTGTCGTAGAGGGAGAGCGTCCCGTCCGCCTCGATGGCGAGCCGGCGGCTCTCGGGGAAATAGGCGTAGCGCATCCCGTCCTGGGCGCCCGAGGACGAGGGGCGGCCGAGCCCGGCCGGCCACCAGCCGCCGGATGCCGTGCTCGAACCGCCGGCCGGCGGTACTTCTTGCGCGAGTTCCGAGCACAGGGAGGCGACCCGGGCCTTGAGGCCATGATCGAACATCTGCCCGATCATGATCATGCCGCCGGACGACCATTGGCCGAATCCACCGAGATCGGGGTGGTTGAACTGGGCCATCGTGCCGTTGCCGGCCTCCAGCGCCCAGAGGAGGTGACGCACGGCGTCGAGGCTGACGCCATGGCGGTCGGCGATCGCTTGGAGACCTTCCGTGGCCTCGACATCCAGCTGGCTCATCACATCTCTCCCGCCCGAAGATCGCCTGCCAGAAGATCGCCCGCACCGGAGATCTGCTGATCGAAGCCGCCGCGCCGATCCTCGTTCAGGACTGGAGGAAACCGCCCGGGCCCGCAATCGCCGATGATCGCAGCGCCGCAAAAATTTGTCCCCGATGGGAGCTTAGGCGTAAGCGGACGCGTTCACGTCGCATTCAGGCATTTCGTTCGCAGCCGACGCCCGAACGAGGCCGAACTCCGGAGCAATGATGGCCGACGATTCGACGTTTCAGGCAGGCAAGGATTCTCAGAAAGACATGGCGTCCGCTCAGACCCGCTCGGCACGCTCGCGCATCCGCGAGGGTGCGCCCTATCCACTCGGCGCCAACTGGGATGGTCTCGGCGTCAACTTCGCGCTGTTCTCCGCGAACGCGACCAAGGTCGAGCTGTGCTTGTTCGACGATGCCGGCGAGCGGGAGATCGAGCGGATCGAGCTGCCGGAATACACCGACGAGATCTGGCACGGCTACCTGCCGGACGCCCGGCCCGGCACGATCTACGGCTACCGGGTGCATGGGCCCTACGAGCCCAGGGCCGGCCATCGCTTCAACCCCAACAAGCTCCTCATCGACCCCTACGCCAAGGGCCTCGTCGGCTCCATCACCTGGAACCCGGCCCTGTTCGGATACCAGATGGAGAGCGGCGACGACCTCACCTTCGACGAGCGCGACAGCGCGCCCTTCACCCGGCGCAGCCGCGTGATCGACCCGGCCTTCACCTGGGGCCGCGACCGCAAGCCCAACGTACCGTGGGAGAAGACCGTCTTCTACGAGACCCACGTGAAGGGCTTCACCAAGACCCATCCGCTGGTGCCGGAGCGGCTGCGCGGAACCTATGCGGGTCTCAGCAACCCGGCGGTGCTCGACTACATCAAGAGTCTGGGCGTCACCTCGGTCGAGCTGCTGCCCATCCACGCCTTCGTGCAGGACGACTACCTGCAGGAAAAGAACCTGGTGAACTACTGGGGCTACAACACGATCTCGTTCTTCACTCCCGCCCGCCGCTACGCGGCGGTGCCGGACTTCGCCTTCTCCGAGTTCAAGGAGATGGTGGCGCGCATGCACGGCGCCGGCCTCGAGGTCATCCTCGACGTGGTCTACAACCACACCGCGGAGGGGAACGAGAAGGGCCCGACCCTCTCCTTCAAGGGCGTCGACAACGCCTCCTACTACCGGCTGCTGCCGGGCCAGGAGCAGTTCTACATCAACGATACCGGCACGGGGAACACCCTCAACCTCTCCCATCCCCGCGTGCTGCAGCTCGTCACCGACTCGCTTCGCTACTGGGCGACCGAGATGCGGGTCGACGGCTTCCGCTTCGATCTCGCCACCATCCTGGGGCGGGAGGCGCACGGCTTCGACGAGGGCGGCGGCTTCCTCGACACCTGCCTGCAGGACCCGGTGCTCAACGGGGTCAAGCTCATCGCCGAGCCGTGGGATTGCGGGCCGGGCGGCTACCAGGTCGGCGGCTTCCCGCCGGGTTGGGCCGAGTGGAACGACCGGTTCCGGGACGA
Organism: uncultured Methylobacterium sp.; assembly: GCF_964251405.1. Classification (GTDB taxonomy): domain Bacteria; phylum Pseudomonadota; class Alphaproteobacteria; order Rhizobiales; family Beijerinckiaceae; genus Methylobacterium. The sequence continues at coordinate 13,926 of NZ_CAXUJR010000028.1, forward strand.
CGTGCGCGGCTACTGGCGCGGCGACGAGGGCCTGCTGCCCTCGCTGGCCGCCCGCATCACGGGATCGGCGGACAAGTTCAACAAGCGCGGGCGCAAGCCATGGGCCTCGGTGAACTTCATCTCGGCCCATGACGGCTTCACGCTCGCCGATACCGTCGCCTACAACGAGAAGCACAACGAGGCGAACGGGGAGGACAACCGCGACGGCCACGGCCACAACCTGTCCTATAATTACGGCGTCGAGGGACCAACCGACGATCCCGAGATCAAGGCGGTGCGCTTGCGCCAGATGCGCAACATGCTGGCGACGCTGTTCCTCTCGCGCGGCACCCCGATGCTGCTCGCCGGCGACGAATTCGCGCGCAGCCAGGCCGGCAACAACAACGCCTATTGCCAGGACAACGAGGTCTCCTGGATGAACTGGGAGGCGATCGGCCCCGCCGAACGCGACCTCGCCGCGTTCACGCAGCGCCTGATGCACCTGCGCACCGCCCTGCCGATCCTGACCCGCGGGCGCTTCCTCACCGCCGCCTACGATGAGGACCTCGGCGTCAAGGACGTGACGTGGCTCTCGCCGAACGGCGAGGAGATGACGCAAGAGAACTGGTCGCAGGGAGATGCACGCTCCATCGCCGTCCTGCTCGACGGGCGCGCCCAGGCTTCGGGAATCCACCGGCGCGGCGGCGACGCGACCCTGCTCCTGCTCTACAACGCCTACCACGACCTGGTCTCTTTCAAGCTGCCGGCGTCGGTGGGAGGTGCCGCGTGGACGCGGCTCCTCGACACCAACCTGCCCGACAACCAGGAGGCGGCCCATGTCGGCATCGGCCAGACCTACGACGTCACCGGCCGCTCGATGCTGATGTTCGTCCTCAAGCCCGACGGAACCAAGGGCGAGGCCGCCACCGAGATGGAGCGCTCCTACCAGCACGTGATGCAGGCCTTCGAGCGCGCCAACATCGACGCGGTTCGGTTCGAACCGCCCGCCGACTGAGCGGAGGCCGCAACATGGCTCTCCCTTGCGCAGATCCCGGGTTTCCCCGAGATCTGCATTCGTGGCGCGCAGGCCCAGTCGGGCTCGATCGGCAACCGGAGACGATGGGGTGATCCTCCCGCGCAGGCCGGCGGAACCAATCCTGCCTGTTCCCCGCAAGAAAACGGGATCGCGTCCAGCTTAAAACAGACTGATACGCTCGCTCGGATCCAGTATCAGGAACATCTGACGGCGCTCGATCATCCCGCAACCATCTTCGGTGTGGTATCGTCGGCGCCTTGAACGATGGTGACGCCGGGCCAGTATGAGCGACGGATCAGAGACGCCCCCGATCGACTTGCCTGCGCGTGTGAAGACCGGCTTCTCATCGGACGTCTCCGATCGCCACAGCGACATCTTCTTCGCGGCCGTCGAGGCGACGCGGATGCCGATGATCGTCACCGACCCTCGCCAGCCCGACAATCCGATTCTGTTTACCAACAGGGCCTTCAGCGCGATGACGGGCTACACGCCCGAGGAGATGGTGGGCCGCAACTGCCGCTTCCTGCAGGGGCCGGAAACGGACCAGGCCGTCGTCGCCGAGATCCGCCGCGCAGTCGCCGAGCGCCGGGAATACGCTGCCGAGATCCTGAACTACCGCAAGGACGGCTCGACGTACTGGAACGGGCTCTTCATCGCCCCGATCTACAATGCCGCCAACGAGCTCGTTTACTACTTCGGCTCGCAGCTCGACGTCTCGCGCCGCCGCGATGCGGAGGATGCCCTCGGACAGACCCAGAAGATGGAGGTGCTCGGCCAGCTCACCGGCGGCATCGCCCACGACTTCAACAACCTGCTGCAGGTCATCGTCGGTTACGTCGACATCCTCAGCGCCGCCCTCGAGACGCAGGAGCCGGACCGTGTCCGGATGAGCCGGGCCGCCGACAACATCCGCGTTGCGGCCGAGCGGGCGACGGCACTGACGCACCAGCTCCTGGCCTTCGCCCGTAAGCAGCGGCTGGAAGGCCGCGCGGTCAACCTCAACAGTCTCGTCCAGGGCATGGAGGATCTCGCCAGCCGGACGTTGGGGACCGGCGTGAGCCTTGCGTTCGACCTCGCACCCGATCTGTGGAACTGCCGGATCGACCCGACCCAGACCGAGGCGGCGCTCCTCAACATCCTGATCAATGCCCGTGATGCGATGCCCGACGGCGGCCGCGTCACCCTCTCCACGCAGAACCAGGATGTCGCGACCGGCGATCGGCACTCGCCCTCGGACCTCCCCGTCGGCCGCCATGTCGGCATCTGCGTGCGCGACACCGGAATGGGAATCGCGCCGGAGGTCCTGACGCGGGTGATGGACCCGTTCTTCACCACCAAGGAGGAGGACGGGGCCGTCGGGCTCGGCCTCTCGATGGTCTACGGCTTTGCCAAGCGATCGGGCGGCGCGATGCAGATCGCGTCGGTGCCGGGCGACGGAACCACGGTGCGCCTGTCGTTTCCCGCCAGCGCAATCGAGGATCGCCCTGCTCCGCGCGCGCCCGCGCCGCCCATCGACGGGACTGGCACCGAGACGGTGCTGATCGTCGACGACCGCGAGGATGTCGGGGAACTCGCACGGACCATCCTGCGCGACTTCGGCTACACGACGCTCATGGCCCGAAACGGCCGCGAGGCCCTCGACATCCTCGACCAGAGCGAGGCCATCGACCTCCTGTTCACGGACCTGATCATGCCGGGCGGCATGAACGGCGTGGCGCTGGCCCGCGAGGCCCGGCGGCGGCGTCCGACCCTGAAGGTGCTGCTGACGACGGGCTACGCCGAGGCCAGCCTGGATCGAACCGACACCGGGGGCGCGGAGTTCGATCTCCTGAACAAGCCCTACCGCCGCAACGACCTCGTCCTCCGCGTCCGAACCGTCCTCGACGGGCAAACCGGCCTCGGCTGAGACGGCGGCGACATCTTCGTGGAGCGCGACCATGGCCCGAGGCGACAAGGCGAAATACACGGACAAGCAGGTGCGCAAGGCCGAGCACATCACCGAATCCTACGTCGAGCGCGGGGTGCCCGAGGACGAGGCCGAGGCGCGGGCCTGGGCCACCGTCAACAAGGACGACGGCGGCGGCAAGAAACCGGGAGGCTCCGGGCGCGGCAAGGCGACCGGCCACCCGGCGGCGCACAAGGGCGGCGCGGCGGGCGGCAAGGCTTCCGCCGGCCGCACCGCCGAGCAGCGTTCGGCCTCGGCGAGGAAGGCCGCCGAGACCCGCAAGCGCAACGCGGCGGAGCGGGCGGGGGCTTAGGTGCCTCCGCCAAGCTCGTCTCACCCGAACGGCCGCGGCATCCGGAACGGCAGCATCAGCCGCACCAGTGGGTTCTTGAAGCGGTCGAGCGACAGGCTCTCGTGGACCGGCCGCACCGCCTGGCCGCACAGGGTCGAGGACAGGAGCGAGCGGGCGTAGAACGGGGTGTCCTCGAAGGTTCGCACGACCTGCGACCGGCCGTCGTCGCTGCGGGTCGGGCGCGGCATCCGCCAGAACCCGGTCTTGGGGAGGTCCGCCGCGACCGGCGGTACGATCTCGCGGCGCGTGCCGTCGGCGTCGAAACGCAGGGACAGGTTCTGGGTGCTGCCGTCGCGGCGGACCACGTCGTAGAGGATCGCCGCCCCCGGCTTGAGATCGGCCCGGCACCAGGTCCATCGTGAGAAGGCGTCCTCCAGCGGCTCGTCGCCGTGGTTGGTGTCGAAATAGGCGGTGCCGGACCACGACAGGGCCGGCTCGCTCAAGGAGACCTCCACGGGGGAGGAGGGCGCCATCGGCCACCAGCGGTGCCGGCCGGCCGCGTCGAGGGTCTGGGGCACCTGCGTGATCCCGGCCGGGCGCACCCGCACCGTCCCGCGGACCCGCGACGGGATCGGTGCCGTGACCTCGTCGAGGCGGATGGTGAGGGAGGTGCCGTCCCATTCCATGGCGCTCGGGCCGATACGGATCTGGCGGGCATCGCGCGACAGGGACTTGGCGCCGCGCTCCGTCATGCAGAACGCGTTGCGCCCCTGGCCGTAGAGCACGACGTTGACGGCGCAATGCGCGAACGGGTCCCGGCTCGTGTCCCAGGCGTAATAGGGCGAGAACACGCTGCCGATGAAGGCGATGATGGTGAGCCCGTGGGTGCCGTCCTCGCTCAGGGCGTCGACGTACCACCAGACATAGCCGCCCTTGCCCACCTGGGTGTCGAAGCGAGGGGCGAGCGTCGATCCTGAAGGAGGCTGTCTGCCGCCAGCCGGCCCGACTGGGCCGCCATCGGCACTCCCGGGCCCGGATGGACGCTGCCCCCCGCGAGATACAGTCCCGGCAGCCGTGTCCGCGCCCCCGGCCGCTTGAACGAGGCCATCCAGCCGTGCGAGGCGCGGCCGTAGAGGGCGCCGCCCGTCGCCGGGAACATGGCCGCGAACCCGGCCGGGTCGGTCGCCACCGTCCCCGGCTCCTCGCTCAGGGTCAGACCGCCGGCCAGCAGCCGCCGACGCAGGTTGGTCTCGCATCGACGCATCTCCGTGGGATCGAGGGGGCGCTCGCCGGTGGCCGGGGCGTTGACGAGGCAGAGCAGGCGTTCGGGACCGGCCAAGGACGAGGGTGCCTCGTCACCGCGATCCTGGGCGCAGACATAGACCGTGGGGTCGGCGGGCAATCGGCCCTGGCGCAGGTCGGCGAATTCGGCGGCGTAGTCGTCCGAGAAGAAGACCGTGTGGCGCAAGAGCGGGAAGCCCGCGGGCCTCGCGTTCATGCAGAAGGTCACCGCCGAGAGCGAACGATCGGAGGGCGCGACCCGATCGGTCACGCGCGCCGCCTCGGGGCCGAACAGGCCCGCACCGAGGGCTCCGACATCGGCATTGGCGACGACGGCGTCGGCCGGAATGCGCTCCCCATCCGCGAGCATGACCGCCGAGACGGCCCCGCCCTCGGCCACGATCCGTTCGACATGGGCGCCGTAGCGGAAGCTCGCACCGCGCGAGACCGCCAGATCCGCGACGGCGGCGGCCAGCGCGCTCAATCCCCCCTCGACGTGCCAGACGCCCTCCGCCTCCACGTGCGCGACGAGCATCAGGGTGGCGGGCGCCTCGAAGGGCGAGGCGCCGCAATAGGTGGCATAGCGCCCGAAGAGCTGCCGCAGCCGAGGATCGCGGAAGTACTCGCCGAGCGCACCCCACAGGGTGGTGAAGGGCTGGATGCGCCAGAGGTCGCCGAGCCCCGAGAGCCCGACCCGGCGCCCGAGTTCGACCGGGCTCGGCCGCGCGCCGCGGATGAACGGCCCCTCGAGCGTCCGGTACACGTCGGCGGCCCGCGCGCTGAACCGGCGGAAGCCGTCAGCGTCGCGGGCACCGGCGAAAGTGCGGATGGCGTCGACGCTGGCCTCGTGGTCGGCGAAGAGGTCGAGGCGCGCATCCCCGCTCCAGGCGTGGCGGGCGAGGATGCCGGCCGGCGTGAGGGCGACGAGGCTGCCGAGATCGGCACCGGCCTCGGCAAAGATCTCCTCGAAGACCCAGCGCATGGTGAAGACGGTGGGACCCGCCTCGATATGACGGCCGGCCGCATCGACGCTGCGCATCTTGCCGCCGGGCTTTCCCGACCGCTCGATCACGGTGACGTCGAGGCCGGCATGGGCGAGGCGCAGGGCGGCGACCAGCCCCGCGATCCCCGCTCCGATGACGACCACCCTGCGTCCGGCCACGCCCGATCATCCTCCCGGCGCCGCGTTTCGAGGCGCTCTTTCCGGGTCCGATTTACACCGGCCTGCCTCGGAAGTGTCAAGCTGGAGCGACACTGCGGCAGCGCGGACACGCCGTGACACTTTCTTCCTTTCGCTCGTGTTTGTCCCGCTCCGTCGGTTATTCCGGGGCTGCGAAGCAGAGCCCGGAACCCAGAGCCGTCGACGGCGCAAACGCTTCAAGAACCTGTGTTTCTTGGTTCCGGGCTCGCCTACGGCGGCCAGGACTAACGTCGGCGGGCTGGCACATTGACGCTCCCCGCCGCCACTGCGATGGTTTGCCCGACGGTTCCTCTCACGAGGATCAAAAGGGAACGCGGTGAGGGCTCATGGCCCGATGCCGCGGCTGCCCCCGCAACTGTAAGCGGCGAGCCCTTCATCAACACGTCACTGGATGCCTCGGCACCTGGGAAGACGATGAGAGGGCGGTGACCCGCGAGCCAGGAGACCTGCCGTCAGCCGTGGTCACACGCGGAACGCATCGGGCGGGGTGTCCTGATGGGGTGTCGGAACCTGCTCGCGCGGGGACCGGCTTCGTTCGCGGTGACGTGCCACAGCCGTCGCCCGAGGTCTTCCCGTGTCATCCCTCCTGTCACCCCGACGAATCGCGGCCTGCCTGGGCCTCGCGGTAATGCCCACCTGCGCCCTCGGCCAAGCCGGCGCCGAACCATCCGCCGTGGCCCTGCCCGAACTCAGCGTCGCCGGCACGTCGGGTTTTCCCGTCGCGAGTCCGGGCTATCCGGGCGGCGTCACCGGGATCGGGGGCGGGGAGGTCGCTCCCGCCCTGTCGTCGAGCGCCGGCACGATCGCGGGCGCCCGGCTCAACAGCCGCCCGATCACCCGGCCCGGGGAGGTGCTGGAGGCGGTGCCCGGCCTCATCGTCACGCAGCACTCGGGGGAGGGGAAAGCCAACCAGTTCTTCCTGCGCGGCTTCAACCTCGACCATGGCACCGACATCGCCATCCATGTGGACGGCATGCCCGTGAACATGCGCACCCACGGCCACGGCCAGGGCTATGCCGACATCAACTTCCTGATCCCGGAACTCGTCGGCGCCGTCGCCTTCGCCAAGGGGCCGTATTTCGCCCGCGAGGGCGACTTCTCCTCGGCCGGCGCGGTGCGGATCGACTACCTCGACACGGTGGAGCGCAACATCGCGCTGACCTCGCTCGGCAGCTTCGGCTACAAGCGCGCGCTCACCATCGCGTCGGCGCCGCTCGGCCAGGGCAACCTCCTGGTGGCCGGCGAGGCCCAGGTCTATGACGGCCCCTCCGAGGTGCTGGGCCGGCAGCGCAAGGTCAACGGGGTCGCCCGCTACAGCCAGGGCACGGCGCTCGACGGGTTCTCCGTCATCGGCATGGCCTATTCCAGCACCTGGACCTCCACCGACCAGATCCCCGAGCGCGCCGTCGCGAGCGGCCTGATCGGCCGCTTCGGCAGCCTCGACCCCACCGACGGCGGCGAATCCTCTCGCCTGTCGCTTTCGGGCCGCTGGAGCCGGTCGGATGCCGGCGGGGTGACGCGGGCCAGCGCCTACGTCATCCGCAGCAGCCTCGGCCTCTTCAACAAATTCACCTATTTCCTCAACGACCCCGTCAACGGCGATCAGTTCCGCCAGAAGGACAAGCGCACCGTCACCGGCGGCGAGATCGCCCGCGTGTTCCAGGGCGACCTCCTCGGCCTGCCCATGGAGACCGAGATCGGCCTCCAGGCCCGCTACGACGACATCCAGGTCGGCCTGTTCAACACGGCGCGTCGACAGACCCTCTCCACCGTGCTGGACGACCGCATCCAGGAGGGGAGCGCGGCGCTCTACCTCGAGAATCGGGTGCGCTGGACCGACTGGCTGCGCACCATCGTGGGCGTTCGCGGCGACGCCTACGCCGCTAACGTCTCGGCCTTCATCCCCGAGAACTCGGGCAAAGCCACCGACGGCATCGTCAGCCCCAAGCTCGGCCTCGTGCTCGGCCCCTTCGCCGACACGGAGCTGTTCGTGAATTACGGCGAGGGCTTCCACAGCAACGATGCGCGCGGCGTCACCGCCCGGGTCGATTCCGCGAGCCGGCTGTTCAACCTCAGCAACGCGCCCTTCCTCGTCCGCTCGGTGGGCTCGGAGATCGGCGTCCGCACGCGGGCGATCGAGGGGCTCGAATCGGCGCTCAGCCTGTTCCAGCTGGATTTCGACTCCGAGAACCTGTTCCAGGGCGATTCCGGCACCACCGAGCCGAGCCGCCCGACCCGGCGCTACGGCGTCGAATGGACGAACCGCTACCGGCTGAATCCCTGGCTCTCCCTCGACCTCGACGCCACCTGGACCCAGTCGCGCTTCGCCGACCGAGACCCCGCCGGCAGCCGCATTCCCGAAGCGCCCACCGTCATCGGCGCCGCGGGCGTCACCTTCGGCGAGGCGCTCGGCTGGTTCGGCACGCTGCGCCTGCGCTATTTCGGGCCGCGTCCGCTGATCGAGGACAATTCCGCGAGGTCGAGCGAATCGACCCTCGTCAACGGCCGGCTCGGCTACAACTTCGAGAACGGGGTCAGCGTCTCCCTAGACGCCCTCAACCTGTTCGGCGCCAAGGTCAGCCAGATCGACTATTTCTACGTCTCGCGCCTCTCCGGCGAGCCGGCCGAAGGCGTCGCCGACCGGCACTTCAAGCCCGTGGAGCCAACCGCCATCCGGCTGACCATCGCAGGGCGATTCTGAGCATTCGCCCGATCCCACGGCTGCTCGTGTCTTCTCGCTTGACGAGTGTCAATTAATACTGACACTTTACATGACAAGCTAGAATGACACGGGAGTCGCGGAGATGGACGCCGGCCAACGCATCGAGAGAGCTCTGGACAATGCCGTCGCCCATGCGGAGGCGCCCGGCGCTCCGCCGCGCCTAGCCGAGGCGATTCGCTACGCCGTGTTCCCGGGCGGGCACCGCATCCGGCCGCGCCTGTGCCTCTCGGTAGCCCGGGCCTGCGGCGACGACGATCCGATGGCCGTCGATGCTGCGGCGGCGGCGATCGAGCTGCTGCACTGCGCCTCCCTCGTCCACGACGACCTGCCCTGCTTCGACGACGCGCCGATGCGCCGCCAAAAACCCTCCGTCCATGCCGCTTATGGCGAGCCCCTGGCGGTGCTCACCGGCGATGCCCTCATCGTCCTGGCCTTCGAGACCCTGGCCCGCGGCGCGGCGCGCAACTCGGGACGGCTCGCGTCCCTGGTGGGCCTCGTCGCCCGCGCCGTCGGCTCGCCCGGCGGCATCGTGGCGGGACAGGCCTGGGAATCCGAGCTCACCGTCGGGCTGACCGAATACCAGCAGGCCAAGACCGGGGCTTTGTTCGCCGCCGCCACCGTGACGGGGGCGGCCGCGGCCGGAGCGCCGCCCCTGCCGTGGCGGCTGCTCGGCGAGTGCCTGGGCGAGGCCTATCAGGTCGCCGACGATCTCAGCGACGTCGCCTGCCGCCAGGAGGAGATCGGCAAGCCGGTGGGCCGCGACGCCACCCTGGGCCGCCCCAACGCCGCCGCGCTGCTCGGGTTCAGCGGGGCGCTGGCCCGGCTCAAGCACCTCGTCGCTGAGGCGGTGGAGGTCATCCCGCCCTGTCCCGGAGCGGAGGTGCTCCGCGCCGAGATCGTGTCGCAGACCCGCCTGTTCCTGCCGCCGAGCCTCGCAGCGGAGAAGCTGCACGCGTTTGCGTGAGCCGACTGATATGGCGGCGGCCTGGAAATCTTCTCTGCCCCTCAAGTGGGGTCCGAACCCTCCCCCCTCTGCGGGGGAGGGTGCCCTGCGGATGCGTGGGCCTACCTCTCCGGCAGAGGGGGGAGGGGGATCCGCACCCGCCGTCGCAAACCGTTCTTGGCGCGAGCGCTGGCTCGCCTTCCGCAACCGCACGGTGGCTCGCCCTGGTTTCCAACGCTGGGCCGCCGGCTTTCCGCTGACGCGGGGAATCGCGCGGCGCAACACCCGCGCCCTGTTCGATCTGTGCGCCGGCTTCGTCTATTCGCAGACGCTGTTCGCCTGCATCCGCCTCGACGTGTTCGGCGCGCTCGAACCCGGGCCGCGCAGCGTCGATTCGCTGTCGGCGCAAGTCGGCCTGTCTCCGGAACGCTGCCTGCGCCTCCTCAAGGCGGCCGCCTCCCTCGACCTCCTGACCGCGCTGCCGGACGGCCGGTTCGCGCTCGCCGATCTCGGCGCGGCGCTGATCGGCAATCCCGCCATCGCCGCGATGGTGGAGCACCATGCCATGCTCTACGACGACCTGCGCGATCCCGTGGCGCTGCTTCGCGGCGAGGCCGGGCCGACCCGCCTTTCCGCCTACTGGCCCTACGCGGATGGAAGCCGAGCCGTCGTCCCCGAATCGGTGGCGCCCTATAGCGGCCTGATGGCCGCCTCGCAGGCGCTGATCGCTCAAGATATCCTCGATGCCTACCCCTTGACCGGGCACCGGCGCCTGATGGATGTCGGGGGCGGGGAGGGTGCCTTCCTTACCGCCGCCGCCGGCAGGGCGCCGGACCTCGCCCTCACCCTGTTCGACCTGCCCCCCGTGGCCGAGCTGGCGCGGCGCGGCTTTGCCGCCGCCGGCCTCGGGCGAAGGGCCGTCACCGAGGGCGGAAGCTTTCGCGATGACCCGCTGCCGGCCGGCGCCGATGTCATCTCGCTGGTGCGCGTGGTCCACGACCACGACGACGATACCGTCCGCATCCTCCTGCGCAAGGTCTACGAGGCGCTGCCGCCCGGCGGCACCCTGCTGCTCGCCGAACCGATGGCCGACACCCCCGGGGCCGGGCCGATCGCCGACGCCTATTTCGGCTTCTACCTCCTCGCCATGGGCAGCGGGCGCTGCCGCAGCCCGAAGGAACTCGGCGAACTCCTCGCCGAGGCCGGCTTCGCCCAGGTGCGCGAGATCGCGACGCGACGCCCGCTCCTGACCCGGCTCGTCACTGCCCGTCGAACTGACAAGCGCGCTTGACACTCGTCACGTAAATAAGAGTTGACGTTCCAAAGTGTCTATCTAGGATGACATGACTGGAGCCACCCGAACGAGTGGCGCGAATGAGACGACGGGGGAGGGACACCATCGATGCAAGCCCGTGCCGTCGTCCTCGAGCAGCCCCAGCAGCTTTCCCTCACCGACCTCGATCTCGACGCCGCCGGCCCCGCCGATGCCATCGTGGCCGTGCGCTGGAGTGGCATCAGCACCGGCACCGAGCGTCTGCTCTGGTCCGGCCGGATGCCGGATTTTCCCGGCATGGGTTACCCGCTGGTCCCCGGCTACGAGTCGGTCGGCGAAGTCGTCGAGGCCGGGTTCGAATCCGGCCTGTCCGTCGGCCAGAGCGTCTTCGTTCCCGGCGCGCGCTGCTTCGGGCCGGTGCGCGGCCTGTTCGGCGGCGCCGCTTCCCACCTGGTCAGCGCCGGCTCCCGCCTCGTCCCGCTCGACGCGACGCTGGGAGAGCGCGGCATCCTGATCGCGCTGGCCGCCACGGCCTATCACGCCCTGCACAACGTGGTTCCGGGGGCGCGCTCCCTCATCGTCGGCCACGGCGTCCTAGGGCGCCTGATCGCCCGCCTCACGGCGATCGCCGGCGGATTGCCCATCGTCTGGGAGACGAACCCGATCCGGGCCGCGGGCAACCACGGCTACGCGGTGATCGACCCGGTCTTCGACGAGCGTCGCGACTACGCCAGCATCATGGACGTGAGCGGCGACGCCAGCCTCCTCGACACCCTGATCGGCCGCCTGGCGCCCGGTGGAGAGGTCGTGCTGGCGGGCTTCTACGAGGCGCCGCTCTCCTTCGCCTTCCCGCCCGCCTTCGTGCGCGAGGCCCGCATCCGCGTCGCCGCGCAATGGCGTCCGGAGGACCTCACAGCGGTCACGGCGCTCATCGCGTCCGGGCGCCTGAACCTCGACGGCCTGATCACCCATCGCAGCCCGACCGAGGATGCGGAACAGGCCTATCGCACGGCGTTCGGCGAGCCCGAATGCCTCAAGATGATCCTCGATTGGAGTCCCCGTTCATGAACATCCCGCTGAACGGAGCCGCGCTCAAGGGCGCCGAAGCACTCCGATCCGAAGCTCATCAATCCGAAGC
>NZ_CAXUJR010000028.1:25835-34439 GCF_964251405.1 uncultured Methylobacterium sp.
ATCCGAAGCTCATCAATCCGAAGCACTTCGGGCCGAAGCCGCGATCGAGCCCGATGCGGTGTCGACGAAGGTGACCAAGGAGACGCAGATCATCGCGATCTACGGCAAGGGCGGCATCGGCAAGTCGTTCACGCTGGCCAACCTCAGCTACATGATGGCCCAGCAGGGCAAGAAGGTCCTGCTGATCGGTTGCGACCCCAAGAGCGACACCACCTCGCTCCTGTTCGGCGGCCGCGCCTGCCCCACCATCATCGAAACGTCCACCAAGAAGAAACTCGCCGGCGAGCAGGTCGCCATCGGCGACGTCTGCTTCAAGCGGGACGGCGTCTACGCGATGGAACTCGGAGGGCCGGAGGTCGGCCGCGGCTGCGGCGGGCGCGGCATCATCCACGGCTTCGAGCTCCTGGAGAAACTCGGCTTCCACGAGTGGGGCTTCGACTACGTCCTGCTCGACTTCCTCGGCGACGTGGTCTGCGGCGGCTTCGGCCTGCCGATTGCCCGGGACATGTGCCAGAAGGTCATCGTCGTCGGCTCGAACGACCTGCAGTCGCTCTATGTGGCCAACAACGTCTGCTCGGCGGTCGAATACTTCCGCAAGCTCGGCGGCAACGTCGGCGTCGGCGGCCTCGTCATCAACAAGGACGACGGCACCGGCGAGGCGCAGGCCTTCGCCGAAGCGGTCGGCATCCCGGTCCTGGCCTCGATCCCGGCCGACGACGACATCCGCAAGAAGAGCGCGAATTACGAGATCATCGGCCGGCCCGAGAGCCAGTGGGGTTCCCTGTTCGCGGATCTCGCCCAGAACGTCCACGACGCCAAGGCGAACCATCCCACACCCCTGAGCCAGGACGGCCTTCTCGGCCTGTTCAAGGGAGAGGCCGTGGGTCGCGGCGTCACGCTGGTGCCCGCGACCTTCGAGGATATGTGCGGTACGGCGCAGGTCGCCAAGCCGTCCCTCGAAGTCATCTACGACGAGGTTTGAGGGCACCATGGCCGTCACCCTCGACATCGCAGACCTCCGCGCCCGCAAGGATCGCCCGGCCTCGACCCTGGCGACGGCGCCGGCCGAGCCCGTGAACCTCGCCGCGACGAAGTCCGACGGCCTCGGCTGCCACGCCGGCAAGGACGCGATGAAGGCGGCGGCCAACGCCGCAGGCAAGGAATCCGGGATCAGCGGGACGCTCGACCAATACGCCAAGGACTACCCGCAGGGGCCGCACGACCAGCCTCAGAGCATGTGCCCGGCCTTCGGCAGCTTGCGCGTCGGCCTGCGCATGCGCCGCACCGCCACGATCCTCTCGGGCTCCGCCTGCTGCGTCTACGGGCTCACCTTCACGTCGCATTTCTACGGTGCGAAGCGGACGGTCGGCTACGTGCCCTTCAACTCCGAGACCCTGGTCACCGGCAAGCTGTTCGAGGACATCCGCGAGGCGGTGTTCGACGTGGCCAAGCCCGCCGATTACGACGCCGTCGTCATCATCAATCTCTGCGTCCCGACCGCGTCCGGCGTTCCCCTGCGCCTGCTCCCGAAGGAGATCGACGGGGTCCGCATCATCGGCATCGACGTGCCCGGCTTCGGCGTTCCCACCCATGCCGAGGCCAAGGACGTCCTGGCCGGCGCGATGCTGAAATTCGCCCGCACCGAGGCCGAGCACGGCCCGGTCCAGGCGCCGCGCGCCGGGCGCTCCGAGCGCCCCACCGTGACGCTGCTCGGCGAGATGTTCCCGGCCGACCCGGTGGTGATCGGCGCCATGCTGGAGCCGATGGGCCTCGCCGCCGGCCCGGTCGTGCCCACCCGCGAATGGCGCGAGCTCTACGCCGCCCTCGACTGCGCGGCGGTGGCGGCGATCCACCCCTTCTACACCGCGAGCATGCGTGAGTTCGAGCTCGCCGGCCGGCCCATCGTCGGCTCCGCCCCGGTCGGCCACGACGGCACCGCGGACTGGCTCGACCGGATCGGCGAGACCTGCGCCGTGCCCCGCGCCACCGTCGAGGCCGCCAAGAACCGGTTCCTGCCGATGATCAGGCAGGCGCTGGCGGCCACGCCGATCAAGGGACGGATCACGCTCTCGGGCTACGAGGGCTCCGAACTTCTGGTCGGCCGTCTCCTCGTCGAGAGCGGCGCGGACCTGCGCTACGTCGGCACCGCCTGCCCGAAGACCCCCTATTCCGAAGCCGACCGCGACTGGCTGCAAGCCCATGGCGTCGAGGTCCGCTACCGCGCCTCCCTCGAGGACGATCTCGCGGCCATGCACGAATACCGGCCGGATCTCGCCATCGGCACGACGCCGGTCGTGCAGAAGGCCAAGGCGCTCGCGATCCCGGCCCTCTACTTCACCAACCTGATCTCGGCGCGGCCCCTGATGGGCGTCGCCGGTGCGGGCTCGCTCGCAAAGGTCATCAACGCCGCTTTGGGCAACCAGCACCGGTTCGACGCCATGCGCGACTTCTTCGCCGGCGTTGGCGAAGGCCACACCGCCGGCATCTGGGAGGACGTGCCGCAGCTGCGCAAGAACGTGGCCCCGACCCCCAAGGGCAAGCCCGCTCACAACCCGATCGGGGAGATGGCCTGATGCTCGTCCTCGATCACGACCGGGCCGGCGGCTACTGGGGCGCCGTCTACGTCTTCACCGCCATCAAGGGATTGCAGGTCGTCATCGACGGGCCTGTCGGCTGCGAGAACCTGCCCGTCACCTCGGTGCTGCACTACACCGACGCGCTGCCGCCGCACGAGCTGCCCATCGTGGTGACCGGCCTCGCCGAAGAAGAGCTCGGCCGCCACGGCACCGAGGCCGCGATGAAGCGGGCGCACGCCACCCTCGATCCGGGCATGCCGAGCGTCGTCGTCACAGGCTCCATCGCCGAGATGATCGGCGGCGGCGTGACGCCGGAGGGTACCAACCTCCAGCGCTTCCTGCCCCGCACCATCGACGAGGACCAGTGGCAGACGGCCGACCGCGCCATGGCCTGGCTCTGGCAGGAATACGGCGCCCGGAAATTCGCCAAGAAGGGCATTCCGGCCCGGCCCGAGCGCGCCGAGGGCGTGAAGCCGCGGGTCAACATCATCGGCCCGGCCTACGGCACCTTCAACATGCCGTCCGATCTCGCCGAGATCCGCCGCCTCGTCGAGGGGATCGGTGCCGAGGTCAACCTCGCCTTTCCGCTGGGCAGCCATCTCGCCGATGTCCCGAAGCTCGTGAACGCGGACGCCAACATCTGCCTCTACCGCGAGTTCGGGCGGCTCCTCTGCGAGGCCCTGGAGCGGCCCTACCTGCAGGCGCCGATCGGCATCCACGCCACCACCAAGTTCCTGCGCAAGCTCGGCGAGATCCTGGGGCTAGACCCCGAGCCCTTCATCGAGCGCGAGAAGCACACGACGATCAAGCCGGTCTGGGACCTGTGGCGCTCGGTGACGCAGGACTTCTTCGGCACCGCGAGCTTCGGCATCGTGGCGAGCGACACCTACGCCCGCGGCGTCCGGCGCTTCCTCGAAGACGAGATGGGCCTTCCCTGCACCTTCGCGATCTCGCGCTTGGCAGGCGCCAAGACCGACAACGCGGCGGTCCGCGAGGCGATCGCCAAGAACCCGCCGCTGGTCCTGTTCGGCTCCTTCAACGAGCGCATGTACGCGGCCGAATCCGGCTGCCGGGCGGTGTACGTGCCGGCTTCCTTCCCCGGCGCGATCATCCGGCGCCACACCGGCACGCCGTTCATGGGGTTCTCGGGGGCGACCTACCTCGTCCAGGAGGTCTGCAACGCCCTCTTCGACATGCTCTTCCACATCCTGCCGCTCGCCCGCGACATGGATGCCGTCGAAGCCACCCCGGCCCGGCTTTTCCGCGAGCTGCCCTGGGACGACGAGGCCCGCACGCTGCTCGACGATCTCGTCGAGCGCCAGCCGGTCCTGGTGAGGATCTCCATGGCCAAGCGCCTGCGCGACGCCGCCGAGCGCGGCGCCAGGGGCGAGGGCGTGGACCGGGTCGCCGAGACCCACGTCGCCCGCGCGCATGACGGGCTCAAGCTCGGAGTTGCCGCATGACCGCCACCGCCGTTCCCGCGCAGCCCGCGCCCACGCCATTCCCGACGCCGCGCCCCGCGGATCGCGAACAGGAGATCCACGCCATGCAACGCACGCTCAGCCCGACGACGTCGCGCCAGCACCAGGACGAGATCCAGTTCCGGATCATCCTGGGCGTGACCTACCCCTTCTTCCTGATCGCGGCGGTGGCCCAGCGCCTCGCCCCGGCCGGAGCGTCCGATGCGCGCCGCCTGCCCGCGCAGCGCCGCTCGGTCTTCGCCGAGGCCAAGGCCATGGCGGTCCAGGCCATCCCCTTCGCCTTCATGGGCTGAGGCCGCCGTCCCGGGCTCATGCGCCCGGGAGGCTTACGCCCAGTCCGATGAAGTGAAGATCCGTCGAGACCGCCCCGGCGATCCCGACGATACCCGCCGCGTCCCGGACGCGGCCAGTCCAAGCGGAGGTTTGATCAATGGCCAGTGGACCAATGGAGAAACCGAGCAGCCTGTCCGGGCTGACGGAACCGGAAGCCAAGGAGTTCCACGCGATCTTCTTGACGAGCTTCATCATCTTCACGGCGATCGCCGTGGTCGCGCATATCCTCGTCTGGATGTGGCGCCCGTGGCTGCCCGGACCCAAGGGCTACGCCGCCCTCGATAGTGTGACGACGGCCGCCCACGGCCTCGTCTCGATGATCTCGTAAGGAGGACCGTACCATGCACAAGGTTTGGCTTCTCTTCGATCCCCGCCGCACCCTCGTGGCACTGTTCACCTTCCTGTTCATCCTGGCGCTGCTGATCCACTTCATCCTGCTCAGCACCGAACGGTTCAACTGGCTGGAAGGCCCGAAGGCGGCGAGGGCCGCGAACGCGCAGTCGCTCGTCCTGCCGACGATGCCCACCTGACGGCACCCCCGCGTCCGGACGCCTTGGCCGCCCGGACGCGCTGACGTCCCCCACCTCATCGATGAGCCTGCCTCGGGCGGGATGCCGACCTTCGCGTCGGCCCCGCCCGAGGCGTCCTAGGCCGGCGCCGTGTTCCCGAAGGCGCCGGGAAACCCTCTCGAGGTCTCCGCCATGGCGATGCTGAGTTTCGAACGAAAATACCGGGTCCGCGGCGGCACCCTCGTCGGCGGCGACCTGTTCGATTTCTGGGTGGGGCCGTTCTACGTCGGCTTCTTCGGCGTCACGACGCTGTTCTTCTCGGTGCTCGGCACCGCGCTCATCATCTACGGGGCGGCCATCGGGCCGACCTGGAACATCTGGCAGATCAACATCGCGCCTCCCGACCTCAAATACGGGTTGGCGCTCGCCCCCCTCAAGGAGGGCGGCCTCTGGCAGATCATCACCTTCTGCGCGATCGGGGCCTTCGTCTCGTGGGCGCTGCGCGAGGTCGAGATCTGCCGCAAGCTCGGCATCGGCTATCACGTGCCCTTCGCCTTCGGCGTCGCGATCTTCGCCTACATCGCGCTGGTGGTGATCCGCCCGTTCCTGATGGGGGCCTGGGGCCACGGCTTCCCCTACGGCATCCTCTCGCATCTCGATTGGGTCTCGAACACCGGCTACCAATACCTGCACTTCCACTACAACCCGGCCCACATGCTCGCGGTGTCGTTCTTCTTCACGACGACGCTGGCACTCTCGCTGCACGGCTCGCTGATCCTGTCCTCCACCAACCCGGGTAAGGGCCAGGTCGTGAAGACGCCCGAGCACGAGGACACCTTCTTCCGCGACACCATCGGCTACTCGATCGGCACGCTGGGCATCCACCGGCTGGGCCTGTTCCTCGCGCTCTCGGCGGGCTTCTGGAGCGCCGTCTGCATCGTCATCAGCGGACCCTTCTGGACCCAGGGCTGGCCGGAATGGTGGGGCTGGTGGCTCAACCTCCCGGTCTGGCGCTGACGGCATAGGGGACAACACGCCATGGCATATTATCAGAACATCTTCTCGGCGGTGCAGGTCAGGCCTGTGACCCCCGAGCTCGGGATCCCTGTCGATAGCGACAAGCGCTGGGGCAAGCCCTTCAACAGCTACCTGTTCGGGCTCATCGGCAATTCCCAGGTCGGCCCGATCTACGGCGGATATCTCGGCATCCTCTCCTTCGCCTGCGGGCTCATCGCCTTCGAGATCATCGGGCTCAACATGTGGGCCTCGGTGAACTGGGACCCGGTCCAGTTCGTGCGCCAGCTCCCCTGGCTCGCCCTGGAGCCGCCGCGGCCCCAATACGGGCTGCGCATCCTGCCCCCGCTCAACGAGGGCGGCTGGTGGCTGATCGCGGGCTTCTTCCTCACCGCCTCGATCCTGCTGTGGTGGCTGCGCCTGTTCCGCCGCGCCAAGGCGCTCGGCCTCGGCTACCACGTGCCCTTGGCCTTCGCTTCGGCGATCTGGCTCTACCTCGTCCTCGGCTTCATCCGGCCGATCCTGATGGGGTCCTGGAGCGAGGCGGTGCCCTTCGGCATCTTCCCGCACCTCGACTGGACCGCCGCCTTCTCGCTGCGCTACGGCAACCTCTTCTACAACCCTTTCCACATGCTCTCGATCGTCTTCCTCTACGGGTCGACGCTGCTCTTCGCGATGCATGGCGGCACCATCCTGGCCGTGAGCCGCTTCGGCGGCGAACGCGAGATCGACCAGATCGTCGATCGCGGCACCGCCACGGAACGCGCCGCCCTGTTCTGGCGCTGGACCATGGGCTTCAACGCCACCATGGAATCAGTCCACCGCTGGGCCTGGTGGTTCGCCGTCCTCACGACGCTCACCGGCGGCATCGGCATCCTCCTCACCGGCACCGTGGTGGACAACTGGTACCTTTGGGCGGTCAAGCACGGGGTCGCGCCGAGCTATCCCGAGGTCTATGCCCCGATCGTCGATCCCCTGAGCGCCGTTCCCTCCAGCCCAATGGGGGCAGCCCGATGAAAACCTTCTTCACCGTCCTCGGGGCATCGATCGCCTTCTTCCTCACGGTGGCGATGTTCGGCACCGCCGGGTGGGACAGGCCGCCCCTCGTCACGAGCCAGAACGGCTTCCGCGGCACCGCCATGGCCCAGGTCGAGACCCGGGCGGATGCCGCCGAGGTCAAGGACGCCAACGTCGCCCCCGCCCCCGCCGACCCCGCGGAACCGGGGGGCGAACTCGCCAGCCAGTCCTATCAGAACGTCCAGGTCCTGAAGAACGTCACCACCAACGAGTTCAACCGCCTGATGGCCTCGATGGCGGAGTGGGTCGCGCCCGAGCAGGGCTGCGCCTACTGCCACAACACCGAGAACATGGCCGACGACACCATGTACCAGCATAAGGTCGCCCGCCGGATGCTGCAGATGACCCAGCACATCAACAGCACCTGGAAGGACAACCATGTCGGGAACGCCGGCGTGACCTGCTACACTTGCCACCGCGGCCAGCCGGTGCCGGCCAACATCTGGTTCACCGATCCGGGGCCGGCCGCCGCATCCGGAATCATCCCCCGCAACAACGGGCAGAACATGGCCAAGGCCTCGGTCGGCCTCGCCTCGCTGCCCTACGACACGCTCACCGAGTACCTCACCACCTCGAACATCGACGAGAAAGCCATCCGGGTGAACGGCACCACGGCCCTGCCCACCTCCAAGGGCAAGCCGATCCAGGACGCCGAGAAGACCTTCGGCCTCATGATCCACATGTCGCAGGGCCTGGGGGTCAACTGCACTTTCTGCCACAACACCCGTGCGATCTCGAACTGGTCGCAGAGCACGCCCCAGCGCACCACGGCCTGGCACGGCATCCGCCTCGTCCGGGACCTCAACGGCAACTACATGGAGCCCTTGACCTCGACCTTCCCGGCCAACCGCCTCGGTGCGCTCGGCGACGTGCCCAAGGTGAACTGTACCACCTGCCACAACGGCGTGAACAAGCCGCTCAACGGCGCCAACGTGATCGATGCCTATCCCGAGCTCGCCGGCCCGGTAGCGGCGGCGACCACGGTGCCGACGCCGGCGGCACCTCCGGAGCCCAAGCCGCAATAGCGGAACGCGCAACGAGTCCGACCAGAGGAGGCCGCCGGATCATCGTCCGGCGGCCTCCTCTTCGTATGGGACGACCACTGTCCGAAGGGCATCGCCGGACGAGGAAATTCGCCGGAGATCTGTTATGGACGGGGTCCGTGCCGGGCCGGCGCCAACCATGTCATCGTGATGACGTCGAGCCGCACGTAAGGGACCAGAGACGCGGCGATCAACAGGGCCGGTCGACGATGGCGGCCGGGACGGGCCGCTCCTGCGCCCGGCTTCGGGAGCGGGACGTGAGGTGGCGGCAGGATGAAGCATGCTCGAGGTCGACGACCGGGTCATCCCGAGCCGGAGCGTGCCGACCCTGATCGGCCTGGTGGCGCTGGCGCTGGTGCTCTACGCCTTCCAGGGCGCGCTCGAGATGCTGCGCTCGCGCATCCTCGCCCGGGTCGGGGCGGCGCTCGACGAGGCTTTCTCCGCCCGCGTCTTCGACCTCGTGGTACGCGCGCCCCTCAAGGGCGCGACCCCCGGCGACGGCCTCCTGTCTCTCCGTTTGCCGCCTTCAACCAGCACGTCACGCCCGAGATCAACGGCGTCGTCAGCCGGA
>NZ_CAXUJR010000029.1:0-2825 GCF_964251405.1 uncultured Methylobacterium sp.
CGTGGTGCTGCTCGTACTTCTCCTTGATGCCGCGCAGGATCGAGACCGTGTCCTCCACCGTGGGCTCGGAGACGAAGACGGGCTGGAAACGTCGCGCGAGGGCCGCATCCTTCTCGACGTGCTTGCGGTATTCGTCGAGCGTGGTCGCACCGACGCAGTGCAGCTCGCCGCGCGCGAGGGCGGGCTTCAGGAGGTTCGAGGCGTCCATCGCCCCGTCCGCCTTGCCCGCACCCACGAGGGTGTGCATCTCGTCGATGAACAGGATGATGCCGCCGGCCGCCGCCGTCACCTCCGAGAGCACGCCCTTCAGCCGTTCCTCGAACTCTCCGCGGTACTTGGCGCCCGCTATGAGCGAGCCCATGTCGAGGGCGAGCAGGCTCTTCTCCCTCAGGCTTTCGGGCACGTCGCCGTTGACGATGCGTAGGGCCAGCCCCTCGATGATCGCGGTCTTGCCGACACCCGGCTCGCCGATGAGGACAGGATTGTTCTTCGTTCGCCGGGACAGGACCTGGATGGTGCGGCGGATCTCCTCGTCGCGGCCGATGACCGGATCGAGCTTGCCCTCGCGCGCGGCCTCCGTGAGATCGCGCGCATACTTCTTGAGCGCATCGTAGGCGTTCTCGGCGGTGGCGTTGTCCGCCGTGCGTCCCTTGCGAAGGGCGTTGATGGCGGCGTTCAGCGAATTGGCGGTGACGCCGGCGGCGGCGAGCGCCCGGCCGGCCTCGGTGTCCTTCTCGACGGCGATGGCCACAAGCAGGCGCTCGACCGTGACGTAGGAATCGCCGGCCTTCTGCGCCGCTTTCTCGGCGGTATCGAACAGGCGCATCAGCTCGCGGGTCGCCTGCGGCTGCGCGGCGTTGCCCGAGACTTTAGGTTGCTTGGCGAGCCACTGCTCGGTCTGTGCCAGCGCGACGCGCGACTGGCCGCCGGCACGGTCGATCAGGCCGGCGCACAGGCCCTCGGGGTCGTCGAGCAGGACCTTGAGCAGGTGTCCCGGCTGGAATTGCGGATGGCCCTCGCGCATGGCGAGGCTCTGGGCGGCCTGGACGAAGCCGCGGGCGCGTTCGGTATAGATCTCGAAATTCATGCCGGTGTTTCCCTCGTATCGGACTCAAGGTCGCCCGCTGACGCAGCGCGGCCCCGTCGAGACGTCGTCCTCCGGCCATTGCCGCGAGAGACCCCGGCGCCAGATCGGCCGCCGGTGACCGTGATGTAGTGTTGCAGATCGGCACCACAAGAGGGTTCGAGGCCTGGCACTGGACGGCGAGGCAAGGGCCTTGCGGAGCTTGGCCTTTCTGGCACAGGCTCCGCCCATGACCACCGGTTCCGACCCCCTTCGCATCGACGCCCTGTATCGCTACCCCGTGAAGGGGTTGAGCCCTGAACCGCTCCACGAGGTCGATCTGGAAGCGGGTGCGTACTTTCCGGGCGACCGGCTGTTCGCCGTCGAGAACGGCCCGTCCGGGTTCGACCCGGCCAACCCGAGGCACCAACCCAAGATCAAGTTCCTGATGCTCATGCGGAACGAGGCGCTGGCACGCCTCGCCACGCGCTACGACCCCTCCAGCGGCATCCTCACCATCCGCAGCGAGGGGAAGGTCGCCGCCGCGGGCGCATTGGACGACCCCGAAGGTCGACGCTCCATCGAGACATTCCTGAAAGGCTATCTTCCCGACGAGCTTCGCGGCGAACCCCGCCTGCTCGCGGCCCCTGCGGGTTTCCGGTTCACCGATTCGCAACGTGGGTTCGTCTCGCTGATCAACCTCGCCAGCGTGTCGGCCCTGGAGGACATGACAGGCGCGGCCGTCGACCCTCTGCGCTTTCGCGCGAACCTCCACGTCTCCGGCCTCGCGCCATGGGCCGAACTCGACCTCGTCGGCCGGACCTTCGCTGGGCAGGGCGGCGCCATCTTGCGGATCATCAAGCGGACGGAGCGATGCGCGGCCACCAACGTCGATCCGGCCACAGGCATCCGAGACCTGACAATCCCGCGGACCCTCGACCAGCATCTCCGCCATACCGATTGCGGCGTCTACGCCGAGGTATTGTCTGGTGGGCGTCTGCGGAACGGCGATTCCCTCGTCTTCGACGACGCTATTGCGGAGCCGGTGCCACAACCGTCCGCCGACTGACGCGGGAACATCGCGCCGTCGCTTGATCCGACGAAGGCGGAGGTGCCGTCGCCCCTCCGCCCTTCGATCGCAATCCTGATGTCGCTCGGTTTATTCGCCCGTCAGAGCGGCTTTCGTCCGAGACCACCAGCCCGCACGCTTCGGACGATCGGGATCGATCGGGGTCAGCACGACCGCAACCGGCTCCGGCCTCGGTTCAGGCTTGGCGAGCGGCACCGTCTCAGCGGCCGAGCCATTCGCAGCCTCGGCCTGTCCCTGGGGGACGACCGAAACCGGCAGGTCGAGGACGACCGCTTCGGACATCGATGCTTCGACCTTGGACGGTGCGGTCTCACCGGGCGACGCGTCGTCGGTATCTCCCACGACCTGAACCGTCTCGGCACTCCGCGGCTCTTCGGCCTTGAGGACGGCCACGACATCCTCCTGAGTCGCGTCGTCCGGCATAGCGTCGACGACATCGCGCCCTGGCGCCGCACCACGCTCGCGCCCGCGGCCACCGCGACGGCCACGACGTCGGCGCCGTCCGGCACCTTCCTCTTCGGCGCCGTCACCGAGAGGAGAGTCCGCGCTAGGCGACACCTCGGACCCTGCTACCGCCCTAGCGCCGTCCGGTGAATCGGAATCGGGCTGACCGTCGTCGCCACCGGCCACCTGTTCGTCGCCGTCGTGCTCCTCACCGTCATTCTCTCCGGT
>NZ_CAXUJR010000029.1:2925-34357 GCF_964251405.1 uncultured Methylobacterium sp.
GTTTCATGGCGACCGCCACGCCGACGCCGACGCCGACGCCGACGGCCGCGGCCCTCGCCCGTCTCTTCGCCCTCGCCGCGCGGGGCGCGAGCCTCGGCGGGTTCCGCGGCGCCCTCCGTGTCCTCCAACTCCTCGACCTCGGCGTCGATCTCCTCCTCGTCCTCGAGCTCCGGCATCGTCGCCACCGCCGTGGCGCGCACGCCGGTGACCGGGCCCTCCGACCTCACGGCGGGCTCGCCGCGGTCGAGCTGGAATGCCGAGGTCGCGGCCAGACGCTCATCGGCCGCGATGGTCACCATCACCCCGAAGCGCACTTCGAGTTCGCGCAGGTGCGCTCGCTTCTGGTTGAGGATGTAGAGCGCCACCTCGGTGCGGGTGCGCAGGACGAGATTGTGGGTCGCGCTCTTGAGGAGCGATTCCTCGATGGAGCGCAGGATCTGCAGGGCCACCGAGGCCGTGGCACGGACGTAGCCCGAGCCGCCGCAATGGATGCAGGGAAGCGACGAGCTCTCCAGCATGCCGGTGCGGATGCGCTGGCGGCTCATCTCCAGGAGGCCGAAGGGCGAGATCCGGCCGACCTGGATGCGGGCGCGGTCGTCCTTCAGGCACTCGTTGAGCTTCTTCTCGACGGCGCGGTTGTTGCGCTTCTCCTCCATGTCGATGAAGTCGATCACGACGAGGCCGGCAAGATCGCGCAGGCGCAACTGCCGGGCGACTTCTTCCGCCGCCTCCAGATTGGTGCGAAGCGCCGTGTCCTCGATGTCGTGCTCGCGGGTGGAGCGGCCCGAGTTCACGTCGATGGAGACCAGCGCCTCGGTCGGGTTGATGACGAGGTAGCCGCCGGATTTCAGCGTCACGTGGGTCGAGAACATCGCGTCGAGCTGCTGCTCGACGCCGTAGCGGGCGAAGATAGGGGTAGCGTCGCGATAGGGCTGCACGACCTTGGACTGTCCGGGCATCAGCATCCGCATGAAGTCCCGAGCCTCGCGGTAGGCGTCCTCGCCCGCCACCAGGACCTCATCCAGGTCTTTGTTGTAGAGGTCGCGGATGGCGCGCTTGATCAGCGAGCCCTCCTCGTAGACCAGCGCCGGTGCGGACGACGACAGCGTCAACTCGCGCACGCTCTCCCACAGGCGCATGAGGTACTCGAAGTCGCGCTTGATCTCGGGCTTGGTCCGCGAGGCGCCGGCCGTACGCAGGATCACGCCCATGCCGTCCGGCACCTCCAGGTCCTGCGCCACTTCCTTGAGACGCTTGCGGTCGGCCGCGGAGGTGATCTTGCGCGAGATGCCGCCGCCCCGGCCCGTGTTGGGCATCAACACCGAGTAGCGCCCGGCGAGCGACAGGTAGGTCGTGAGCGCCGCGCCTTTGGTGCCGCGCTCCTCCTTGACGACCTGGACCAGGATGATCTGGCGGCGCTTGATCACCTCCTGGATCTTGTAGTGGCGGCGGTAGGTGCGCGGACGCTCGGGGATCTCGGCGAGCGCGTCGCCGCCGACCTGGGCGATCTTGGGCTCGGCATCCTCGCCCTCTTCGCCGTCCTCCTCGGAGTCGTCATCGTCTTCCGACTCGTCGTCCTCGTCGGAATCGTCCTCGTCATTCGCCTCATCCTCGTCGGAATCGGCAGCTTCGGCCGTCTCCTCGTCGGGGCCAGCGGCGACGATCCCGGCAGCAGGCTCGGACGCGGCCTCGACGGGCGTCCCGCTGTGGCCATCGGCACCGTCGTCGGCTGCTGCCTCGGCGGCCGGCACCTCGCCGAATACGGTCTCGCGGGCGTCGATCCCTTCCTGGGCAGGCGCGGCGCCCAAACCGGCTTGCCCGGCATCGGCGGATGGGATCTCGGCACCCATGTCGTCGCCGGCGGTGGAAGGGCCGATCTCGGCGCCCTCCACGGGTTCGGCCACGTCCTCGGCGCTCACCGTCTCGGCGGTCCTGGCGCTCTTGGCTGATTCCGAACGGCGCCCACGGGTACGGCGGCGGGGCTTGCGCTCCTCGCGCTCGCGGTGCTCCTCGGCGTCGCGGGCCTCGTCCTCAAGGAGCGCCTGCCGGTCGGCCAGCGGAATCTGGTAGTAGTCGGGGTGGATCTCGCTGAAGGCGAGGAACCCGTGGCGGTTGCCGCCATACTCGATGAAGGCGGCCTGGAGCGAGGGTTCGACCCGCGTCACCTTGGCGAGATAGATGTTGCCGCGCAGCTGACGCCGATTGGCAGCCTCGAAGTCGAATTCCTCGACCCTAGATCCGTGGACCGTGACGACCCGGGTCTCTTCCGGGTGCATCGCATCGATGAGCATCTTGTTGTTGGCCATGACGATCTTTCGACATGGCGGCCGACGTCGTTCTCCTGGAACCGAGCCTTCCCGGTGGAGCGCCGCCCGGTCTCAGGCCAAGGGCCTCGACGGGGAACGCTCGTGCCGGCCCGTTTGGCGGGGCTGAGGGGGCTGTGGTTGGGGGATTGCCGTCAACCGCCGATGGGCGCCGGATGACGGCGCGCGTGGGGTTGATCCTGGCCAGGGCTGACGGCGAACCGGCGCCACGCGCGATGCGTACGCTTGAAACACGAGCAACGGCAACCGATGCTGTGCGTCCGACCATCCTCTGCCTGACCTCGCGAAGACATGAAGCCGGCATCCCGCCGGCCTGTGATTTCAATAACGGTGCGGCGTTCCAATGAGGATCGCCGCGTATACCGACACCTGCCCGGTCTTGAAGACGCCGTGGATCTGCACGCGGTGGACCGACTGCGAAGGCGAGAAGGCGAAATCACCTCGACGCGTCCGCGGGCCGCGGATCAAACCGCACGGCACCGGGAAGGGGACCGTATCATTACCGATCGGTGCGGGGATTTGGCAAGGCACAATCGCTGCAGCTTGCGGTCGACTGCGCAGATTGGATGTGCATGTCCGGTTTTCAACGCCCGGTTCAGAGTTCCAATGTCAGCGTCACCGGCACATGGTCGGATGGCCTGTCCCAGCCACGGGTATGCCGTGACACCGTCACGGCGCGCACACATCCGGCAAGGTCCGGGGAAACCCAGGCGTGGTCGAGGCGGCGACCCTTGTTCGCCGCGGCCCAGTCCGGCGAGCGGTAGCTCCACCACGTGTAGATCTTCTCGGGTTCCGGCGTCAGGATTCGGGCCGTATCGATCCAGCCGGCCTCGTTGCGCAGGGTCTCGAAGCGCTCGGTCTCGATCGGCGTGTGGCTGACGACGTCGAGGAGCTGCTTGTGGGACCAGACGTCGTGCTCCAGGGGCGCCACGTTGAGGTCGCCCACTAGGATCGCCGGCCCTGCCACGCGCCGGCCGCCCCAGGCTCGCAATTCGTCGAGGAAGTCGATCTTGTGGGCGAATTTCGGGTTGAACGCCCGGTCTGGTACGTCCCCGCCGGCCGGGACGTAGAAATCGTGCAGGACGATGCCGGCGGCCGCGCCCGCTTCGGGGCCTAGCGCCGCCGAGATGTGGCGGGCATCGGGCCGCTCACAGAAGGCCATGACGTCGCGGGTGACGAGCGGCAGGCGCGACAGGATCGCGACGCCGTTATACCCCTTCTGGCCAGCGAACACGACGTGCTCGTACCCCGATCCGCGAAGGGCCTTGAGGGGAAAGGCGTCGTCAGGACACTTCGTTTCCTGCAGGCACAGCACGTCCGGCTGGTCCTCACGCAGGAAGCGCAGCACCTGATCGATGCGCAGGCGGACGGAATTGATGTTCCAAGTCGAGACGGTGAGGCGCAACGGGTCTGGCTCATGGTAGGTTGTGGTGGGTATCGGCAGGCCATTGATCGACCCCACCGATAGAATGGATCGGGCCGGCCGTCGCCGCAGAAGATCGCGGATACCGCCATTCCGCACTTCTCTCAGGCCCGCGAACCGATAGGGCAAGGTAACAGGGAACCACTTCGTGCAGCACTTCCGCTCCGTCCTCTTCAACGTCTATTGGGCCGCCTGGACGGCACTTTTCGTCGCGCCCTTGGCGGTGCTGGCGCTGTTCGGCTGCCCGGAGCGGCCGATCCGGGCGGCGACGCGGGCGTGGTCGCGGGGCATCCTGTTCGGTCTGCACCACATCGTCGGGCTGACCTATGTCGAGGAGGGTCGCGAGCGTATCCCGTCGGAGCCCTGCCTGATCGTCGCCAACCATCAATCGGCCTGGGAGACGCTGGCCTTCCTGATCCTGATCCCCGACGTGGCGATCGTCGCCAAGCGCGAGCTCGTGACGATCCCGGTGGTGGGCTGGTTCCTGCGGCGCTCTCCGATGATCATCATCGACCGCACCAACGGCTCGCAGGCGCTGCGCACGATGATCGACCAGAGCCGCGAGGCCATCGCGCAGGGACGCTCGGTGCTGATGTTCCCGGAGGGAACGCGCGGCGAGATGGGTTCACCGGTTCAGTTCAAGCGCGGCGTCGAGCTGCTCTACGCCAAACTCGGCCTAACGGTCCTTCCGGTGGCGGTGAATTCCGGGTTGTTCTGGCCGACCGGCGGCGGCGCCAAGCGGCCCGGCACCGTCGTGGTGCATTATCTCGAACCGCTCAAGCCGGGTGCGGCCTCCGGCCAGTTCATGAGCGGAACGCAGGACGCCATCGACCGCGAGCTCGACCGCTGGCGCCCGTCGCCGGCACGGCAGGACTCGGCGGAACTCAGCTTCCAGATGCCCTGACCAGCCGCGGTCGGCCGTGACGATCGTGGCGGCCTGGATGCCGGCCGTCGCGTCAGACCAAGCTCAGATCGCGTCGCGGGGCACGAGCACGATCGCCGCCGCGTAGCCGGCGCGCCGCAAGTGGCGGAAGTCAGCGTGGCGGCGTTCGCAGGTGATCTTGAGGTAGCGGGCCTCGCCGGCGGCAAGACCGGTCGAGGCCGCGGCGGTCTGGGCGTTCATCAGGCACTCGATCGGCGTGCGGGCCGGCGAAACGATGACGTCGAGAGCGTTGTCACGGGTGCATTCCCGGGCCAGCAACGTACCGGCGCAAATAAGGGCAACGGACAAGAGTTCAGACATGACGGACCCCTTTTTCGAGATGGCGAATAAGGTCCGCGGTTTTGCTCTGGCGTCCGAGCGGCCGCGTGATCGTTGCCTTGAGTGTTTCCCGTGTCGATGATTGTCCTCTAGCATGGCGTATGCCAGGGTTATTTCTTGGAAGGACATCAACGGCATGCGCGGAAAGCATGCCGCTGATCGCTCATCCCGACCCTTCCGCGACGCGAACGATCACCGTCGCGGTGCGAGCCAGACCGGCTCCGGCCGTGCTGGCGGAAGAACCATCGCGACCGCGTCGAGATCGACGACGTAACGTTCGGTGAGGAGGCGCCAGATATCGGCCGGCGAGCTCGCATGGGGCTCGAGGTGGCCGAGCGCCGTGTGGATTACGGTGGCGGTCGTGAGTGTGGGGCGGGTGATGAGAGGTTCGGTGTTCAGCATCGGTTCGTATTCCAGTGCGATACAACCGAGGATGTTCCGATAGGGTTAAGCGTCCGTTACCGACGATCGGTGCGGTTTTCCGCAATCACCGGGTTCGCAGGCGGTCCCGGCTGCGCTAGAAGCCCGCGCGTCCGCTTGGCGCCGCACATCCAGGGTCGTCGCGATGAAAGAACCACTGCCGAACGTCCACGTGCGCGCGGAAGTCCTCGTCCAGGCGCTGCCGCACATGCAGCGCTACGACCAGGAGATCGTGGTGATCAAGTACGGCGGCCACGCCATGGGCGATCGGGCGGCGGCAGAGGACTTCGCCGAGGACATCGTGCTCTTGGAGCAGTCCGGACTGAAGCCCATCGTGGTCCATGGCGGCGGACCGCAGATCGGGCGGATGCTCAACCGGCTCGGCATCGAGTCCGAGTTCAAGGGCGGTTTGCGCGTCACCGACGAGGCCACCGTCGAGGTCGTCGAGATGGTGCTCGCCGGCTCGATCAACAAGCAGATCGTCGGATGGATCTCGGCCGAGGGCGGCCGGGCCATCGGCCTTTGCGGCAAGGACGGCAACATGGTCCGCGCCAGGAAGGCGATGCGCACCGTCGTCGACCCCGAGAGCCAGACCGAACAGACCGTGGATCTCGGCCTCGTCGGCGAGCCCGAGCATGTCGAGCGTGGCGTCCTCGATGCGGTGCTGAAGGCCGAGCTCATCCCGGTGCTGGCCCCCGTCGCTTTCGGCGCCGACGGCCAGACCTACAACGTCAACGCCGACACGTTCGCGGGCGCCATCGCGGGATCGCTCAGGGCCAAGCGCCTGCTGCTCCTGACCGACGTCCCCGGCGTCCTCGACAAGGACGGAAAACTGATTCCCGAGCTCTCGGTGGAGGATTGCCGGCGGCTCGTGGCCGACGGCACCATCACGGGAGGCATGATCCCCAAGATCGAGACCTGCATCTACGCCATCGAACAAGGCGTGGAGGCCGTGGTCATCCTCGACGGCAAGGTCGGCCACGCGGTGCTGCTCGAACTCTTCACCGATTACGGCGCTGGCACTCTGATCCGCCGGACCTGAACGGAGGCGCCCCGGCTCCGTCACGCGACGGGTCGGGGCGGCTCGATCCGTTGCGCGTGAACGATTTGGTCACTACCAACGGTCAGGCTAGCGTCGGCGCAAGCCGGTTATTCCTCCTGCCAACCCCCGCGAACAGCCTTGTTCCTTCCAGGCGAGAGCCACTTCACTGCTGCCGATTCCCGCGGATTCTCCGACGTCGACACCTGGGTGTTCGATCTCGACAACACGCTCTACCCGAGCGACGCCAGGGTCTGGCCCCAGGTCGACGAGCGCATCACGCTCTACGTCATGCGCCTCTACGGGCTCGATGGGCTCTCCGCCCGCGCCCTGCAGAAGTATTTCTACCACCGCTACGGGACCACCCTGAAGGCGCTGATGGTGGAAGACGACATCGACCCGCACGACTTCCTCGATTTCGCGCACGACATCGATCACTCGACCATCAGTCTCGACCCGGCGCTCGGCGACGCCATCGAGAGGCTGCCGGGGCGAAAGCTGATCCTCACCAACGGCTCGCGGCGGCATGCCGAGGACGTGGCGCGAAAGCTCGGCATCCTCGATCATTTCGAGGACGTCTTCGACATTGCCGATGCCGATTTCATCCCCAAGCCTGAGCGTTCGACCTATGAGCGCTTCCTGAAACGCCATGGGGTCGACCCGCGCCGCTCGGCCCTGTTCGAGGACATCGCCCGCAATCTCGTCGTGCCCCACGACATCGGCATGGCGACGGTGCTGGTGGTTCCGCGCACCCTCGATCCGTTCCGCGAGGCCTTCGAGCAGGAGGCGGTACGCGAGCCGCATATCGACCACATCACCAACGATCTCGCCGGCTTTCTGAGCGAGCGCGTCCTGCCGGAGCGGCGATGAGCGGCCTCGCCGAGGCGCGGGCTCCATCACTCCATGAGATCGAGGCGTTGGCGCGAGAGGCCTTCGCCGATCTCCCCGACGCCTTTCGCCGCCTCTGCGAGGGGCTCGTGATCCATGTCGAGGATTTTCCGGACGAGGAGACGCTCGCAGAGATGGGATGCGAGACCGAATTCGACCTCCTCGGTCTTTTCCGCGGGATCGGCTTGGCGCAGGCCGGCGAGGCGACGACCGGACAGATGCCGAACCGAATCTGGCTCTATCGCCGGCCGCTGCTCGACTACTGGGCGGAGTACGACGAGACGCTCGGGCACCTCGTCACCCACGTCCTCGTCCACGAGATCGGCCATCATGTCGGCCTGTCGGACGAGGACATGGCGGTGGTCGAGGCGTTGGTGGCGGATTAGCACCGCCCCGTGTCACGCGTCGTTGGCCGCCTTCAGGAGGCTGGCCTTGGGCCGGCGCGTGCGGAACTGGCCGCGCTCGACCGCGATGAAGACGAGTACCACCACGGTCAGGGTGGTGATCCACCACATCACGGTCAGCCCGACGCCAATGCCGGCGACCACGAAGGCGGCGGCGTAGGCGGCGAGCGCGCCAGGGCCGATCACCACGGATTGGCGTCCGGTCCGTCGGATCGCGGCATGGAGGGCGAAGGCCGCAGCCAGCGCGCCGACGAGCCCGAGTTCGTACCAGAGTTCGAACAGCACGGTGGTCGGTGCGTTCGCCGGCACGAGTCCGACCGCGCGACCGCGGCGCGCGGTCTCGAAGCCGTGACCGGTGACGAGGCGCACCGGCTCGGTGGTCACGACTTTCTGCCAGGCTTTGATCGTCAAGACCGGAGGAGCCACCGGCCCTGCGAGCGCGATGCCGACCGGTCGTGCCACGAAAGGCAGCAGAGGCGCCGCCACCAGGAGGCCGGCGGCCAGGAGGGCGACGAGACGGGCGGCGGGCTGCGTCCGGATGCTGGCCAGCGCGAAGGCGACGGCGCCGGCGACGATCGCGATCAGCTGGATCGTGTTCGGCGCGAGGAGGAGGGCAACGACCACGAGGGCGAGGGTGACCAGGGCCGCGCCATCGCGACCGCGCGAGCGCAACCAGGCGATCGCGGGCCAGACCAGGAGGGCGAGCAGGATCAGGCCGCGGTTGAGCGCGCCCTCGTCGTCGGAAGTGCTGCGCAGCAAACTGTCTCCGAACAGGCCGATCACGATGGCCAGCAGCGCCGCCGCGGTGACGCCCACCGGCAGCAGGTAGAGGTTGGCCGAGCGCATCCGGTCGGGAAGGGCCAGGTAGCCCGCGAGCGTCAGCAGGATGGTCGCCGCGAGGTTCAGAAGCCGCTCGGTCGCCGCGCCCAGGAAGGGGGTCCAGATCAGCGACAAGGCGGCCCAGAACAGGACGAGGAGGCCGGCCAGGAAGGCGGGCGAGCGGACCAGTCGCTGAACGATGGGACGG
Source organism: uncultured Methylobacterium sp. (assembly GCF_964251405.1). Taxonomy (GTDB): domain Bacteria; phylum Pseudomonadota; class Alphaproteobacteria; order Rhizobiales; family Beijerinckiaceae; genus Methylobacterium. Next base: position 11,712 of record NZ_CAXUJR010000029.1, read on the forward strand.
ATCGGCCACGTCTTGCCGTCGATGGCACTCGCGAGGATCAGCAGGATGACGGAGATCGGGACCAGGATGACGGCGGCGCGGCGCGCCACCTGCGCGGCGATCGGCACGACCACGAACAGCCCGAAGAACCCGACGCGCCGCAGCAGGGCGGCGGCGTCGAGGGCGGGATCGATGGTGGGGGATGTCGGTGCGCGCGCCATGATGCGACAACAAGCCGTGAGCCGGCGCCACGAGGGTACCCGCGCGCTACCACGCAGTCCTAGTGCATGGGAGAGGGGCCGGCTGTAGATGGCCGGCAACACCTGTGCCTTTGCCGCAACGCCGTCGGCGCGGCAATCCCGATGGCCTAAGCCGCCGCTTCGCGCCGCGGGTTCAGGCGGCGGACGAGATCGCTGAGCACCCGCCAGCCGCCCCAGGTGGCGAGGAAGCCCAGGAAGCCCGCGATCAGACCATCCGCCGTGGTCGGAACGGCGGGCTGGTAATCCTGGTAGGTCGCTCGTGCCAGCGCCATGTCGGGATTGCTGATGAGGGTGGCGAGGCGCCCGAACGGACCGCCCGCGCTCGCAAGGGCCTGCTGCTGCTCGGTGAGGCCGCGTAGCCGTTCGATGTCGTCGCGTGCGGCCTCGCCGCGGCGGACCACCAGGGCATCCTGGTTCCTGCGGAGGCGATCGACGGCGCCCTCCCGGGTGTTGCCGGTCTCGGCGGCGTCCTTCTCGAACGTGGCGACGACCCGCCGGAGTTCATCCACCGTCCCGCCGAGGCGCTGACTGTATTGCTGGGCGAATTCCGGTCCCTGAGCGGCGATCGCCCCTCCGAGGAGGCCAAGCGCGAGGCCGAGGGTGCGTAGCACACGAAACAACGGCCGGTTCCTCTCGACGCCGAATGGACAAGGTACGATCGGGACGCGGGTTCCGCGCTCGTCGCCCCCTCCTCTCAGGTTGCGACGGCGCCCGCAACATCCGCCTGCGAGACCTCGGCGATGGGCTTGGCGACCTTGACGGCCCGTGTCCGCTGCCCTGCGCGCATCAGCAGGATCACCGTCTCGAACCCCGGGCAGGCGGGATCGGGGCACAGGACCTCGTTGACCTTGACCACGTCGGCCTCGCTCAAGGCCGCAGCCTCGCGCGCCCAGGCTTCAATCCGCCGCCGATCGCCGTCGCCGGGCGGAACGCGCGCGAACCGGCCGAATCCGAAGAGGGCCATCGCCGTCAGCCCGGGAGCGTCAGCAGTCCCGCCTGGCCGTCGACGCAGCCGAAGGCGAGGCGGCCGCCCCGCGCGTCCCAGGCCAGCGCCGAGACGCCGCTGCCCGTCACCGCCGGACGCACCAGCAGTTCGGAGGCGTCGACGAAGCGCACGAGCAGGATGCAGCCGTCCTCGTAGCCGATGGCGAGCACCAAGGCCTTGGGATGGAAGGCGACGCGGGAAACGCGAGCGGGGCGCACCCCGCACTCGCGCGGGGCCTTGCCGGTGGGACCTTCCTTGGAGTCGAACGGCCAAGCGATGGCGGCCTCGGCGCCCCCGGTGCCGAGCCAGTTGCCGTCAGCCGACCAGCTCACGGAGCGGACCTTACCGGGATAGCCCGACATCCGCATGTGGCCCTTGTCGGGCTGGAGGCGCCAACCATGGAGTGCGTTCTCCTGCATCGTGGTGACGACGAAGCGCCCGTCCGGCGACCAGGTCACGTCGATATGCGAGCCCTTCCAGGCCACCACCTCCGGCTCGACGGCGAGATTCGGATACCAGAGCGTGGCGCCATTGTAGTGCGAGACCGCGAGGCGGTAGCCCTTCGGGGCGAAGGCGAGGCCGCGGGCCGTGGAGGGGGCCGTGAAGGTCTTCTCGCGGCCCTTGGCGTCGCGGGCCACGACGGTGCGGCCAGCGCCGTACGCGATCGCACCGTCGGGATGGAGGGCGAGGGCATCGACCCATGCGCCGTTGGCGGCCGCGGCGAGTTCGGCCGTCGTCCCATCCGCGAGGGTCGCGACCACACGGCCGTCGTCGCCCCCGGTGACGAGACTGCGTCCATCGCTGGCCCCCACGAGGATTGCGCCGTCGGGATGGGCGTCAACGCGGCGGGAGGCCTCCCCGTCGACCAGAACAACGCTGCCGTCGCCGAGGGCCAGCGCAAGGGTGTCCTTCATCCAGGCGGCGAGCGTGACATGCGCGCCCGCCTCGAGCGGCACGACATGGTCGGCGAGGGAGGGTTCGCTCAGGCTCATCGATCGGCATCCTTCAAGTCGGCGGTCCGCCTTCGAGCAGCGTCCGGCCGGTCGTGCAACGTGGCAGCGTCGCCATCGGCGGCAGGACGGCGAAGACGACGGGAATCGCCAGCGCATACAACGTGGGCGGCGGATAGGCGATGCTTCGCTGCGCCGGGCACGGCCGGACGACGCCGTCCATCCGGGCCAGGGACGGGACAGGCCGAGCGCCCGGCGACCCGGCCGGGACGGTTAAGTCTTTGCTCACCAAACCCGCGCAATTTGATCCAACCAGGGTGAACGTCGGGACGAACGGGGCCGTTGGTCCAGCGATCCGGTGCCGAGGCTCTCGTCCTTGCCCGGGTGCGTTGGAGTTGCGTCATGATCCCATTCGCCTGTGCCGCCTTGCCCTGGCCAGCCCTCCGGCCGTCCGGCGTTCATGAAACGGTTCTCGTCGTCGAGGATGAGGCCATGGTCTGCGAACTTGCCGCGGAAGCCCTTCTGGATGAAGGCTACCGCGTGCTCACGGCGGAGGACGCCGACGAGGCGCACGCCATCCTGGAGCGTGAGAAAGTCGACCTGCTCTTCACGGATATCGACTTGGCTCGCAACACCAACGGCATCGCGTTGGCGCGGAGAGCCCGCTCTCACCGTCCTGGCCTGCCGGTGATCTACACCTCCGGCGGCCGGGCGACGCTGTCTCAGGCCGATGCGGTCGCCTCCTCTGTCTTCGTCCCGAAGCCCTATCGGCCGAGCCAGCTCGTCGCCCTTACAAACGACATGCTGCGCCGCCACCAGTTCTGAGCGCGAGGAACCGGGACCGATCCCCGTCTCCGGTCCGGTCCCTTTGCCCCTCGTCATCGCCTCGGCCTTCGCCCGAAATCGGCCCGCACGTTTCGGGCCGATGCGACCGCGCCCCTCCCGGAGTTCCCGTTCGATGCGACCTGTCCTTGCCCGTGCCCTGCTCCTCGCCTGCGTGCTCCTGCTCGCCTACGCCAACCCGGCCGCGGCCTGCGACGTGAAGGGCGCCAAGCTCGAAGAGGCGATCGCCGACAAGAGCGAGCTGCGCGAAGTTGCCAACAAGCAGACGGTGCGGGACCTGCGCACCCTCCGGGACGCCGCCATCGTCCTCGACACCTACAAGTACGCAGCCGAATGCGAGAGGCTGATGGCGATCGTCGCCAAGCTCGCCGCCGATCCCGAGAAGACGATCGAGCGTGGCGGCGACACCGACGAGGACAAGGCCGAGGACATGGTGCAGGCGCGCAAGCCCAAGGTCGCACCCAGCCTCGATCCGGCCCCGGCAAAGGCACGCTAGGACATTAAGCGGGGCGTCGCCTCAAGTTCTGTCCGCCGCGCTCTCGTTCGCGAACCCCCATCGCTGAATTCGCGTGCCGCTTTTCGGGCCGATGCGCTAAGCTTGGCGCATCGCATGCCTGCTCGCGCCGTGGCGCTCGGCACCAACCATCGATCCCGGAACGAGGCGGCATGTCGGCGGACACGAAACCAGGTCGATCGGGGCTCCCCCATGGATCGTCCGAACTGCCCGCCGTGGTGGTCGATTCCACCAATATCGAGCTGAAGGACGCGGAAGGCTTCGTCGGCGACCAAGTCTCCAAGAAGGCCTTCCGCGCCCTCATCGAGGAATGGCGCGAGAGGATGCGCCCGTTCGGACCCGATCCGCTGGGCGACCGGGCGAGCGAGACGATCAGCAAGAAGCGCCTCGACGAATATCTGATCGACGGCTCGCCTCTCGCCTCCGGCATTGTCTTCAGCGCCGTCGAGGATTTCGCGCAGGCGATGGCGCGGCTGGTGCGCCAGTTCCTGCGCCAGGAGGGATGGCGCGACACGTCGCATATCGTCGTCGGCGGCGGCCTGCGCGACAGCCTCGTGGGCAAACTGGCGATCGCGAGAGCGGCGGCGATCCTGCGGGGCGGCGGCCTCGATATCGTCATCGAACCGATCCGCAACCATCCCGACGAGGCCGGCCTGATCGGCTCCGTTCATCTCGCCCCCGCCTGGATCTTTTCCGGCTACGACAGCCTCGTCGCCGTCGACATCGGCGGCAGCAACATCCGGGCGGGCATCGTGCAGACCAACCTGCGCAAGGCGCCCGACCTGTCGCGGGCGGAGGTCTGGCGCTCGGAGATCTGGCGCCACGTCGACGACGAGCCGGAACCCAGTCGGGACGAAGCCGTGCAGCGCCTCATCGAGATCCTCGCCGACCTGATCCGCCGGGCCGAGCGCGCCGACCTCGCCCTGGCGCCCTTCATCGGGATCGGCTGCCCTGGTCGCATCGAGCCCGACGGCACCATCGATCGCGGCGGGCAGAACCTGCCAGGCGACTGGGAGGGCGAGGACTTCAAACTGCCGGGACGCATCCTCGACGCGATTCCGCGGATCGGCGACCACGAGACCATGGTGGTGATGCACAACGACGCCGTCGTCCAGGGCCTCAGCGAGATCCCGCATCTGCGCGACGTGCCGCGTTGGGGTATCCTGACCGTCGGTACGGGCTTGGGCAACGCGCGCTTCAGCAGCCGCAAGAGGCCCGGCGCCTCGGATTGAGGGCCCAGATCGATCAGGGCTTCGGGTTACGGGGCCGTGGTGCAGTGGCCTGGGTCAGGGATTGCGCGATGCGCTGGCGAAGATCTTCGGGCAGCTCGATATCGACGAGCCGCCATGTCCAGCCGCGCAGGCGAAGCCGCACTCGGAACTGGCGGCCAGTGCCGTGGCCCGGCGGCACAGGCATGACAACCGTACGGAAGCCCCGCATCTCCGAGGCGAGATAGAACGGCAGCAGCCGGCCGAGGCTCGGGATGCGCAATCCGCGCTCCTCCTCGCCTCGCGCGACAGGATTCGGATCGCCGCGGCCGAGGTCGACCGATTGCGGCCAGCCGTCGTCGAGGAGGTCGATCACGGTGCTCGGCGTGACGAGGGCTTCGACCAGGGGGACCGCCAGCGCCACCGCCGCATCGGCGATGCGCTCCCGGGGCTCGGCGTCGCTGCCGGCCTCGCCTGACGTACGGGCGGCGGCACTGGCCTGGCGGACCAGGGAGAGGCGCAGAGTGCGGAAATTGACGTGGCGCTCGACATAGGCGGTGTCACCGGCCCGAACGGCCCGCGCGAGGTCGTAGAGCGCCCAGAGCGGCGTCAGGGTGAACACGAACCAGCTGAACGCCAATACGATCGGGAGCGACCACCAGCGCATGGTGCTCCCCTTAGCTCCGCGGCGTCACGCCGAGACCCGCCAGCCGGCGAGGCGCGAGAAGGCGGCGACGACGCCCTCGTAGACAGGGCGTTTGAACGGCACGATCAGGTCCGGCAAAGCGTCCATCGCCTCCCAGCGCCAAGCATCGAACTCGGACGGGTGCGCGCCGCCTCCGGGACGCAGAACGTCGATCTCGTCCTCCGAACCGAGATGGCCGAAGGCGAACCATTTCTGCGTCTGCCCGCGGTAGCGTCCCTTCCAGGCCTGCTTCAGCACCTCGGGGGGCAGATCGTAGGAAAGCCAGTCGGGCGCCTCGGCGAGCAGGGTGACGCTGGCGGCCGGAACGTTGGTCTCCTCGTAGAGCTCCCGCAGAGCGGCCGCGTAGGGGTCCTCGCCCGGATCGATCCCGCCCTGGGGCATCTGCCAGGCCCGGCCATCGCCGACGTGCTCCGGTCCGGCATCGGCGCGTCGGCGTCCGACGAAGACGCGCCCGCTCGCGTCGAGCAGCGCGATTCCCACGCAGGCGCGGTAGGGCAGCACGGCGCCGGCACCGGGATCGTTCGCAATGGATGTCATCGGCCGGACCTTAGGGCAGGCGATGGCGGCGCGGCAACGCGCGATCGATCACGGACCCGCACTGCTGAGCCGGGCGCCCGGCATCGGTCCGCGCAGGGCGGCGCTCACCGGCACGAGCCTGACGCCGCGGGATTCGAGGTCGCGGGACCAGCGCGCGATCCGCTCGATCGTAACCGGCAGCGCGCTCGCCGAGGCGAGCACGAAGCCCTTGGACCGGGCCTGAGCTTCGAGCCGTGCGAGTTCGCGGTCGATCGCCTCGGCGCGCGGCAGCGCATCGACGACGATCTCGGCCCGTGCGGTCGGCGTCCTGGTCTTGGCAGCCACGGCCGCGCCGAGGCTGCGCGACGAGGACCCGTCGTCGAGGAAACCGAGGCCCCGATTTCCGATCTCGCGCATGACCGGTTCGAGGGCGGCCGCATCGGAGGTGAGCTTGGCGCCCATGAAGTTGACGATCCCGATGAAGCCGCTGAACCGGCTCATGGCCCAGGCCAAGCGGTCGAGGTTCTCGGCCGGTCGCGAGTTCGTCAGCAGCGTCTGGGGACCCGGATCGCTGTCGGGATAGTCGAAGGGCTCCATCGGTGCATGGAGCAGAACCTCATGGCCGGCTTCGCGGGCTCGGGCGACGGCGCGTTCGAGGTCCGTCCCGTAGGGGCTGTAGGCGAGGCTGACCGCGGCCGGGAGTTTGGCCACGGCGCTGGCCGTCGCGGCCTGCCCGACACCGAGACCCGATACCACGAGGGCGATGCGCGGGCCGTCGGTGATGCCGCCGACGGGGCGGGCATAGACGTCGAGGGCGCGAAGGCGGCCTTCGCCGAGCTTCGGCACGGAGCCGTGGCGGCCGCGTTCGACGATGCGGGAATCGGGGGCCCCTGCCAGGGTCAGGCCGGCCTCGTTCGGGACCCGGATGATCACCGCGTCGGTAGGCGCCGCCGTCCCGAGCGGCCGTACCACCGTGACGCCGGAGGCGCCCTCCACATCGGAGGCCGAACGCGGGCCGGACGCCGCTCGGTCGGGCATGGCGGCGGCCTGCGGCGCGGCAACGGGTTCGGAATCACGCAAGGCGATGACGGCGGTCGCCCGCGGCTCACCGCCCTCGGGGTCACCGGTAATGGCCACGATGCTGGCGCCGACGACGAGGAAAGCCGCCAGGACGCTGAAAGCCGTCTTGGACGACGGGCGCACCAGTGCCCGCAGCCGTGCCGCCTTTGGCACCGCTCCGCCCAGGGGTCGCGTCAGGATGTCGTCGGAGGCCACGCCTGCCTGTTCCTCGGCATCGGGAGCGATCGCCGGCCTAGCGCCTTCCTGAAACGAAAAGCGGCCTCCAGCGTCGGTCGAGACCGACATTGGAGGCCGTATGGTTAATCTTGTCCTAACCCCCGCCGGGCGCGTGCCGCGGCGGGTTCGCGATCAGTTCGGCACGGCGGCCTTCGGCGTGTTCGCAGCGCCTTTCTGGATGCCGCGAAGCAGATCCATGGCGGCGATCAGCTGCTTGTCCTTGGCGGGATCCGGCGGGACGTAAGCCGACGACCCGCCGCGCTCCTCCGCATCTTTCTGCTTCAGGTGGCCCTTCAGGCCGGCCTCGCCCTTGGTCTCGTCCTTGCCCTTGAGCTCGTCCGGGATCTCCTGCGTCACCTCGACGTCCGGCTCGATGCCCTTGGCCTGGATCGAGCGGCCCGAGGGGGTGTAGTAGCGCGCCGTGGTCAGGCGCAGTGCCCCACTCCCGCCGAGCGGGATGATCGACTGCACGGAGCCCTTGCCGAAGGAACGCGTGCCGAGCACCGTCGCCCGCTTATGGTCCTGCAGAGCGCCGGCCACGATCTCCGAGGCCGAGGCCGAGCCGCCGTTCACGAGGACGACGACAGGCTTGCCCTTGGCGTAGTCGCCGCCCTTGGCGGAGAAGCGCTGCGTCTCGTCGGCGTTGCGGCCACGGGTGGAGACGATCTCGCCGCGATCGAGGAAGGCGTCGGAGACCAGCACAGCCTGGTCGAGGAGGCCGCCCGGATTGTTGCGAAGGTCGAGCACGTAGCCCTTGAGCTTGTCCGCGCCGACCTCAGCCGTGACCTTGTCGATGGCCGCGCGCAGGCCCTCGAAGGTCTGCTCGTTGAACTGGGTCAGGCGGATGTAGCCGACGTCGCCACCCTCGGCGCGCGAGCGCACCGGCTTGATCTTGATCACGTCGCGGTTGAGCGTGACGAGGAGCGGCTCCTTGGCCTCCTTGCGGCTGATCTTGAGCTTGACCGGCGAGTTCACCGGGCCGCGCATCTTGTCGACCGCCTGGTTGAGCGTGAGGCCCTGGACCTGGTCGTCGTCGATCTGCGTGATGATGTCGTTGGTCATGATGCCGGCCTTGGAGGCCGGCGTATCGTCGATCGGGGTCACGACCTTGATCAGGCCGTCCTCCATGGTGACCTCGATGCCGAGCCCGCCGAACTCGCCGCGGGTCTGGACCTGCATGTCGCGGAAGCTCTTGGAATCCATGTAGCTCGAATGCGGGTCGAGCGAGGTCAGCATGCCGTTGACGGCCGCCTCGATCAGCTTGGCCTCCTCGGGCTTCTCGACATAGTCGGTGCGGACCTTCTCGAAGACGTCGCCGAACAGACTCAGCTGGCGGTAGGTCTCCGCGGAGGCCGCCACCGCGCTGGTTCCGGAGAGGAGATGGGTCTGGGTCGCGACGAAGGACGATCCGGCGCCTAGAAACGCGCCGACCAGAACCAGGGAAATCTTGCGCATTATCCGCGAACCTTCTCACTGGGGCTTTTGGCCCACCAAGGCTCCGGATCGATGGAGCCCCCGTCCTTCTTGAACTCGACGTAGAGCGTCGGATCGTTCCGCTCACCGCCCGGTGATTGAGGACTGGGGCCGCCCTCCCCCATCACCGCCACCGGCTCTCCGGCGAGGACGAACTGACCGACCTCGACGTTGATCTGATCCATGCCCGCCAACAACAGATAGTAGCCATCGCCGGCATTGATGATCAAGAGTCGTCCATATGAGCGAAATTGTCCGGCGAAGGAGACCCATCCATCGGCCGGCGCCGAGACCACAGCCTTGGCACGCGTGGCAAGAGAGATGCCGCGCGTGTTTCCGCCGTTGCCGTCGGGCTGGTTGAAACTACGCACTAAACTGCCGCTGACCGGCCGTGGCAGGTCGCCGCGGGCATCGGCGAAGCGGATCTTCGGCGCGAGGCGTGCCGGGTCTCGCGTGCCAGCTGCGGCAAATCGCTCCTGAGTCGCGCGCAGTTCGCGGGTTTCCGCATTGCGCGCCTCCTCCGCCGCGCGACGGGCCGAGGAGACTTCCGCCTCCATGCGTTCGAGGAGGTCCTTGAAGCTCTTGGCCTGGACGGCGAGTTCGGCGGTGCGCTTGCGCTCGGCGGCAAGGCCGCTCTCGACTTCGGCGAGGCGGGCGCGCCTTGCCGACACCAGCGCGTTGAGGCGCTGCTGCTCCTTGGCCCAACCGGTGAGATCGTTCTGCAGCGCCAGACGATCGGACGCGATCACCCCCTTGAGCCGCACCATCTCGGTGAGGTCGGCGGCCAGGGTCTCGGCCTCGCCGCGCAGTTCGGGCACGATTGCGCCGAGCAGCATCGAGGTCCGGATCACCACGAGGACGTCTTCGGGCTGGACCAGGACGGCGGGCGGCGGACGGCGACCCATGCGCTGAAGGGCGGCGAGGATCTCCGCGATGACGCCGCGGCGGGCCTCCAAGGAACGGCGGATCGCCGCCTCGCTCTCGCCCAGGGTGGCCAATCGCTCCTCGAGCCGGGTCATCCGGTCCTCGGTCGCCTGGGACTGCCGTGTCGCGTCGAGAAGCGCCGCGTTCAACTTGGCACGGTCGCCGCCGATCGCGGCGATCTCGGCTTCGAACTGGGACTTCGCACCGGTCGAGGCGGCCAGCGCCTCCTCGACGCGCCTGAGGTTCTCGGCACGCCGGGCCTTCTCGTCGAGGCTGCGCTGGATCGCGTCGTCCGGCTTGTCCGGTACAGGCGCCTGCGCCCAGGCGACGGTCGCGCCGACGATCAGCCAGAGCACCCCGGCGATGCCGCGCGCACGAACGCCGATGGATCGTTTCGCACCGCGGAGCCCGGCCTCGCTCGGGAGCAGCGCATGCTTGGTGATACCGGCCTTGGATGATCGGCGTCGATCGTCACGTATCTCGCGCCCATTTCCGGTCGGGTGGAGAGGAGCGGAGGCCGATCCGAGAAACGGCGAGCGAGGGACTCCGATCAGATCGAACGGAACCGGCGTCGGATCATGGATATCGCTCCGACCGCTCATGATTCGTCGGGATCGCCGCGGTGATAGGGGTGGCCTGAGAGGATCGTCAGCGTGCGGTAAACCTGCTCCAGCACGAGAACCCGCACAAGTCCGTGCGGCAGGGTCGCGGCCCCGAAGGCGAGGGTCAGGTCGGCGCGGGCCCGTACCCCAGGATCGAGCCCGTCGGCCCCGCCGATGGCGATGACGAGGGCTGGCCGCGTCGCGTCACGCCATCCGGCGATGCGCTCGGCCAAACCCAGGCTCGGCAGGTCGCTGCGCCCGCGTTCGTCATAGGCGATGACCACGCTGCCGGCGCCGCAATGGGACAGGATCGCCGCCCCTTCCTCGGCGCAGCGGTCGGGAGCCCGTCGCGCCCGGCTCTCCGGGATCTCCACGAGGTCGCAGGATGGAAAGCCGAGGCCCCTGGCGATGGACGCGGCGCGCTCACGGTAGCGGGCGGCGAGATCCCGCTCAGGCCCCGCCTTCAGGCGTCCGATTGCGGCCACGAGCAGACGCAACGGCCCGTCCTCTCGACGAATGACGATCCGGACGCGCTCAGCCGGCCAGGAGCCCGATGGGACGGTCGACGCCCCACATCTTCTCGAGATTGTAGAAGCCGCGCACCTCCGGCCGGAAGATATGAACGATGACGTCGCCGGCATCGATCAACACCCAGTCGCAGGCAGGCATGCCCTCGACCCTGGCGGCTCCGAAGCCCTTCGATTTCAGGTCCTGCAGGATCCTGTCAGCGATGGCGCCGACATGGCGCTGCGAGCGCCCGGACGTGATGATCATGGTATCGGCGAGCGAGGTCTTGCCCATGAGATCGATCTCGATGGTCTCCTCGGCCTTCATGTCCTCGATGCAGTCGAGCGCCAGGGCTCTCAGATCGCCGATCTTCTGGTCGACGGCTTGGTCGGAACCGGTGGTTCCCTGGTTGATCGGATCGGACAGCGTCTCGTTTCCTCGAATGATGGCGGCGTCGCCACGATCTGTAGTGGTCTTACGCGAGATTGATATGATCCGGCGTCTTTTTCAATAGTTGGGTCGCCTCTTCGTCCTTCCGCCGGATGGCGGTCGACGAGAGCGTCGAGCGGGGGCCGTGGAGGAAGGTCCAGGCCGGCGCCGGCCGATTCGCGAGGTTGCGAGCATCTTGTTCCGAAACGCGCCGGCGCGCCAGGGCCTGCGCCGCATGCCCCCCCGGCGCGGAGAGGGTGAAGCCGGGACGATCGATCACCGCGATGGGCATCAGCGCGGCGATCTCGCGAAAGCCTTGCCAGCGGTGGAAGCTCGCGAGGCTGTCGGCGCCCATGATCCAGACGAAATGGACTCCGGGCAGGCGCGAGACTAGGTATCGCAGGCTCTGGCGGGTATAGCGTGCGCCGATCTCGCTCTCGAACCCCGTCACGACGATCCGTGGATGGGCCGCGACCCTGGACGCGGCGGCCACGCGGGCGGCAGCCGGGGCGAGGCGATCGCGGTCCTTGAGCGGGTTGCCGGGCGTCACCATCCACCAGACCCGGTCGAGGCCTAGGCGCCTGAGTGCGACGAGGCTGACATGGCGGTGGCCGGGATGGGCCGGATCGAACGACCCGCCATAGAGCCCGATCCGCATACCCGGGGACGCCGGAGGCAGGCGCGCCGGCAGAGTGGCGTGAAGCCGGCGAGGATAGGGCAAGGCGCCTTGCTCAGGCAGTCGGAAGCATCACGGACGGGTCTGACCGCTCCCGTGGACACGGTACTTGAAGGTCGTGAGCTGCTCGACGCCGACCGGGCCGCGGGCATGCATGCGACCGGTGGCGATGCCGATCTCGGCGCCGAAGCCGAACTCGCCGCCATCGGCGAACTGGGTCGAGGCATTGTGGACGACGATGGCCGAATCCACCTCCGCCAGGAACCGTGTCGCCTGTCCCCGATCGCGGGTGACGATCGCGTCGGTGTGGTGCGAGCCGAAGGCCTCGATATGATCGATGGCTGCGTCGAGCCCGTCGACCACGCGCACGGCGATGATCGCGTCGAGATATTCCGTGCGCCAATCGACTTCGGTAGCGGGGACGACGCGTTGATCGACGGCCTGGACCGCTTCGTCGCCGCGCACCGTGCAGCCGGCCTCGATCAGGGCCTCGACCAGGGGCTTGAGATGGGTCCCGGCGCAGGCGCGGTCCACCAGAAGCGTTTCGGCTGCGCCGCAGATGCCGGTGCGGCGCATCTTGCTGTTGAGGACGACAGTGCGGGCCATGTCGAGATCGGCTTCCTCAGCCACGTAGACGTGGCAGATGCCGTCGAGATGGGCGAAGACCGGGACGCGTGCCTCGGCATGGACCCGCTCGACGAGGCCGCGACCGCCGCGGGGGACGATCACGTCGATGCAGCCGTCGAGCCCCGACAGCATGGCGCCGACGGCGGCGCGGTCGCGGGTCGGAACGATCTGGACGGCATCGGCGGGCAGCCCGGCCGCGACGAGCCCAGCCCGCATGGTGGCGGCGATGGCCATGGCGGTGCGGTGGCTGTCGGAGCCGGCGCGCAGGATCGCGGCGTTGCCGGCCTTGAGGCAGAGCGCGCCGGCATCGGCGGTGACGTTGGGACGGCTCTCGAAGATGACGCCGATGACTCCGAGGGGCACGGCGATGCGCTCGATCAGGAGCCCGTTCGGACGCTCGAAGGCCGCGACCTGACGCCCGACCGGATCGGGCAGCGCGCCGATCTTCTCGACGGCGTCGGCAATGGCAGAGAGGCGCCCGGCATCCAGGGTCAGGCGATCGATCAGCGCATGGGTCTGGTTCGCGGCCTGGGCGGCGGCCACGTCTTGGGCGTTCTCGGTCAGGATCAAAGCGCTCGCCGCGCGCAGATGATCCGCCACGAGCCGGAGGGCGACGTCCTTGGTCTGTGCCGAGGCCAGTGCCATCTGCCGGGCGGCCACGCGGGCCCGCTTGCCGATGCCTCGCATCTCCTCCGCGAGGCTGCCGTCGAGAGCGAAGTCTGGTCTGAGGTTCACGAACGGCACCGTCATCATCCTCGCGATTTCAGGTCGTCGGACCGCGCACGAAGTCCTCCCTCATGCCACCCGGGATATGACAAGACAAGAAGCGTGAACTACTCTCCCACGATCGCCAAGTCGTCGCGATGCACCATTTCCGCCCGGCCGGGATGAGTGAGTAGTTCCGCGATCTCGCGGCTCGGGCGACCGATGATCAGCGCCGCCTGATCGCTGTCGTAGGCGACGAGGCCGCGCCCCAGGGTCCGCCCGGCGGTATCGCGGATGATGACGGCATCGCCGCGCCCGAAGCTGCCTTCGACTGCCTTCACTCCCACGGGAAGCAGGCTGGCGCCGACCTGCAGCGCGCGCGCGGCACCTTCGTCGATCACCAGGATGCCGCGCGGCTCCAGCGACCCCGCGATCCAGGTCTTGCGCGCCGCCACCGGGTTCGAGCCCGACAGGAACCAGGTGCAGCGCCCGCCCTGCAGGATCGCCCGCAGGGGGTTCTTCTCGCGCCCGTCGGCGATGATCATGTGGGTTCCCCCGCCCGCCGCGATCTTGCCGGCCTCGACCTTGGTGCGCATGCCGCCCCGGGAAAGCTCGGAAGCCGGGCCGCCGGCCATGGCTTCGATCTCGGGCGTGATCCGCTCGATCAGGGGAAGGTGGCGCGCGGACGGGTCGCTTGCCGGAGGCGCCGTGTAGAGCCCGTCGATGTCGGAGAACAGCACAAGCACGTCGGCGCTGATCATGGTGGCGACGCGGGCGGCGAGACGGTCGTTGTCGCCGTAGCGGATCTCGCTGGTGGCGACGGTGTCGTTCTCGTTGACCACCGGCACGGCGCGGACCTCGAGGAGCTTCAGCACCGTGGCCCGCGCATTGAGGTAGCGCCGACGCTCCTCGGTGTCCTGAGGCGTGACCAGGATCTGGCCCGCGACGATGCCGTGGTGGCCGAGCGCCTCCGACCAGTAACGGGCCAGCGCGATCTGACCGACGGCGGCGGCCGCCTGGCTTTCCTCCAAACGCAGAGTGCCCGGCGCGTAACCGAGAACGGTACGGCCGAGCGCGATCGATCCCGAAGAGACCACGAGCACGTCGACGCCGCGGGCGTGAAGATCGGCGACGTCCTCGGCGAGTGCGGCCAGCCAGGCATGGCGCAGCCGCCCCCGCTCGCGGTCGACGAGAAGCGCAGAGCCGACCTTGATGACGACGCGGCGGAAATCTTGGAGAGAGGGGGTCATGGGTCAGGTCGGTTAGGCGGGCTCGATGTCCGTGTGCATGAAGTCGTTGCCGTTGAACAGGAGCGGCGCAGTGCGAGCCGTCGAGACCGCGTAGGATTGGCAATTGCCGAAGTTCGACTGCGCGGGATGTCCACGTCCCAGCCGAACCGAAGAAGTGCGGTGGAGGCGAGGCGATACATTTTGAGGGTGAACGCGACAGGCTGCACCGTGGTGCGCAAGATCTTCGTGATTCGCTCTCACGCTCTATGGTTCATCCTTGACGAAGCGCTTCGTTAGTCACGGCTGCCACGCTTCGGCCGGCTGGGCTTCGAGTTCCGCGGCCTTCGCTTCCATCATCTCCCGCGTGATCGCCCGCAGGGCATCCTGAACGCCGAGGCCGGTGGCCGAGGACAGCACCAGGGGCTTCTGCTTCGAGGCCCGCTTCAGGCGCGCGACCTGCTCCTTGAGGGTGTCGGGGTCGACCACGTCGGCCTTCGACAGGGCGACGATCTCATGCTTTTCACCGAGGCCGTGCCCATAGGCCTCCAGTTCCCGGCGCACGAGCTTGTAAGTCTTGCCGGCATGTTCGCTGGTGGCCTCGACGAGGTGGAGGAGCACGCGGCAGCGCTCCACATGTGCGAGGAACTTGTCGCCCAATCCGACGCCGTCATGGGCGCCCTCGATCAGGCCGGGAATGTCGGCCAGCACGAACTCGCGCTCGTCGGAGCGCACCACGCCGAGACCGGGGTGCAGCGTGGTGAAGGGATAGTCGGCGATCTTGGGCCGGGCCGCAGTGACGGTGGCGAGGAAGGTCGACTTGCCGGCATTGGGCAGGCCTACGAGCCCGGCATCGGCGATGAGCTTCAGGCGCAGCCAGATCCACTGCTCGTGGCCCTCCAGGCCCGGATTGGCGTGCTTGGGCGCCCTGTTGGTGGAGGTCGTGAAATAGGCGTTGCCGAAGCCGCCATTGCCGCCCTTGGCCAGGCGCACGCGCTGGCCGACATGGGTCATGTCGGCGATCAGGGTCTCACCGTCCTCGGCGATGATCTCGGTGCCGGCAGGTACCTTCAGCACCACGTCGGCTCCGTTGGCGCCGTGGCGGTTCGAGCCCATGCCGTGCTCGCCCTTCTTGGCCTTGAAGTGCTGTTGGTAGCGGTAGTCGATCAGGGTGTTGAGGCCGTCGACGCACTCGACCCAGACGTCACCGCCGCGGCCGCCATCGCCGCCATTGGGGCCGCCGAACTCGATGAACTTTTCGCGGCGGAACGCGACGCAGCCGGCGCCGCCGTCGCCGGAGCGCACATAGACCTTGGCTTCGTCGAGGAATTTCACGGCCGGGCTCGTTTCACAGGTTCTGGTCAGGGCGCGGCGACATCACGCCGGGCTTGAGACAAACGACA
Organism: uncultured Methylobacterium sp.; assembly: GCF_964251405.1. GTDB lineage: Bacteria > Pseudomonadota > Alphaproteobacteria > Rhizobiales > Beijerinckiaceae > Methylobacterium. Next base: position 27,541 of record NZ_CAXUJR010000029.1, read on the forward strand.
ACGGGGAAGACGGTTTCCCATCTCCCCCGGATGCGCGTTGCGTTTCGGGCCATCCGCTAGGGACGGCCCGTGACGATGAGGGTGACTACTCGGCAGCTTCCTGCATCGGGATCACCGCCACGAAGGCGCGTCCGCGCTTCACCTGGAACTCGACCCGGCCGTCGGCCTTGGCGAACAGGGTGTGATCCGTGCCGATGCCGACGTTCACGCCGGGATGAAACTTCGTGCCGCGCTGGCGGACGATGATGTTTCCGGCGATGACGGCTTCCGAACCGAACTTCTTGACGCCGAGGCGCTGGCCGGCGGAATCGCGGCCGTTGCGGGACGAGCCGCCTGCTTTCTTGTGGGCCATCTTGGCTTACTCCGGATGTCTCTGTTGCGGGCGGAATCAGGCTTCGGCGGAGGCGGTCGCCGGGAGGGACTCGGCCTTGGCGGCCTTGGCCTTGCGCTCGGGCGCCTTCGACGACTTGCCGCCCGCGCTGATCTCGGTGATGCGCACCACGGTGTGGTGCTGGCGGTGGCCCCGCTTGCGCCGCGAGTTCTGCCGGCGGCGCTTCTTGAAGGCGATCACCTTCTTGTCGCGGCCATGGCTGACGATCTCGCCGGTGACGCTGATGCCGGTGAGCATGGGAGCGCCGACCTCGGTCGCGCCCTCGCCGTCGGCGAACAGCAGGACCTCGCCGAAGGTGACGGCGGAGCCCTCTTCGCCCTCGAGCGTCGCGATGGTGATGGTGTCGTTGGCGGCAACGCGATACTGCTTGCCGCCCGTCTTGATGACTGCGAACATCGTTCTCTCTCGTGTTCTGATGCCGGCCTCCGGCTGACGCCTGGGCCGTCTTCTTGTTCAGGTCATCCGCGACACCGATCGAGCGATGCGCGAACGCGAAACGCGCGGACTTCGTCGAGGAAGCCGCGCGTTGCCGCACGGCGATAGCTGCAAGGCCGGACGTTTGTCAACACGATGCGTCCGGTGAGGTCGCGAAACCGAGTGGCCGGAGAACCCTTCTCTTCTGCCGTCTCGAATCAGGCCGGCTCCCAGCGGTCCATCGTCCCGGTTCGCCGGAACTCGCCCGGCCCAAGATCGGCGTATCGCAGGAAGATCTGCAATGCCGGCTGCATTTCCCGATGAAGGCGCGGCAGGCGGGCGTCCGAGGCGGTCGGAACGCCGTCGGCAGAGGCCATGTCGGCGGTGGACGCGGCACCGTCGCCGTACGGATGGGTCGGGTCGACGCCTGGTACGTCGTGCTCATCGTCCCAGGCGAGATTGAGACTGGCCAGGAGCGCGATGTGCTCCGGCGTCACGTCAAAGGTGATGTGCTCTGGCGTGATGCCGGTCTCGTCGTCGCGGAAGACGTCGAGGACGGCACCGGGAGGGAGGTTGGCGAGCGTGTTGTGGTAGGCGTAGCGCCCCGGCTTGAGCGCGGCGTTGGCGACGAACACCGCGAGGGCATCGCCCAGCGCCCGGTGCTCCTCGTCGGTACCGTCGTCGTCGCCCATGACGTTGGCGATGTCTTCGTCGCGGTCGGCGCTGCCATAGGGCGCGTCGGGATGAATGATCGGGGCCCCCGAACCGATCGGGTTCCAGGCCACCACCATCCTGCGGATCAGGGCGATGCGCTCCAGGGTCATCTCGAAGGTCGTAGGGCCGCTCATCCGTTCTTCTCTCTCATAGTCGCGAGGGCGCCACCGGAGGAGGCGGTCAGCCTGCCGGCTCCGAGCACCACGGCCCGGAGGAACGGCGCGACGGGGCGAAACATGGCGAAGGATACCAAGGCAAGGCCGGTCGTCGGCAGGTACCCGATCACGCCACCGAGAGCTACCGCTTCAGGCACCCCATCAGGCCGCCGACCCCGTTCATCCGGCCCTGGATGCGCGCCGCCGCCGCCCTCACCCCGCGTGAGGGAGCACCGGCGTTGCGGATGATCGGATTCGGCAACACGGCGGCCAGCGAGGCGGCCTCGTTGCGGGTGAGGTCGCGGGCGCCCTTGCCGAACCAGCGCCGCGAGGCGGCCTCGGCCCCGAAGATCCCGTCGCCCCACTCGGCGACGTTGAGGTAGATTTCCATCGTCCGCCGCTTGCCCCAGAGGGTATCGGCGATCACCGCGAGCGGGATCTCCAGACCCTTGCGGACGAAGGAGCGACCCGGCCACAGGAAGACGTTCTTCACCGTCTGCATCGAGATCGTGGAGGCGCCCCGGCTCGGGCCCTCCTCGTCGTCCACCACGTCGCGCAGCGCATCCCAGTCGACGCCGTTGTGCTGGCAGAAGCGCTGGTCCTCGGAGGCGAACACCGCCTGAACGAGCAGGGGCGAGATCGCCTCGAGTGCGACCGCCTCGCGAGTGACGGGCTGCAGCGTCAACCATCGTCCGAGCATCAGGGTTGAGGGTGGCGTCACCGCGCTATAGACGAGCGCGAGCAGGAGGATCGCCCCCAGGACGAGGAGCGGGAGGAAGAGAACGATGCCGACGATCCGCCGCCATCCCCGGCCACGCCTCCGCACCGGTTGCAGGAGTCTCTCCCCGTCATCAGCCTGGTCCCGACCCTGCCCGCGCAACGCTCATCCACCTCGCTGCCATCCTGGAAAGCCCAGCCGACCATGAACTCAACGCAAGCATCGCACGCTTCGGTCAAGGCGGATGCCGCTGAGCAGGGCTTTACCCACAAGCTCGGCACGATCGCCGATGCGGTCGAGGCGTTCCTGGCCGAGCGGCTCGGGCCGGAGACCCGGCCCGGCGAAATCGCACGGCCGCCGCGCCTGATGGAGGCGATGCGCCACGCGGTGCTCGGCGGCGGCAAGCGCCTGCGCCCGTTCCTGGCGGTCGAGACCGCGCGAATGCTCGGCGGCGACGAGGCCGGCGCGCTCGCCGCCGGCTCGGCGATCGAGCTCGTCCATTGCTACTCGCTCGTCCACGACGACATGCCGGCCATGGACGACGACGACCTTCGCCGCGGCAAGCCCACCGTCCATAAGGCCTATGACGAAGCCACCGCCATTCTCGTCGGCGACGCGCTCCAGACGCTCGCCTTCGAGATCCTGGCCGATCCGGCCTGGCAGCCGGCTTCGGCCATCCGGGCCGACCTGGTGCTGGGACTCGCAAGGGCCTCGGGGCTCGGCGGCATGGTCGGCGGCCAGATCCTCGATCTCGGAGCGGAGGGCCGCTTTGGGGCCGTCTCGCTCACCGTCGATGACACGCTGCGGCTCCAGGCCATGAAGACCGGCGCCATCCTGGCCTTCTCGGTGGACGCGGGCGCCCTCGTCGGCGGTGCGACGCCGGACCAGCGCGCCGCGCTGCTGCGCTACGGCCTCGCCCTCGGCCAAGCCTTCCAGATCGCGGACGACATCCTCGACCGCGAGGCCTCGCCCGAAGCGATGGGCAAGGCGACCGGCAAGGACAAGGACGCCGGCAAGGCCACCCTCGTCGACCGCCTCGGCCTCGACGGCGCGCGGGCGGAATGCGACCGTCTCGTGGACGTCTGCGACGCGGCGTTGGCGTCGTGGGGCGAGCGGGCCGAGACTCTGCGCCAGGCGGCGCGGTTCACGGTGGCGCGGAAGGTCTAGACCCTTTTTCGGTTCGTTGGATCGGCCGGGTGTGTTCACGCGGGTCTCTCCTCCCCCTTCAGGAGACGGGAGAGCGTTGCGACTGGATCGGCCGGTACGATCGACCGGAAGCGTGTTGGCAAATCGATGACTCTCCACACGGATGGGAGAGGCAGCAAAGCGAGTTGATCTCATGACCACCTACAAGCTCCTCCTCCTCCCCGGCGACGGGATCGGCCCGGAAGTCATGGCGCAGGTGGAGGTGGTGCTCGGCGTGCTGGCCGAGGCCGGACTCGCCCGTTTCGAGACCGAGCACGACCTCGTCGGCGGCTCCGCCATCGACGCCCACGGTGTTCCGCTCACCGATGCCGCCCTGGCCCGGGCCGACGCCGCCGATGCGATCCTGCTCGGCGCCGTCGGCGGTCCGAAATGGGCCGGCGTCCCTTACGAGAACCGCGCCGAAGCCGGGCTCCTGCGCCTGCGCAAGGATCTCGGCCTGTTCGCCAATCTGCGCCCGGCCATCTGCTACCCGGCCCTGGCAGACGCCTCGGCACTCAAGCGCGAACTCGTCGAGGGCCTCGACATCATGATCGTGCGCGAGCTCACCGGCGGCGTCTATTTCGGCGAGCCGAAGGAGATCACCACCCTGCCCGACGGCTCGAAGCGGGCGGTGGACACGCAGGTCTACACGACCGCCGAGATCGAGCGCATCGCCCATGTCGCCTTCGACCTCGCGCGCAAGCGCTCGGGCCGGGTCGCCTCGGCCGAGAAGCACAACGTCATGAAATCGGGCGTCCTGTGGAAGGAGGTCGTGACCCGGGTCCATGCCCAGCACTATGCGGACCTCGAACTCGAGCACGTGCTGGCCGACAACTGCGCCATGCAGCTCGTGCGTCGCCCCAAGCAGTTCGACGTGCTCGTCACCGACAACCTGTTCGGCGACGTGCTATCGGATGTGGCAGCGATGCTGACCGGATCGCTCGGGATGCTGCCCTCCGCGTCCCTCGGGGCCGTCGATGGCAAGGGCAGCCGCAAGGCGCTCTACGAGCCGGTCCATGGGTCGGCGCCCGACATTGCCGGGCGCGACTTCGCCAATCCGCTGGCGATGATCGGATCGCTCGCCATGGCGCTTCGCTATTCCTTCGGCCTCGGAGAAGCCGCCGACCTTCTCGACCGCGCCATCACGGACACCCTGGCCTCCGGTGTCCGGACGCGGGACATCGCCGGCGAAGGCGTGACGCCCGTCGGGACGGCGGGCATGGGCGAGGCCGTGGCCGCGGCGCTCCGCTCGCGCCTGCGCTGACTGGCATCGGAGCCGGCATGCAAAAGGCGCCGACCCTCGCGGGTCGGCGCCTCTTTTCCGGACGGCAGGCTGTGACGTCGGCTCAGTAAGGACTGCCGTAGCGCGCCGCGTACGAGGTCGGATCGATCGCGTCGACGGCGGAGAAGTCGATGCCGCGGATCGCCGAGGAGCGCGCGCCGACGAAGGGCCCGTTGGTGATCGGATCGGAGATGTTGCCCGCGCCGAAGCGGTCGTTGCGACCGTAGGGCGGCGAGTTCAGGTAGCTCGCCGTGATGAATTGCGGGTTGGTCGCCGGATTGCTCACCGAGCCGTTTCCGGGCTCGACCACATTGCCCCCATCGAGCCAACTCCGCGGACGGATGCGGATCGGCAAGGCCGGCCCGACGCGCTCCACGACGTAGCGGGTCTGTGCCTCGGCAGGCGTAGTGGCGCCAAGGCCGGTCAGCGATCCGGCAACGGCAACGGCACCCATGAGGGCGATGGTGGCAGAGCGCATGGAAGCACCTCGTGTCAAAATGCGGGAAGGTCGGACGAGCGTGAGGCTCATCAGCCCTCGGTTGTGACGATGACGTATCAGGCCGAAGGTTGTTCCCGTCTTAAGGCCTCGCTTGCGTGTTTCACCGCACTCGCCGCCCAGTCGCCCGAGCCTGTCGGTCGAACCGGTTCGTCCGATGATACCGGCCTGGAAACGTGGTCCCGACGGACCGAGCACCCGCCGTATGGAGAGCGGCCTCGGAGGCAATCGGCCTGCCGGTCGCCCGGGAGAGACACGCTCATGGCTCGGCGCAGGTTACGGTGCGCGACTCGATGAGAGTGGATTTCAGCGCCAGTCGGCACGCGATCTTCCCCGCATCGCGGTTTGCGGATCGTTTCCCGGCCCTGAGTACGCCCTTGACAGCCGAAGGAGCGCGGCGTCTTGGTGCGCTTTGGTGTCCGCGTCGCGTATCGTGCGGAGCCTTCCGCATGTCGTGACAGAGGACGTGCCGGACCTGGGAGATCGCCCGATGGCCGAAGCGCCGGGGCGGATCATGACCGAACGCGAGGGCGACGAAGAGCCTGATGCCGGCGCTGCCGGTGCAGAGGCGACGGGCATCCTCATGAAGCGGAGTGGGTGAGATGGGTTACAAGGTCGCCGTCGTCGGTGCGACGGGCAATGTCGGACGCGAGATGCTGGATATCCTGGCCGAGCGGGCCTTTCCGGCCGACGAGGTCGTGGCGATCGCGTCGCGCCGCTCCATGGGCCAGGAAGTCTCGTTCGGCGACAAGATCCTCAAGGTGAAGGCCCTCGACGATTACGACTTCTCCGACACCGACATCTGCCTGATGTCGGCCGGTGGCGAGATCTCGAAGGAATGGTCGCCGCGCATCGGCAAGACCGGCTGCGTCGTCATCGATAACTCGTCGGCGTTCCGCTACCATCCGGACGTGCCGCTGATCGTGCCCGAGGTGAACCCGGAGGCGATCTCGGGCTTCTCGAAGCTCAACATCATCGCCAACCCGAACTGCTCGACCGCGCAGCTCGTGGTCGCCCTGAAGCCCCTCCACGACGTCGCCAAGATCCTGCGCGTCGTGGTCTCGACCTATCAGTCGGTCTCGGGTGCGGGCAAGGACGCCATGGACGAGCTGTTCCAGCAGACCCGCTCGGTCTTCACGGCCGGGCAGATGACGATGGAGAAGTTCCCCAAGCGCATCGCTTTCAACGTGATCCCGCAGATCGACGTCTTCCTCGACGACGGCTCGACCAAGGAAGAGTGGAAGATGGTCGCCGAGACCAAGAAGATGCTCGACCCCAAGATCAAGCTCACCGCCACCTGCGTGCGCGTGCCGGTCTTCATCGGGCATTCGGAGGCGGTCAACGTCGAGTTCGAGCACCCGATCTCGCCCGAGGAGGCCACCGCGATTCTGCGCTCGGCGCCGGGCATCCTGGTAGTCGATAAGCGCGAGCCCGGCGGCTACATGACCCCGCACGAGGCCGC
>NZ_CAXUJR010000030.1:0-13455 GCF_964251405.1 uncultured Methylobacterium sp.
CGTCGGCGGCGAGCCCTCGCGCCTTCTCCAGGGCCCTCGCATTGGAGCCCGGCATGGCGAGCACGCTGCGACGCGGACGGATCTCGGTCATGGACGGATCTCGGTCATGGGCGAAAGTCCTCCGTGCCCGAGCACGTCGTGGATGGCCCTGGACGTACCGCCCCCCGATAGGCGTTTCAAGCGGGCGGCAGGTCGGCGCCGGACAGGGCCGGCATCACCGACGCCACCGGCCCCGAGGCGACGATGCGGCCGGCATCGAGGACGTGGACGACGTCGGCGCGCTCCAAGCTGGCGAGGCGGTGGGCGATGAGGATCAGCGTGCGCTGTCCTGAGAGCGCGTCGAGGGCTGCCATGACCGCGCCTTCCGTCTCGCCGTCGAGCGCGCTGGTGGCCTCGTCGAACACGATCACGTCGGGCTCGTGATAGAGTGCACGGGCAATACCGAGGCGCTGGCGCTGGCCGCCGCTCAGCCGGATGCCGCGTTCGCCGACGCTCGATTCGTATCCCCGGGGAAGCGCCGCGATCACGGCCTCGAGGCCGGCGAGCGAGGCTGCGCGGCGGACGGCGGCAGGGTCCACCGCCTCGGGAGGGATGCCCAGCGCGATGTTGTCGGTGACGGTCCCGTCGATCAGGAAGACGTCCTGCGGCACGTAGCCGACCCGGTTCTGCCAAGCCGGCAGGGTGTGCGCGTCGAGGATTGTGCCGTCGACGCTGATCGTGCCGGAGGTCGGGGTGAGGATGCCGAGGATGAGGCCGACCAGGGTCGACTTGCCGGCGCCGGTGCGGCCGACGAGGCCGACCGTGGTGTGGGCCGGTATCGTCAGATCGAGGCCGTCGAGCGTCGCGCGTCCGGGCTCGTAGTCGAACGAGATTCCCGAGAGCCGGATCTCCGACCGGAACGGCAGTTTCTCATGCGGACGCGGCGCCGATGCGCGCTCGCCGGACAGTTCGTCGACGATCACCCGCACCGCCGGCAGGTAGAACCGCAGCAGGGACAGCGACAGGAAGATGTTCTGGAAGGCCGGCAGCATGCGGTAGCCGGCGAAGGCGAACAATCCGAGGAGCGGGAGAAGGCCCGCCGTGTCGAGGCCCTGGGAGAGCGCGAACAGCACCACCGCGACGACGCCGCCGAAGGCCAGCGATTCCATGACGAAGCGCGGCAGCTGTCCGGTGAGCAGGCTCGCGGCGGTGGCCCTGGCGTAGGCGCGGGCGGGGGCATCGAACCCGGCGGCGAAGGTCTCGGCGCGGCCGTAGAGCTTGAGCTCGGTGAGCGCCCCGAAGGTCTCCTGGACCACCCGGTAGCGCTTCTCGTTGTCGGCCACCGCCTTGGCGCCGAGGCGGGCAAGGCGGGCGCGCATGACGAGGTAGAGCCCGACATAGAGCCCTCCGAACCCGACCCCGAGGATCAGTGCCAGGCGCGGCGCGTAGGCCATCAGGAAGCCCACCACCGCCAGCGCCGAGAACGACCGCGAGGCGATCACCGTAGCCGGCGTCAGGACGCCGACCACGAGGCGATCCGTCTCGCTGAGGACGTTCTTGGCGAGCTCGGCGCTGTTGGCCTTCGCGAAGAACAGGCGCTCGCGGTCGAGGTAGCGCGCGAGCAGGCGCCGGGCCAAGCCGTATCCGGTGAGGTTCGTGAACCGCAGGGTCGCGAAGGTGAGACCGGCATTGACCAGGCTCGTCGTTAGGATGGCCAGCAGGGCGGCCCCGCCCATCGCCATGAGGAAGGCGCGGTCGTCGGCCAGCCCCATCGCCGCCCGGATGGCGGCGAGATAGGGCACCCGGGCCGCCGCGGCCGGGTCGCCGACGAGGGTCAGGAACGGCACGACGGAGGCGACACCGACGACCTCGAAAAGCGCCGCCAGCGCCAGCCCGAGGGCGAGCAGCGCGAGCCGGCGCCGCTCAACGGGCCGCAGGATGCGGACGAGATCGATCAGCGCGCGCATGAGGCGGGCACGCGTCCGATCACGCCATCGTCGGTTCGGGAGAGATGCATCCGGCCAAGGCGATAGTGGCGCCGCAGAGCCGTGTCCATCCGAAGCCGGCGCAGGAGGCGGGTGGCGGATCAACCCAGGCATTGTCCAGAGGAGCGACGTCCGCGTCATTGATTTTGAGAACGGATGAAGGGCTCGAGAGGCGTGCTTAATCAGTCCTTCATCCCGTTCGTTCAGTCTCCGTCCCCGTGACCAGATTCTCTTTACTGTCTTCGGCAGTGGCAGGCGCAACCGTCGTGCTGCTGCCGATTCTCGCGACGGCGCCGGCGCGGCCGGGAGCGCCCGTTCTGGTCGTCGGTTCGCCATGGGGCGGGCCGGGCGGAGCGATCGCCCTCATCGCACAGGCCGATGGCCTCGTCCTGCGCGACACCGGGCTTACCTGGATCGCCGTCGGACGGTCCGAGCTCACCGATTTCCACCCTCGCCTGCGCCGGGCCGGGGCATGGTTCACCCTCGACGCCGCCTGGTCCTTCGGCTGTCTGTCCCCGATCAAAGCCTGAGGATCACCACCGTCCATGAGCGCCAGCATGCCGACCCTCGACCGGATCCGGGTTTCATCCTGCCGGGCCCTGATCGGGTTCCTCTGGATCAACGCGGCCATCGTGGCGGCCGCCAACGCCTGGCGAGGAACCTTTGCGTCGGTGGGCCTCACCGCCGCCGCCATGGGTCTCGCCCTGATACCGACGCTGCTGGCTGCGCGCGACGTCACGGGGCCGCAGACCCGGATCGTGACGAGCATGGCGCTCGCGGGTTTGGTCGCGATGCTGGTGGCGGTGTTCGAGCAGTCGGGGCCCGACCACACCCTGCAGGTCGACATTCACATGTACTTCTTTGCCTGCCTCGCCATCGTCGGCGCTCTGGTCGATTGGAAGGCGCTGGTGGCGTTCGCCGGAGTCGTGGCCCTGCATCACCTCGGGCTGTCGCTGCTGCTGCCGGCCCTGGTGTTTCCCGATGGAGGCGGCCTCGATCGGGTGGCACTCCACGCGGTCATCCTCGTCGTCCAGACATGGGTCATGGTCTGGCTGGTCATCGAGATCCAGAAGGGCGTGTCCGCCGGCGACGCGCTGCTACGAACCGAGAGCGACAAGGACGAGGCCGAACATCTGAAGCAGCAGGCGGAGGAACAGGCGTCCCAGGAGACGGTGCGGGCGAACAGGGTCGAGGGTCAGGTCCGATCATTCCAGGGGGCCGTGAGCGATGTGGTGGAAACGATCGAGACGGCGCTGGCCACGATGGAAGCGAGCGCAGTCTCGATGTCCGACGTCGCGCGAACGACCGCACGGGAAACAGAGGGAGCTTCGAATCGCTCGCTGCAGGCCGGCGAGAACGTTCGTCGGATCGCGCAGACCTGCGAGGGCCTCGGCCAGACCGCGGACGAGATCTCGCGCCAGCTCGACGCGACGACCGCGGTGACCCGGACTGCCAGCGCCGAGGCCCGGCAGACGGGTGAGACGGTGAACCGGCTCCTGGCCTCCGTCGAGCGGATCGAATCGGTCATCACCACCATCCGCGCGGTGGCCGAGCAGACCAACCTCCTGGCGCTCAACGCCACCATCGAGGCGGCGCGGGCCGGCGAGGCGGGCCGCGGCTTCGCGGTCGTCGCCACCGAGGTCAAGGGCCTCGCCGCGCAGACCGCACGCTCGACGGACGAGATCGCCGCGCAGATCCGCGACGTCCAGGCAGCGACCGAGCAATCGGTCGGGTTCATGCGCGCCTTCGCCAGCCGGTTCGACGACGTCGAGCGCACGACCGGCGCGATGATCGAGGCGATCGGCCGCCAGCGTGTCGCGACCCAGGGGATGGGCGTCGATGTCGGCGCTGCGCTGTCCGATGCCGAGGCGGCCTCCGCTCAAGTCACCCTGGTGGCACGCACCATGGGGACGACCCATGCGGTCATCGATCAGGTCCAGGCCTCGACCGGCGCCGTGCGCCACCAGGTCGGAATCCTGCGCGGCGTCACCGCCACCTTCATCAAGGATCTCGACGGGAGCGCCGCCCGGCGGGCCTGAACCCTCGCGGCCGGCGACGCTTCCATGCCATAGGCTTCGGCGGCGGGGCGGGGCGTCGCCCCCGATGGAGGGGGCATGGCACGCAGGCGCGCACAGGCGACCACGGAGATCCTCGCCGGCCTCGCCCGGCGCCTCGGCCACGACCTCGGCGAGTCTGCACTCGACGCGCTGAGGGTCCGGCTCGGCCTGCCCGAGTTCGACGGCGAGCCCGACGAGGCTGGGCTCGTCGAGGCCCTGACCGAGATGGCTGCGCGGCGCGCCTTCGCCGGGGGCGGTGCCGCGGAACTGACACGGGCCTTGCCGGAGCTCAGCGCGACGTCACCGCCGGACTTGGCCGCGACATGGACCCTGCGCGTCACGATCCCGATCCTCGATGACGGCCGGATGGACCTGCGCATCGACGCGGCGCCGGCGCCCGAAGGGCTCGCGATCCTCGATCGCATGTCAGCGCGCAACGACCCTGCCTGGCGTCTCGCCGAATTGCGCACCATCCTCGCCGCCGACGAGGCTCGGGTAAACCGGACCTTGCGCAAGGCCGTGGAACGCCTGCGCGAGCAGGTCCGAGCCGACCTGCAGGAGGTCGGCGCCGATGCGGTCACATACATCGCGCATCTCGATCGGTCCCTGCGCTCGCGCCGCTTCGCCGAAAGCCCCGATCTCGCGCGGACGCTGGCCGACACCCTGAAGCCGGTGCGCGGCCGCGCTCGGGTCCTGGCGCAGGAGAACTCACGGCAGCGTCGCCTGCGCGATCGGATCGGCTTCGGTGCTTACATCGACCGGTTCACCGCTGCACGGCGCCTCAACCGACGCATCGTGTTCCACATGGGCCCGACCAATTCGGGCAAGACCTATGCGGCCCTCGACCTCCTCGCGAAGGCGGCGACCGGCAGCTACCTCGCACCGCTGCGGCTTCTGGCGCTCGAGAACTACGAAACGCTGCTGGAGCGCGGATTGCGCGCCGGCATGGTCACCGGGGAGGAGGTGCTGGGCGAGCCCGACCCGAGCCATACCTCGCGCACCATCGAGACGGCGGACCTGCGCCGGCCGGTCGACGTCGCGGTCATCGACGAGATCCAGATGATCATGGATCCCGACCGCGGCTGGGCCTGGACCAACGCGCTCTTCGGCATCCCGGCCCGCCTCGTGGTGGTCTGCGGCTCCGAGGACGCGTTGTCCTACGTCCGGCGCGCGGCCGAGGCGGCGGACGAATCCCTCGACGTGGTCACCTTCGCCCGCAAGACGCCCCTGCATCTCCTGAACGAGCCCGTCCCCCTGGACCGGGTCGAGGCCGGGGATGCCGTCGTCGCCTTCTCGCGCCGCGCCGTCCACGAGAACCGCGAAAGTCTGATCGCCGCCGGTCACAGCGTGGCGACGATCTACGGTGCGCTCTCGCCGGAAGTGCGTCGCGCCGAGGCTGCCCGCTTCCGTTCCGGCGAGGCCGAGGTGCTCGTGACCACCGACGCGGTGGGAATGGGTCTCAATCTCGGTCCGCTCAAGCGCGTCCTGTTCTCGGCAGTGCGCAAGTGGGACGGAACTGCCGAGCGCCCGCTGACCCATTCCGAGATCCGCCAAGTGGCCGGCCGGGCCGGGCGCTTCGGCCATCAGGAGGCCGGCTACGTCGCCGCCCTCGACGAGGGCGGGATCGCGCCCCTGCAGGCGGCCCTGGGCGGCGCCCTGACGGCTCCAGCCGCCGATCCTCGTTTTTACGTCCGGCCCGACCTCATCGCCATCGAAGCCCTGGCCGCCGAGATGGGGACGGAGAGCCTGCACGCTGTCCTGAGCCACTTCGCCCGGGCCACATTCTACGACGGCTCACCGTTTCAGCCCGCCGAACAAGGCGAGATGCTGGCTGCGGCCGAGCGGACCGACCGTATTCGACTCGCGCTCGCCGAAAGGTTCGTATTCGCGGTCTGCCCGATCGACCGTCGGGATGCGGTCTCGTGCGACGTTCTCGATCGGTGGATGGAAGCCTGCTCGGCCGGCGCGGAGATCCCCGCGCTTCGGCCGGGCGTGTCCCGCGATCTCGCCGAGCACGAGCGCTTGGTGAAGCTCGGGAGCGCCTATCTCTGGCTGGCGCGCCGCTTTCCGGCCGTGTTCGTGGCGATCGACGAGATGCGGGCGATGCGACAAGCCGCCAATGCGGCGATCGAGGCCTACCTCATTGCGACGGCAGCTCCCCGGATCGCTCACCCGCGACGGCGGCACGTCGATCACGATCCGGCGCCGGCAGAAGCGATCGACGACCGCCCCGCCTGACGCCAATCAAGCATTATTTTCCTGTTCAGGGCAGGTCCGAGGTCACATCTGATGCGACTTCTTCATGGCCATGAGCTGCATGACGGCCAGCGCGAGCCAGGGTCCGACGAAAACCAGGAAATAGAAGAAGCTCATGCTCTCGCTCCTGTCAGGATGCGGCAGAAGAAATCCGGCCGTCCGGAACGATAAGTCCTGAATCAACGCCCGGTTTCACGAGATTCGTTCGTTCGCCGTTGGAGACGGACAACCTCTCCCGTCACCCTGCTTCGGGCCGGCGAGATCAGACAGCACCGATGATCTTCTGCAGGCACGTGGTGCGTGTGTCGCGGTAGCCGAGATGCTCGTAGAAGCGCCTGACAGCGAGGTTGTCCTCGCGGACCAGGAGCTGCATCTTCCAGACTCCGCGGTTCCTCAGCCAGCGCTCCGCCGCCTCCATGATCGCACTGCCAAGCCCGGTGCCCTGCCATTCCGGATCGACCGCGACGTAATAGACCCAGCCGCGATGTCCGTCCTCGCCGACCATGGCGGTGGCCACGAGGCGTTCGGCACAAATCGCGACGAGCACTGACGCGTGAGAATCGCGCCGGGCGAAGGCGATGTCCCTGACCGGATCGTTCCATGGGCGCGAAACCCCGGTGGCGTGCCAGAGGGCGATGACCGCGCCGGTCTCGTCATCGGTCATGTCGCGAATCGTCGCCTTTGGCATGCCCGCTCCTTCCCGGCCTTCACACGGCGCTACCATGACGCTGATCCTCCGCGCGTCCTCGCGCGTTGAAGCTTCACGTGACACCAGCATCCAGGACAACGCCATGAGCGACGGCGCCACCGCCAGCGACAGCCCCTTCATCAAGGGGCGCAACGCCCGTCTCTACGGGAAGACCCGCGAGAGCTGCCCCTACCAGGAGGGGACCGAGGACCATACGGCCTGGATGCAGGCCTTCGACGAGGCCGTCGACGACCGGATGGAGAGCACCCCCACCGCCGGCGATGCGACGCCGAGCTAGGTTCGATCACGTCCCTCGCGGTTTGACCCGCCGGGTCGGAGGCTCTGCCAGCGGGTCCTCCGGCCAGGGGTGGCGCGGATAGCGACCGCGCATGTCGGCGCGCACCCCCGCCCACGAGCCGCGCCAGAACCCCGGCAGGTCGCGGGTGATCTGGATCGGCCGCGAGGCCGGAGAGAGCAGGTGAAGCACCAGCGGCACCCGCCCGCCGGCGAGGGCGGGGTGCCGGTCGAGCCCGAACAATTCCTGAACCCTCACCGCCAGGACGGGGCCGCCTTCGGCCTCGTAATCCACCGGAATGCGCGATCCGGTCGGGACTTCCACGTGGGTCGGGCATGCGATCTCGAGCCTCGCCCTCAGCTCCCACGGCAGCAGTCCCATCAGTGCCTGGCCGAGCCTGTCCGTCGCGATGGCATCAAGGCTCGTGAGGCCGACGATCTCAGGGGCGAGCCATTCCACCACCGCCGCCTTCAGCGATGCGTCGGACAGGTCCGGCCACGGCTCGCCTTCCGCCGCCCGCATGAAGGCCACGCGGGCGCGCCACTGGGTCAAGGCCGGGCTCCACGCCAGGGCGTCGAACCCGGTCTCGGCGACGCCGAGGGCCAGGATCTCCGCCGAGGCCGCATCCGCTGGGACCGGCAGGGTGCGCTCCGCCAATGTCACTGCGCCGAGGCGGCGGAGTGCGCGCGCGCGTAGGCTCCGCGTTCCCCGGTCGAAGACGACGGTGGTCGCCATGTCGATCCGGTCGGCGAACAGGGCCTCGATCGCCTCCGGCGCGATCGCCGCCCCGGCCAGGATGCGGGCATTGCCCGCCGAGCCCGCGAGGTCCGCGACCACGATGGTGGGCTCACGCGCCAGGGACGCCGCCGGGTCGATGCGGCCGCCGCGGCCGTTGGCGAGCACGAACTCGCCGTCGCGGCCTCGGGCGCGGGCGACACGGTCGGGATAGGCCAGGGCCAGGAGCGAGCCGGGTTCCGAGAGATCGGGACCCGCGGAGGGTCCGGGTGGCCTCGTTTCGCCGGCCTGTCGCGCCGCCTGCCTCGCCCAACCCTCGGCCAGCCGGCGCATGTCGGCCGCACGCTGCCCGCGGTCGCGGCCGAAGCGTTCGACACGGTCGGCGAGGTCGGCCCCGTCGCCGCCGAGGCCGCGCTCGACCAGCACCGCCGCGAGGCGGGCGGCCTGAGGTGCCGCGCCGAAGCCGGCCGCGCTGACCACCATCCGGGCGAGGCGCGGCGGCAGGGGAAGGGCGCGCAATCGCCGTCCGTCGGCGGTGAGATGCCCTTGCGCGTCGATGGCGTCGATGTCGCGCAGCATGGTGCGCGCCTCCTCCAGGGCCGGCATCGGCGGTGGATCGAGGAAGGTGAGGGTGCGCGGATCGAGAACGCCCCAAGCCGCGCAATCGAGGAGGAGTCCGGCCAGATCCGCCGCCAGGATCTCGGGACGGCCGAAGGGGTCGAGGGAGTTCGTCGCGGCCTCCGCCCAGAGCCGGTGGCAGACCCCCGGCTCGGTGCGTCCCGCGCGTCCCCGGCGCTGGTCCACCGAGGCGCGCGAGGCCCGCGCGGTGACGAGCCGGGTGAGGCCGGTCGCCGGCTCGTAGACCGGCACCCGCGACAGCCCGGAATCGACCACGATGCGCACACCCTCGATGGTCAGCGAGGTCTCGGCGATGCTGGTGGCGAGCACGACCTTGCGCCGTCCGGCCGCGGCAGGGGAGACGGCCCGGTCCTGTTCGGCCGGCGTCAGCGCGCCGTAGAGCGGGGCGATCTCGGTGTCCTCTCCGACCCGGCCTTCCAGGAGGGTTGCGACGCGACGGATCTCGCCCTGGCCCGGCAGGAAGGCGAGGACCGAGCCGGGATCGGCCCGGAGCGCCCGCAGGATCGCATCCGCCATAGCGTCCTCGATGCGGCCGTCGGGGGAGCGGGGGTGATGGCGGGTCTCGACCGGGAAGGCCCTTCCTTGCGATTCGATCACCGGCGCATCGCTGAGCAGACGTGCGACGCGGGCGCCGTCGAGGGTCGCCGACATGACGAGGATGCGAAGGTCCGGCCGCAGCGCGCCCTGTGCGTCGAGGGCGAGCGCGAGTCCGAGATCGGCGTCGAGGGAGCGCTCGTGGAACTCGTCGAACAGCACGGCGCCGATGCGGGCGAGTTCGGGATCGTCGAGGATCATCCGGGTGAACACGCCCTCGGTCACGACCTCGATGCGGGTTCGGGCGGAGATCTTGGAGCCGAGGCGCACGCGCAGGCCGACCGTCTCCCCGACGGCCTCACCCAGGCTCTTGGCCATGCGCTCGGCGGCCCCGCGGGCGGCGAGGCGGCGGGGCTCCAGGACTATGATCCGGGCGTCCTCTGCCAGCCATGGCGCGTCGAGGAGTGCGAGCGGAACGCGGGTGGTCTTACCCGCACCCGGCGGCGCGACGAGTACGGCGCTCGGCGCCGCCGCGAGGGTCGTGCGCAGTTGCGGCAGGACCTCGTCGATGGGGAGGCTGGGGCCGTGATTATTCGGGCGCATGGATCAGGCTGGTGCGATGCGCGGCGCGAAACCGCAAGAGCATCGGGCCGTGCCAGAACGCCGGGCGCACGACCGGTGCAGATTAACCGAGTCGCCTCAAGGATTTGCCGGTCCCGAAATTTGGTGCCGGCGAACGCGGATTCTATGGAACAGGTTGCGCACAAGACGATTGTTAGGCCTGCGCGCCTCGCGCGGACTGATCGGATTGGACGACATGAATAAGCTGACCCTTACCCTCGCTGCCGGCCTGATGCTTGGCGGCCTCGGCTTCACCGCGGCTTCTGCCGCTCCGGCGATGCCGGCCGCCACCGTGCTGACCGAGGGCACCGGAGCCACCGAGGTGCGCTATCACCGCCATCGCGGAATGCGCCACCATGGCATGCGTCACCGCTCCATGCGCCGGATGCAGCGGCGTGTCGTGAGCGACCCGAATTCCCGCAACCCGTCGCAGCCGGGCTACCAGCAGCAGAAGGGCCAGACCTCGGGCGGCCCGCGCTACTGAGTCTTTTCGCAGTTCGTCAGCCCGCTATCGGGCGGGCGTGAGAGACGGAGGGCCGGTGCGGCGACGCATCGGCCCTTTCGCGTAGGGACGTGCCTTGATGGGCCGGAAGGGCCTCCACAGGGCAATGGCGGCACATCGCTGATTCGCGAGCCCAGGTCTGATATCACCGCGGCATGCCCGAGCGTGCCGCCCGATCCGTGCCCAAGACGGACGCCTATACTCCCGTCGCCCCGGCCGAAGCCGCCGCCTTCGACAAGGCCGGCGCCACGCCGATGATGGCGCAGTACATCGAGATCAAGGCTGCCAATACAGACTGCCTCCTGTTCTATCGGATGGGCGACTTCTACGAGCTGTTCTTCGAGGATGCCGAGATCGCCTCGCGGGCGCTCGGCATCGTCCTGACCAAGCGCGGAAAGCATGGTGGCGCCGACATCCCGATGTGCGGCGTGCCCGTCGAGCGCGCCGATGATTATCTGAGCCGGCTGATCGCGCTAGGGCACCGCGTCGCGGTCTGCGCGCAGACCGAAGATCCGGCCGAGGCCAAGAAGCGGGGGCCGAAGGCGGTGGTGAACCGCGCCGTCGTCCGGCTCGTCACGCCCGGCACCATCACCGAGGACCGCCTGCTCGACCCGACCCGCGCCAGCATCCTGCTCGGAATCGGGCGGCGCAAGCTCGGCGAGACCGGGTTCGCCTACGGCCTCGCCGCCGTCGACATCTCCACCGGCCGGTTCTCCCTCACAGAGGTCGAGGGCGGCGAACTCGCCGCCTCCATCGCTCGCCACGAACCGCGCGAGATCGTGCTGTCGGAAGCGATCCACGCCGATCCCGCCCTGGCCCGGCTCTGGCGCGAAACCTCCGCCGCCGTGACGCCGCTACCGCAGGCCGAACTCGAACCCGCCTCCGCCGAGCGGCGCATCCGCGAGCAGTTCGGCGTCTCGACGCTGGACGGGTTCGGCAGCTTCAGCCGGGCCGAGATCGCCGCCGCCGGGGCGGCCCTTCTCTACGTGGCGCGCACCCAGGTCGGCGTGAAGGCGGCCTTGTCCCCTCCGACCCGCGAGGCCGGCGGCGCGACGCTCTCGATCGATGCCGCCACCCGCGCCAACCTCGAGCTCACCCGCACCCTGTCGGGCGAGCGCGCCGGCAGCCTGCTCGCGGCCATCGACCGGACGGTGGCGGCAGGAGGCGCCAGGCTGCTGGCCGAGCATCTGGCCGGGCCGCTCACCGATCTCTCCGCCATCGGGCACAGGCACGAGGCCGTGGCCTTCCTCGTCGCGGATGGCGTCCTGCGTGGGGCCTTGCGCGAGACCCTGGCGCGCGCACCCGATCTCGCCCGCGCCCTGTCGCGGATCGGACTCGGGCGCGGCGGCCCGCGCGACCTCGCCGCGCTCCGCGACGGGCTCGACGCGGCCCATGCCATCGCTCGCCGCCTCGCAGGCCTCGGGACCCTGCCGGAGACCCTTGCGGGCATCGCGGGGGCGCTCTCGCGCGTCGATCCCGAGCTCGTCGAGACGCTGCGCGCCGCCCTGGCCGACGATCTGCCCCTGAACCGCCGGGACGGGAATTTCGTCCGCGAGGGCTACGATGCCGAGATCGACGAATCCCGGCTGCTCGGCCAGGATTCGCGCAGGGTCGTGGCGGCGCTCCAGTCCCGCTATGCCGAGGAGACCGGCTGCCGCACCCTGCGGATCAAGCACAACCACCAGCTCGGCTACTTCATCGAGGTGCCGCAGGCGGTGGGCGAGGCCTGCCTCAAGGGACTGATGCGCGAGACCTTCGTGCACCGCCAGACCATGGTCGACGCCATGCGGTTCACGAGCGTCGAACTCGGGCAGCTCGAATCGAAGATCGCAGGCGCCTCCGAGCGCGTGCTGGCCCTGGAAAGTGCGATCTTCGAGGCCCTTGCGGCCCGAGTCATGGCGCAGGCCGAAACCGTCGCCGCTTGCGCCGAGGCCCTCGCCGGGCTTGACGTCGCCGCTTCCCATGCCGAGCTCGCGGTGGAGCTCGACTGGACCCGGCCCTACGTCGACGACAGCCTGTGCTTCGTGGTCGAGGGCGGTCGCCATCCGGTGGTGGAGGCGGCCCTACGCCGCTCGGGCGAACCCTTCATCGCCAACGATTGCGATCTCTCGGGCGAAGGCCGGGGCCGCATCCGGCTGATCACCGGCCCGAACATGGGCGGCAAGTCGACCTTCCTGCGCCAGAACGCGCTCATCGCCGTGCTGGCGCAGATGGGCGCGTTCGTGCCGGCTCGGCGCGTCCATCTCGGTGTCGTCGACCGCCTGTTCTCTCGCGTCGGGGCCGCCGACGACCTCGCCCGTGGGCAATCGACCTTCATGGTCGAGATGGTGGAGACCGCCGCCATCCTGAACCAGGCGAGCCGCTCGTCCCTGGTGGTCCTCGACGAGATCGGCCGTGGCACGGCGACATTCGACGGGCTCTCCATCGCCTGGGCCTGCCTCGAACACCTCCACGAGCAGAATGGCTGCAGGGCTCTTTTTGCGACGCATTTCCACGAGCTGACGGCTCTCGGCCAGCGCCTGACCCGTCTCGACAACGCCACCCTGAAGGTGACCGAGCACAAGGGGAATGTGGTGTTCCTCCACGAGGTGGTGCCGGGCATGGCCGGGCGTTCCTACGGGCTGCAGGTGGCGCGCCTCGCGGGCTTGCCGGCGAGCGTCGTCGCTCGTGCCGGTGCGATCCTGAAGAACCTCGAGAAGGCCGAACGGGACCGACCGAGCCGGCCGCGCATCGACGACCTGCCCCTCTTCGCCGGCCTCGCTCCGCCACCGCCGGAGCCCGTCGTCCCGGAGCGCGCACCGGACCCCCTCGGTGAGCTCCTCGACACCATCGATCCCGACGCGCTGTCGCCGCGCGAGGCGCTTGAAGCGCTCTACCGGTTGAAGGCGCAACGGACCGCGGGAAAGGACGGCGGCGACTGAACAAGTGTCGCAGGCAGATTGAAAAATGTTAACTGGCGACCGGGTGTCCGAGACCTATCTTCCGCGGCATGAACTTCATCTACAAAGATGAGGCCTCGCGGGGCTCCGAGCGGATCAGGCAGGCGGCACGCGCCGTATCCGCACTCGCGGCCTCGCGGGCCGATGCCCTGGACCGCGACGGCGGCTTTCCCGCAGAGGACATCATCCATTGCCACGAGGTCGGGCTCCTCGTGGCACCGCTTC
>NZ_CAXUJR010000030.1:13555-24787 GCF_964251405.1 uncultured Methylobacterium sp.
GGGATCGGGCTGGACGAACCCGGGACGGAGCCGGTGCTGCTCGACGTCCTCGCGCAGGTCGGCCGCGGCAGCCTCGCGCTCGGGCGGATCTACGAGGGTCACGTCAACGCCCTCTCCCTGGTCCTGCGTTATGCGAAAGGACCGGTCAGGGACCGCCTCGCCGCCGATGCCCGCGCCGGGCACCTGTTCGGTGTCTGGAACACGCAGCCACAGGCCGGCCTGACGATCGAAGGCGATGGCGAGCGACGCTTGCTGTCGGGCCGCAAGTCCTTCGCGTCCGGAGCGGGCTCCGTCACGCGCCCCCTCGTCACCGCTCGGCTGCCGGACGGGCGTCAGCAGATGCTGGTGGTCGATCTCGAACCCGGCGAGCGGGCGTGTCTGTCGAGCTGGCGGGCCCACGGCATGCGGGCGTCCCATTCCGGCACCCTCGACTTCTCGGGCCTCGCGGTCGGGCCGGACGCGCTGATCGGCGAACCCGACGACTACTTTGCCGAGCCGGCTTTCTCCGGGGGGGCTTGGCGCTTCACGGCGGTCCAGCTCGGCGGCATCGAGGCGATGTTCGACGCCCTCCGGCAGCATCTCACGCGCACGGGCCGCGGCGGCGACCCGCATCAGCGGGCGCGCGTCGGCGAGGCGGCGATCGCGGTTGAGACGGCGCGGCTCTTCGTCGGGCGGGCAGCTGCCCTCGTAGGCGACGCGGCGGCGGATCCCGATCGAACCATCGCCTACGTGAACCTTGCCCGCATCGCCGTGGAACGGGCCGGCCTCGACGTGCTGGAGCGGGCCCAGCGATCAGTCGGGCTCGCCGGCTTCCTCGAACCGCATCCGCTGGAACGGCTCTCCCGCGATCTCGCGACGTACCTGCGCCAGCCAGGGCCGGACCGGGCCCTTGACCACGCCGCCGCCTACGTGCTGGCTGCGGAAAGCCCTGCCGACGACCTCTGGCACGGACCGACCCTTCCATGAGCCCACGCGCATGAGCCGCCACGTCGATACCGTTCCGGCGGACTACTTCGCCAATCTCTATGCCTCGAACCCCGACCCGTGGGGCTTCGCCACGAGTTCCTACGAGCACGAGAAGTACGACGCGACCCTCGCGAGCCTGCCGCGCGAGACCTATGGGTCGGCTCTCGAGATCGGCTGCTCTATCGGCGTGCTGACGCAAAGGCTCGCGCAATGCTGCACCCGCCTCCTGGCCCTCGACGTGGCTCCGTCCGCCCTCGATACCGCCCGGGCGCGGTGCGCCGATCTCGCTCACGTTCGCTTCGAACAGGCCGCGATCCCATCGCAATGGCCGGAGGGGCGCTTCGATCTGATCGTCCTGTCCGAAGTCCTCTATTTCCTGAGCCACGACGACATCGCCGCCAGCGTCGCCCTCATGCGGGCCGCCTTCGAACCGGGCGGGCATCTCCTCCTCGTGCATTGGCTTGGGGAGACCCATTATCCCCTCACCGGCGACGAGGCCGCCGAAGCCGTCGTCAAGCTCGGAGACGGCTGGCTCGACGTCGTGCACCAGGAGCGAGCTCCGCTCTACCGAATCGACGTGCTGCAGGCACGTACGGACCCGTCGGAGACGCGATGAGGCAGGAGCCGGGCGCTCGCGCGATCGTCCACCGGCATCCGCTCTGGGTGAGGCTGACCCATTGGACCAGCGCGGTCGCCTTCGTGCTGCTCCTCGTCAGCGGCGTGGCGATCCTGCTCGCGCTGCCGCGCCTGTTCTGGGGCGAGACCGGAGCGAACGACGCTCCGGCCGCCTTCGTGCTGCCTCTGCCGGTGAACCTCGAACAGACCGGGTGGGGCCGCAACCTGCATTTCCTGGCCGGGTGGATCCTGGTGCTCAACGGGGGCGCCTACCTCGTACTCGGGCTCGTCAGCGGGCATCTGCGCCGCGCGCTCCTTCCGGACCGGGACCAACTGGCGCCCCGACACCTTGCCCGCGAGCTGGCCGACCATGCCCGCCTCAGGCCGGCCCGGGGGCGCGAGGCCCTTCGCTACAACGCCCTCCAGAAGCTCGCCTATCTCGTCGTCATCTTCATCCTGTTCCCGCTGATGGTGCTCACCGGGCTGACGATGTCGCCCGGCGTCACCGCGGCCTTCCCCGAGCTGTTCACGCTCTTCGGCGGGCGGCAATCGGCGCGCACGATTCACTTCATGGCGGCCTGCCTCCTCGTCTTCTTCCTCGTCGTACATGTCGGGCAGGTCTTCATCGCCGGTGCGGGCAACCTGATGCGCGCCATGATCACCGGCCGCTTCGCGGTCCCACGGGAGCAGGCCGATGCGTGAGGCCAGCCTGTCGCGCCGCCGCCTGCTCACCGGCTCGGCCACCCTCCTGGGTGCCGGCCTCGTCGGCGGTTGCGAAGCGCCCGCTCTGCGCGATCTCACGAGCCCCTACGGCCTGAGCAACAGCCTCACCTTCGCCGTCCAGCGCTGGCTCCTGCGTGGTCAGCCGCTTGCCCGCGAGTTCGGTCCCGAGGCGATCTCCGCGGTGTTTCCCACCATCAACACCACCGATCCGGACGACCCGGGTTACCGGCGCGCGAAGACCTCGGGTTTCGCCGATTGGCGCCTGCCGGTCGGTGGGCTGGTGGAACGGCCCGGGTCGTTCTCGCTTGCCGACCTCAGGGCGATGCCGTCACGCACGCAGATCACGCTGCATAGCTGCGAGCAGGGATGGTCGGCGATCGGCGGCTGGACCGGCGTGCCGCTCGCCCACCTTCTGGCCCATGTCGGCCTGAAGCCACAGGCGCGGTTCATCGTGATGCGCAGCGTCGACGGATGGTGGGACAGCTACGACCTGTTCGACGCGCTCCACCCACAGACGATCCTGGCCTATGGGATGAACGGCGCCGACCTGCCAGTCGCCCACGGCGCGCCCCTGCGTCTGCGCGTCGAGCGCCAGCTCGGCTACAAGAGCCTGAAGTACCTCACCGGCATCGAAGCGGTCGAGCGCATCGACGGCCTTGGTCAGGGACGCGGCAGCATGGTCGCCGAGCTTGGTTTTCCCTGGTACGCGGGCATCTGACGCTTTCGCGGGACGTCCTGGTCTCGACCGATCATTGGGGAAGTCCTAGCCGATCCGTCGCCTCGGCCGGCCGAAAGCCATCGAGCCCCTGCGTGGACGGCGTCGCACCCGCCCGGCAGGCCGCGACG
This sequence comes from uncultured Methylobacterium sp., assembly GCF_964251405.1. Classification (GTDB taxonomy): domain Bacteria; phylum Pseudomonadota; class Alphaproteobacteria; order Rhizobiales; family Beijerinckiaceae; genus Methylobacterium. The sequence continues at coordinate 16,706 of NZ_CAXUJR010000030.1, forward strand.
TAGGTGAGGACGCCCGCGACCGCTCGCTCGGAATAGGGCTTGGCGATCACGCCGAGCGCACCGGCGAAGTCGTCCGGGATACGCTTCTCGTTGGCGGTCATGAACACCACCGTGATCCGCGGATCGGCACTGAGAGCCCGGGCGACGTCGATACCCGTCGGTCCGTCGATGAGATGAACGTCCACCAGCGCGACGTCCGGATGGGTGGAACGTCCCAGCGCGATCGCCTCGGATGCGCCCACCGCCATTCCGACCACCTCGTGACCGAGATCGCTGAGCAACCAGCCGAGTTCGAGGGCGATCAACGCCTCGTCCTCGACCACGAGGATGCGCAGAGACGTCATGACGCCGAATGAGTCGGCATGGAATCAAGCATCCTTGAGCTTGATCCCATCGAGGGGAACCCGGATCGCGACGAGCGTCCCCGGATTCGGCTCCGTCCACTCGATCGTGCCGCGCAACTGGCGCACGACCATCTCGACCAGGGAGCGGCCGAACCCGGCCGGGTTCGGCGGGCCGGCACTCAGACCGACCCCGTCGTCCTCAATTCGGATATGCAGGGCCTCGTCGTCCCTTCTGGCACTGATCGAGACCCGCCCTTCACGGTTCTCCGGGAAAGCGTGGCGGATGGCGTTGGTCGCCAGCTCGTGCACCAGGAGCGCGAGCGGCGCCGCCATGGCGGCCGAGACGGCGACCTCGTCGAACTCGGCACTCACCGTGGTGCGGGTGCCATCCACTCCCGCCATGAGATCGCCCAGGAAGTCGTCGGCGAAGTCCTTGATGTTGAAACGCGTCGCATCGCCGGCCGAGTACAGCATCCGATGCACGGTGGAGAGCGCGCCGACCCGTTCGGCCATGCCCTGGAGCGCATCGCGGGCCTCGCCCACGGGCGTGCGCCGGGCTTTCAGCAGCATCAGGGACGAGATGACCTGAAGGTTGTTCTTGACCCGATGGTCGACCTCGTGGAGCAGCGCCGTCTTCTGCTCGAGGGCCGCTTGGAGTGCCGCCGTGCGCTCGTTGACCTGCCGCTCGAGTTCGGCGTGCGACTGAGCCATCGCGGTTTCGAGGCGGTGCTTCTCGGTCATGTCGGCCTGGGCCGCGAAGTAATAGGCCACCTTGCCCGCACGGTCATGCACCGGGGCGATGGTCATGCCGTTCCAGAAGGTCGAGCCGTCCTTCCTGTAGTTGAGGAGCTCGACCTCCACGGGCTTTCCTGCGGCGATCGCCTCGCTGATGCGCCGGACCGAATCGGGATCCGTGTCCTCGCCCTGGAGCATGCTGCAATTGTGGCCCTCCAGCTCGTGGCGCCCGTAACCCGTGAGAGCCAGGAAGGCATCGTTGACCCAGACGATCGGGTTGTCGAACCGGCGCGGATCGGTCACCACCATCGGCGTCAGGCTGGCGCTGAACGCCGCAGCGAAAGCGGCTGAATCGAAGGTCAGCTCCGCGCCGGCCGGCGCGGTCTCGTCGGTCGTCCGTCGTGCCATGCCGGCGGTCGCCTCCATTCCTCTGTGGTCTGCCGCACCTCCGTCGATGTCATCGTCGGGATACTGCCCCTCCGACTTCACCTTGAAAACGTCCGGTCGTTGCGCGTCAATCGACATGATGAGGATATGCTATCGAAAGCCCTGGTTCGTGACGGGGCATGTGACTGTGGCTGGCGGATCTTCGCGTCCCGGGCATCATCACATCGTAAGGTCTCTGCCGGAGAAACGCCGATCATGGTTCGTCGGCCTGGGCCAACGGCTGCCACGATTGTTCGGGATCAAGGTCCCCAGACCCTCGGGAGTTCCATCACATGGCTGACGGCCTCGTGCCCTCGAAGAAATTCGGCCTGCGCGACGTGGTGGAGGATTCGCGTGTCGTGCTGATGCTGGCGCTCGGCTTCGCCTGCGGGCTGCCGATCCTGCTCGTGTTCTCGACCCTGTCGGCCTGGCTCGCCACCGCTGGCATCCAGCGCACCAGCATCGGCCTCCTCAGCTATGTCTCCTTCGCCTACTCACTGAAGTTCCTTTGGGCGCCGGTGATCGACCGGCTCGACTTGCCGATCCTCGCGCGCTGGCTCGGGCGGAGGCGAGCCTGGATGGTGCTGGCGCAGCTCGTCGTCGCGGCCGGCCTTGTCGGCATGAGCATGGGCGAGCCGAGCCAGGGACTCACCTTCATCGTCGTCTGCGCCCTCATCACGGCCTTCGCCTCGGCGACGCAGGACATCGTCGTCGACGGCTGGCGCATCGATGCCGCGCCCACCGAGCGCCAGGGCGTGATGCTCGGCGCCTACCAGCTCGGCTACGCCGTGGCCCGCGCCTTCGCGGGGGCGGGAGCGCTCTACATCGCGCAAGGAGTGGGCTGGTCGGCCGCCTACGGGGCGATGGCCGTCCTCATGCTCGTAGGGCTCGTCGGCGCGCTCGCCGCCCCGCGTCAGGATTCGCCGCCGGTGACGGGCGGGCGCCGTTCGGTCGGCCAGACCCTGCGGATCGCCGTCGTCGAGCCGTTCAGCGACCTCGTCCGGCGCAAGGGGGTGAGGCTCATCCTGATCCTGTCACTCATCATGCTCTACCGGCTGCCCGACATCATCTCCGGCGTCATGGCGCAGCCGTTCTACATCGAGCAGGGGTTCTCGCTGGCCGAGATCGCCAACGTCACCAAGATCTACGGCGTCATCATCGGCATCGTCGGGGCGCTCGCAGGGGGCTATTGCGTGCTGCGCTTCGGGATGCAGTCGACGCTGCTGGCCGGCGGTATCGCGGCGGCGGCCTCGAACCTCATGTTCTCCTGGCTTGCGCTCAACGGCCACGACACGCCGCTCTTCGTCGCCAGCATCTCGATCGACAACTTCGCCGGCAACTTCGCCGGCACGGCACTGATCGCCTACATGTCGAGCCTGACCTCCTCCGCCTTCGTGGCGACGCAATACGCGCTGCTCTCCTCGCTCTACGCCCTGCCGGGCAAGTTCGTCGGCGGGTTCTCGGGCTACATGGTCGACTACTTCGGCTATCCGAACTTCTTCGCGGTATCGGCCGGTATCGGCATCCCCGTCGCCCTCCTGTGCATCGCGCTCACCTTGCTCGGCGAGGGCAGGGCGACGCCGGAGCCGGTGGGGCCGATACCCGAGGAGGAGGCCATCGCCGCCAAGGCGTGAGCGGAGTTCCGACGCGGAACCAAATCAGGACGCGAGCCTTGCCACCGGCGACGGTCCTTTTCCCGAAGACCAGCGAGAGACAGCCGTGCGAGACACCACCGTGACCGACATCACCCCGTCCAGCCATGCGGCCGAGACCCGGATCTTGCCGACGCGAACCGCCGAGCTACCCGACCTGTCCGCTAGTGATCGCGACGCCCTACGCCGGGCCGTGCTCGCCCTGGAGAAGCCGGGCCTCGCCGCCCGGCTCTCGGCCGCCGCCGGCGCCCCCATCGACATGATCGGCCGCGCCCTTCCGGCCCCCGTCACCGACATGGTGGCCCGGTCCACGGAAGCGGCCATGCGCACGGCACTCAGGATCGCCTTGGCCTCGCTCCCCGCGGCATCTCCGGCCCCCGGTCAGGGCCTGATCGAGGCGCCCGTGCCGGGCCGCTTCGACTGGATGCTCGGATCGAGCGAGAACCGGCACAAGGTCTTCGCCGGCCTTTCGGGCGCGGTCGGCGGGGCCTTCGGCCTCACGACGCTGGCCGTCGAGCTGCCGCTCTCCACCACCCTGATGCTGCGCTCCATCGCGGAGATCGCGAGGGAGGAGGGCGAGGACCTCGGAAATCCCGAGAACGCTCTGGCCTGCGTCCAGGTCTTCGCCCTGGGCGGCCGTGCCGGGGCGGAGTCGGCGCCCAGCGACAGCGGGTATTTCGCCGTGCGGGCAACTCTCGCCAAGACCATGGCCGAGGCGGCGCGCTACGCCGGCAACCGGGCGCTGCTCGACGAGGCCGCTCCGGCTCTCATCCGCTTCTCGGCGCAGATCGCCTCCCGCTTCGGCATCGTCGTCTCGCAGAAGGTCGCGGCTCAGGCGGTGCCGATCCTGGGGGCGATGGGAGGGGCGGCGGTGAACGTCGCCTTCATGGATCACTTCCAATCGACCGCGCGAGCCCACTTCACGGTGCGGCGGCTGGAGCGGACCTATGGCCAGGCGACGGTCCGGGCGGCCTACGAGATCGAGAAGGCCTCTCTCGTCTCCTGATCCTGGGCTGTGCCCTCAGGGTAGGGGCCTAACCCTCCGCACACCATGATTCGCTTGAAGTTTCTGATCTCCATCGTCTTTTTACCTTGACCGTGGTTCGCTCAACGGGATGATCCTGAAGACAGCCGTTTCGGCTGCCGATCCCGCAAAGGCCGACCATGAACCGCCGCTCCATCGTGCCCGTCCTCGCGGCGCTTCTTCTGTCGCCCCTGGCCGCGGCGCCTGGACACGCCGCCGATCGAACTCTGTTCGAGCGCGTGAAGGGCTGGGAGATCGAGCGCGATGCGGGCGCGACGGACAACCATCCCTGCATCGTCAGCAAGAGCTGGAAGGACAAGAACGACGGCAATGCCGAGAACGCTATCGTCTTCGCGTTCATGGACGACGCCGTCGCCATCTCACTCGGCTACCAGAACTGGACGTGGGACAAGGACGAATCCGTCACGATACCGCTCCTCATCGACGACAAGGTCGTCAATCCGAAATCGACCTGGACCGGCGACGGCGCCATCCTGGCGACCAAGCTGCCGGCCACGATGATGGCGCGCCTCGTCCCGGCCAAGAAGATCGTCCTGCGCTTCAAGGATGGGCCGGCCTGGTTCGAGCTCGCCGGCCTTCCCGAGGCCATGGAATCCCTCAAGCGCTGCGAAGCCGCGAGCGTGCCCGCCAACCCGCCGGCCGCCGCGATGCCGAGTGATGGCCACATGAAGGCCTATGCGTTCGGCATCATGACCCAGGACGTCATCAAGGAATGCGACGTCAAGACGACGGGCGTGCAGCGCGCCGCCGTCGACGCGAAGGTCGCGATCCTCAAGCCGGAGATGACGCCCGTCGATGCACCGCTGCGGGAATCACTGAAGACCCGCCCCGAGCGCTGCCCTCCCCATGCGGCTGCCGCCGCGACCTTCGAGGAAAACCTGCAGGCCTTCGTCGCCCAGCCGATCGACGACTTCGTCGCCATGATGGACCGTAAGGAGGCGGAGAAGACGGCTGCGGCTGAGAAGAAGGCTGCGGAGGGGAAGCTGTAACCGTCGCGCCGAGGCTGCGCCACCAAGGCTGACTCGCCGACGCGGCGAGCCTAGCCGCGATAGCGCCCCTTGAGCAACGCGTAGACCAGCCTCGCGGTCTGCACCTCGCCACCCTCCGGCCGGCCCGGCTTGGAACTCGGGTTCCAGCCGTAAAGGTCGAAATGCACGTGCGCCTTGGTCTTGGGTGCAAAGCGCCTCAGGAACAGGGCCGCGGTGATCGCCCCCGCGAAGGGTCCGCCCGAGACGTTATTGATGTCGGCCACCTTCGAATCGAGTAGGCTCGCATAGGGAGCGTGCAGCGGCATCCGCCAGACCGGGTCCATGGCGGCCTCGCCGGCCCGCATCACGGCGTCGGCCAGGGCGTCGTCCTCGGTGAAGTAGGCCGGGAGGTCGGGTCCCAAAGCGACCCGGGCCGCACCCGTGAGGGTGGCGAAGTCGATGAGGAGGTCGGGAGTCTCGGCATCCGCGAGCGCCAGGGCATCGGCGAGGATGAGGCGCCCCTCGGCATCGGTGTTGCCGACCTCGACGCTGAGGCCCGCCCGGCTCCGGACCACGTCGCCGGGCCTGAAGGCGTCGCCCGAGACGGCATTCTCCACCGCCGGGATGAGCAGGCGCAGGCGGATCGGTAATCCGGCCCCCATGATCATGTCGGCGGCGGCCAGCGACGCGGCGGCTCCGCCCATGTCCTTCTTCATGAGGAGCATGCCGCTCGACGGCTTGATGTCGAGCCCGCCGGTATCGAACGCGACGCCCTTGCCGACGAGGATCACCAACGGCGCATCGGGCGCCCCCCAAGTCAGGTCGATGAGGCGGGGCGCCCGGGGCGAGGCCGCGCCCACGGCGTGGATCAGGGGGAACTCGCGCGCGAGGTCCTCGCCGAGTGTGACGGCAAGGGCGGCCCCGTGCCGTGCGGCGAGGTCCCGCGTGGCAGCCTCGATCTCGGCAGGGCCGAGGTCGTTGGCCGGGGTGTTGACGAGGTCGCGACCCATGGCCACGGCCGACGCGATCCGGACGATCTCGCCGGCGTCGACACCATCGGGCGCCACGAGGGCGGGGCCCGCGCGTCCCGTCTTGTAGCGAGTGAAGCGGTAGCTGCCGAGCAGCCAGGCGAGGGTGGCCTCGGCGGGGTCGAAGGCTGCGTCCTCGACGTCGAAACGATAGTTGCCCGGCGGCAGCAGCCCCGGCAGCTTGCCGGCGATCAGGCGGTCGCCACCCGGCTCGCCAAATCCATTGCCTCCTCCCTTGCCCACGCCGTAGAGCACCCGCGCCAGCGTGCCGTCCTCGCCCGGCAGCAGCACGAGCCGCCCGGCCTTCGGTGCGAAATCCACCGCCGCGCAATAGGCCCGGTGCTGCGGAGCCAAGGCCTCCCGCATCGCCGGCCAGCACTCCTTCGACAGGCACGTCACCGGGACGGCAGGGGTTCCGGGAGGCAGGAGGGCGGGCATGGGACTGGGCGGGAGATCAGGCGAGTGACGGGTCATGAGCCGGCGATGCGTGGGAGGGCGGGATCGAAGGCGGCGGGTTAACCGCCAATTAGGGTTAACGCACTACCACCAGCGGACCGGCAGCGTGAAGCGCGTGACCGGGCAGCTCGTTCGGAGTGCGTCATGGTCACGCCTAGGCCCCGGTCCATGCCAGTCCTGGCCACCCTATCGCGCGCTCCATGTCTCGGCATCGTCCTGGCGGGGCTCCTGCTCGGCGGGTGCCAGTCGCGCTCTCCCGAAACCACTGGCTCGATCGGAAAGCCCTCCCTGTCGCTCTTCGGCGGGGGGCGGGACCGTTCCGTGGTGACGCGACGCGACGTCGATGCGCTCGGCGAGAAATACGCCGCCGATCCCGGCGATGTCGGCCTGGCGCTCCGCTACTCGCAGGCCCTGCGCGCCACGGACCAGCGGCCGCAGGCCGTCGCGGTGCTGCAGCAGGTCGCCCTGCGCAACCCGAAGAATACGGTGGTCCTGGCCGCCTACGGAAAGGCCCTCTCCGATGTCGGCCGCCTCACCGAAGCCGCCGACGTGCTCCAGAACGCCCATACGCCGGCCCGGCCGGATTGGCGCGTGCTTTCCGCGCAAGGGGCGGTGGCGGACCAGCTCGGCGACCACCGCCGCGCCCAGGCCTTCTACGAGGCCGCCCTCAAGATCGAGCCCGACGAACCCTCGGTGATGTCCAATCTCGGCCTGTCCTACGCGCTCGGCCGCCAGTTGGAGCCGGCCGAGGCCATTCTGCGTCAGGCCGCAGCCTTGCCGCGAGCCGATGGCCGGGTGCGCCAGAACCTGGCCCTCGTGCTCGGCCTGCGCGGCAAGCTCGCCGAGGCGGAGGAGATCTCCCGCCGCGACCTGCCGCCGGAGGTCGCTGCCGCGAATACCGCCTCCCTTCGAGCCTTCGCGGCAAAGCCCGGCAATGCAGCGGCCGACAAGCGCAGGACCGTCGGCGATCCGAGGACGGCGAATGCGGATCGCCCGCGCGGCTGAGCGTCCTACCCGGGTGCCGGTCGCTGGAATCGGTACGCCGCACGCGGCATAAGCATCCGACCCCTCACCCCGGGGCTCGGAGAACGGCCGGCATGAATTCCGATACCGACAGCAGTTCTGGCCCCCTCGGCACCACGGCGTCCCCGCCGGCTCTGGACGACGAGACCCTCGCCTTCGCCGGCCGCGTCTTCCAGTTCGCCCGGATGGGGCACGCCGACGAGCTGTCCGAGCTGTTCGGGCAGGGGCTGCCGGCCAACCTGCGCAACGACAAGGGCGACAGCCTCCTGATGCTCGCCGCCTATAACGGGCAGGCGGAGACGGCCAAGGTCATCCTCGACCATGGCGGCGACCCCGAGCTCGCCAACGACCGCGGACAGACGCCGCTCGCCGGAGCTGCCTTCAAGGGCGACGTCGCGATGGCGC
>NZ_CAXUJR010000030.1:24887-33776 GCF_964251405.1 uncultured Methylobacterium sp.
GGGTCGCCCAGCCACCTCCACCCTCGATCCCTCCCCGCAAGAGGGATCGGAATTCCGTCGTGCCGGACACCAGGACCCGGACCGGCCGCAACAACAAGGGAAGGGAACAGTCTCATGGTCGGCAACGCCGTCCGGCACGTCCTCGCGGCCGCCGTCTCCATCGTCGCCACTTTCTCGGCCCAGGCCGAGGATTGGCCGATGTTCGGGCGCAACCACACCAACCAACACTTCTCGCCCCTGACGGCGATCGACCGGACCAACGTGAAGCGGCTGCGCCCGGCCTGGATGTTCCAGACCGGGATCACCGGCTATTTCCAGGCCGAGCCGGTAATGGTGGACGGGGTGCTGTACGTCTCCACCACCCAGAACCACGTGGCGGCTCTGGAGGCCGGGACCGGCCGCGTGCTGTGGACCTATACCCACAAGGCGCGCACCGAGAAGATCTTCGGCCCGGCCTCGAACCGTGGAGTCGCCGTCTCGGGCGGCAAGGTCTTCGAGGCGACCATGGACGGGCGCCTGATCGCCCTCGACGCCAAGACCGGCAAGGTGGTCTGGGATCACGAGGCGGTGCGCCCGGAGGAGGGCGAGTCCGAGACCGCCTCGGATCTGGCCGCCACGCTCGGGGCCAAGGGCGTCCAGGGGTCGAGCCGGCTCGGCTTCAAGATGCCTCCCCTCGTCGCCGACGGGCTCATCATCGTCGGAGTCGCCGGGGCCGGCTACGGGCTCCACGTCGAATCCGACAAGGGCGGCGTCGGCGAGGGCGCGGTGGTCGGCATCGAGGGCGGCTACGGACGCCGCGGATGGCTCGCCGCCTACGACGCCGACACCGGCCAGGAGCGCTGGCGCTGGTACGTCACCAAGGCCGATGGCTGGGAGGGCGGCTTCGTCGACAAGACCCTCGACGGCCTGCCGCTGCAGCGCGACATCCCCGCCGAGAAGGCGGCGGCGGCGCAGTTCTCCGGTTCCTGGAAGGTCGGCGGCGGCTCGTTGTGGATGACCCCCGCCTACGACCCGGCGCTCGGCCTCATCTATGTCGGCACCGGCAACCCGGCGCCGCAGAATTTCGGGATCTCTCGGCCCGGCGACAACCTCTACTCGGTCAGCCTCGTCGCCCTCGACGTCCGCACCGGCGTCCTGCGCTGGTACCATCAGCACGTTCCCCACGATGAATGGGGCTACGACGTGGCGAGTGCGCCGTTCCTGATGGACTACGCCACGCCGCAGGGGCCGGTGAAGGCGGTCGCCCAGGCGAGCAAGACCGGCTGGATCTACGTCAACGACCGGGCGAGCGGGGCGTTGCTCGGGCGCTCGGCCTCCCTTGTGCGGCAGAAGAACCTGTTCGCTCCTCCGACCGAGGCCGGCACCGTGGTGAGCCCGGGGCCGCTTGGCGCGATCTCGTGGCACCCGGTCGCCTACGACGCGGCCAAGGGCGCCGCCTACGCCCAGGTCCGCCAGAGCGCCACCACCTACGTCGTCAAGACCGTCGCGGCCACAGCCGGGCGCCCGGCGATCCGGTACACCGAGACGGCGGATGCGCCGGGCGAACCGGCCTTCTCGGCCCTCACCGCGGTCGATCTCGCGGTCGGCGGCGCCATCTCGTGGTCGGTGAGGTCGAAGACCCGGCTGTCCGGCGGAACGCTGGCGACCGCCGGCGGCCTCGTCTTCTCCGGTGAGGAGGACGGTCATCTCAACGCGCACGATGCCCAGAGCGGCGCGGTGCTGTGGCGCTTCCAGTGCGGTGCCGGCATCAGCGGGCCGCCGGTGACCTTCTCGCTCGGAGCGACGCAATACGTGGCGGTCGCCGCGGGCGGTGCCTCCTACACCAAGGGATCGGGCTTCGGCACCGGCGATGCATTGGTGGTCTTCGCGCTCCCCGACTGACGGTCCGCACGCCCGAAAGGTCTCGACCATGGATACCGCCCAGGCACAGCCCACCGACAGGGGCGCGCCGGTGGTTCGCACCATCGCCATGCCCTCGGACACCAACCCGGCCGGGGACATCTTCGGCGGCTGGCTGATGGGCCAGATGGATCTCGCCGCCGGCAACGTCGCCGCACGCCGGTCCCGGGGGCGCTGCGCCACGATCTCGGTGGACGCCATGACCTTCCACTCGCCGGTCTTCGTCGGCGACGAGGTCAGCCTCTATGCCTGGATCGTCGCCGTCGGCCGCACCTCGATCCGCATCCAGGTCGAGGTCTGGCGGCGCGAGCGCACCGGCGAGGCGACCATGAAGGTGACGGAGGGTCGCTTCACATTCGTCGCGATCGACGCCGACAGGCGACCGCGGGTGGTGCCGCCCGAGGATGAGGCGGCTGAGGAGCCTACCGGATCGCGATGAGCGATTTCACGAGTCTCGCGAAGCATTCCCGCTCGATGCGGGCGTCGGGGAAGAGGGCTGCCATCTCGGCTGCGTCGAGGAGGCTCGAGTCGGAGAGAATGCGGTCGGCCTCGTCGAGGGTCTCGGCCTTCGGGAAGAACCCGTGGGCACCCCTCATGACGAGGCTGCGCTGCCAGGGGCGCGGCAGCCAGTGGATCAGTGGCGTGCGCAGGTGCGGTTCGACCGGGAACCAGTAATTGGGCGTCTGCACGTAGTAGCGCGGGGCGATGCGGCGGATCTCGGCGGCCATTCGCGCCTTGTTGTGCCAGCTGCCGACATGCTCGATCACTGAGTTCGAATGGACGATGTCGAAGCTGCCGTCGGCGATGTCGGACAGCGCGCAGGCGTCGCCGATGCGCGCCGTGAAACGGGCATCGGGTGTCTTCTCAGGGTAGAGATTGACCAGCGTGAAGTGCAGCGGCCGGTCCTTCCAGAGCGGCTCGAGCCCGAGCCAATACTCGGCCGCACCGCCGAGATCGAGAACGCGACAGGTCGACTTTGTCGCCAGGACCTCGTCGCACATCGCCAGGAAGGCACGTACCCGCCTCTGCCGGAAACGATTTCCGTAGACGTCGGCCTTCGTCGGCTTGACCCACCACATCGCATATCCCTGTCCTGCACCCGGCGTGCCAATGCGGGACCGTTCCGAAGGTCGCCCGCCCGCATCGGGACGGGGTCGTCCGAAACGAACCGCATGCCGTCCCACTCCGCAATCGGAGCGCCAGGACGTTGTGGGACGCAAACCTCCTCGTCGATCATGCTAACCGAAAGGGGCCGCGCGGCCCCGGCTGAGGGCCGCCCTCGTTCCGGTTCGATCCCATGACCAGACAGACCCATGCCGGACCCGGCGATCGGCCCAGCCGCAGGGCGGTGCTGGCGGGCGGCCTTGCGGCCTCGCTCTGTGCCCCATTCCCGGCGCAGGCGGGCTCCTGGGCCGCCGACAGTCTCCACGCGGCGGCCTCGGCCAAGGGGCTGGCCTACGGCTCGGCCGTCAACATCACACCCCTGCGGCGGGACCCTGCCTATGGCCGCGCGCTCGCTCGCGAATGTGGGCTGGTGGTCGCCGAGAACGAGATGAAGATGAACTACGCTTGGCCGGAGCCGGGGCGGCAGGCCTTTGCGGGGGGCGACGAGACACTCGCCTTCGCGCGGGCCAATGGCCAGCGCCTGCGCGGCACCACTCTGATCTGGCACGAGGCCCTGCCGGACTGGGCGAGGGCTCGGATCAACCGGCGCGAGGGCGAAGCCCTGATGCGGCGCTGGATCGGCCTGATCGCAGGGCGCTACCGCGGCCGCATCGAGTCCTGGGATGTCGTCAACGAGATCTGCGGACCCGAGGACGGGCGGGAGGGCGGCCTGCGCAACAGTCCCTGGCTCGATGCCCTCGGGCCTCGCTACCTCGACCTCGCCTTCGAGAGTCTGAGGGAGGTCGATCCCGGCGCAGCCGGCCTATGGAACGAGAACGACCTCGAACTCTCCGCGGACTGGATCAACCGGCGCCGCGCCATGGTGCTGAAGACGCTCGGCGGCATGATCGCTCGTGGTGTCCCGATCCGCCGCTTCGGCCTGCAGGGGCACATCTACAGCACCCACGCCCTCGACGAAGCACGGCTGCGCGGCTTCCTGCGCGAGATCGCCGCGATGGGGCTGTCGATCGAGATCACCGAGTTCGACGTCGACGATCGCGCCTATCCGGCCGATGTCGCGGTGCGAGACCGCAAGGTGGCGGATTTCGCCCGCCGCTTCCTCGACGTCGTCCTCGACGAGCCGGCAGTCCTCAACGTGACGACCTGGGACATCACCAACCCCAACACCTGGCTCAATGCGAACCTGCAGCGCCGCCGCAAGGACGGCCTGCCCCAGCGCGCGCTTCCCCTCGACGAGGCCTACCGGCGCACCCCCCTATGGCGAGCGATGCACAAGGCCTTCACGGATGCGCCCGATCACCGGGCCGCCCGCGTCCGATTGCGGGGCGTCTGACCGCACAGCGTCAGCGCCGGCCCGCCGTGGTCGAGGGGCGAGCCTCGGCGTATTGCTTGAGGAAGGTCGTCATCTCGGCCAGCACCGGCGCCTTCGAGCGGAAGGCGATCGAGAGTGCCAGGAGCGTGTCGGCATGATCGAGGCCGGGATAGACCCGTTCCTGCACCGGCACGCGGACATCGCGCAGCCGCGCCGCGAGATTCTGGGTGTTGCGCGGCCGCACGATCGCGTCCGCTTCGCCGGTCGCCAGGAAGGCCGGCGGGGAATGGAGGCCCGCGAAGGTTACGGGCTGGGTCGCGGCCTTGTCGGGGGCCTCGCCGAAGACCTGCTGGGCGGTCCCCTCGTCGAGCGGCAGGAAATCGTAAGGACCCGATAGGCCCGCGACCGCGCGGATCGCTCGCGGATCGACACCGGCCCGGCGCAGGTAGCGCGGATCGAGGCCCAGCATCACCGCATTGTAGGCGCCGGCCGAATGGCCCGCGAGCACGATCCGGCGCGGGTCGCCGCCATAGCCCGCGATGTTGTCGCGAACCCAAGCGATGGCCGCGGCCCCGTCGTCGAGGAAGGCGGGGAATCGCACCTCCGGGTAAAGCCGATAGTCCGGCATCACCGTGACGAAGCCCTGCGCCGCCAGGGCCTGACCGACGAAGGCGTAATCCTCCTTCGACCCGCCCTTCCACGAGCCGCCGTAGAAGAACACCAGCACCGGAGCTCCGGCCGTGGCCGCCACCGGGACGAAGACGTCGAGCCGCCGCCGCGGCTCCGTGCCGTAGGCCGCATCCCTCAAGGCGAGCCGGCCTCCGCTGTCGCGCGGCCCCAGCGCGTCGAACAGGGCGAGGGGAGAGCAGGAGGCGACGCCAAGCGCGCCGATGACGAGGGTGAGCAAGCTGGCGGCGACGGCGAGGAGTCGGGTCATTCGTCTCTCGGAACGGGGCGATGCCGGCCTGATGCCATGACGGACGGGGCGGATTCATGGCCGGTCGGAGAGGAACACCGCATCGTGATGACGGGCTCGAGGTGTCCGTTCATCGTCGCTGATCCCGCTTGCTCCGGGCTGGCGCCGGCCGTCGCGGAGCGAGCCGGATCGACTCTTCCGCTCGCCCTCGATCGGCTGACGGCATCACACCCTCGGCGATCCTGATCGACTCCGTTCCGGCTGCCGGCCTCGCAGTTTTAGGGCCGCGCACTATCTCAGGCGCAGCGTTCGATTGTCGGACGCGGGAGCCTGGCAGCCATGATTTCGTTTTTCGATCGTCAGGGCCAGGCGGTCGCGTTCTGCGAGGACGGCCGGTCGATCTATTTCTGGGACGGCAAGCCGGCCGCCTATTTCGACGGCGACATGGTGTTCGCCTATCCGGGTCATCTCGTCGGCTGGTTCCAGGATGGCTGGATCATCGATGGTCAGGGCGATTGCCTGCTCTTCGAGAGCGACGCGATCCGTGGCCCGACGAAACCCGAGCGGCTGGCGAAATCCACTCCTGCGCCGCGCCGGCCGAAGCCGGCCAAGGCGGCGCGAACCGCGGAGACGATCACCGGTCGCCCGGTCCAGACCACGACCTGGTCCACTCGCACCTTCGCACAACTCGTGTGACGCTTCGACCGCCGATGGGCGGCCGTGCAGCCTCGATCGATGGGGAACTGCCTTGCTGCGGGTTGAACGTGCAAGCCACGGCTGGTAGCAAGCGGGCACGGTCGCCGGTGTAGCACAGCGGTAGTGCAGCGGTTTTGTAAACCGAAGGTCGGGAGTTCAATCCTCTCCACCGGCACCGATGTCGTGACCCAAGCACCAAGTGATCGATCGAAGCGCTGGCCCACCGGCAGTCCGATTGGGCGTGTGGGCAACGAGCTTTCACGCGTCTCGTCAACTGATTCCGTCCACCTCTCCGCGTCGGGCTTCCGGGAGCGCGAGGACGCGCTAGGATGATGGCGATTCAGCGCAACAGGGTGTGACGGCCATGCAGGACGACCAGCACGATGAGTCGCCGCACGAGCATTCGCTTGAGGGCGCCGAACGCTGGAAGCACGACGGCGTCCGTGTGATCCCGGGCGACATGCTCGACGCCAATACCGCGCAGACACCCGGGATGTTTCGGCAGGCGGCGATCAACCATGCCCGGGTCGGGGCTCAGAAGATCTGGGCCGGGACCGTCGCCATCGCAGCCGACGCGAAGACCGGGGTTCATCACCATGGCGCTCTAGAGAGCGTGATCTACGTGGTCTCGGGTCGCGCCCGGATGCGCTGGGGAGACCGGCTCGAATACGTCGCCGAGGCAGGGCCGGGCGACTTCATCTTCCTGCCGCCCTACGTGCCGCATCAAGAGATCAATGCCGATCCGAACGAGGCGCTGCACTGTGTGCTCGTTCGTTCCGACAACGAGGCGGTGGTGGTCAACATCACCGATGTGGAGCCCGTCGAACGCCCCGAGGCGGTTCACTGGGTCGATCCGATTCACAAGCATCCGTGACGGCAGGTAAGGCTTCCGGATACATCCACCGCCCGGTTTCCGGCGTGAGTCTCCCCACGCCGGCGATGGGTCGCGCTCAGCGGCTCTTCTTGTAGAGCTTGCTCGCGACCTCGAAGATCTCTTCCGGCGCGTAATCGGGTGCGAAGGCACCGTAGTTGCCGTCGAGCTCCGGGATCTTTCCACCTTCGGGAAGACCGTCCACGATTTCGAGGTTGCCCGGCGGATCGCCCGGGAGCGCCACTTCGTCGTTGGACCAGACGCCGGCCGCCTCCCGGTAATCGTCCGGGCTGAAATGGTAGAGGCGCCGGTGACTGCCCTCGTTCAGGTACTTCTGACACTCGGGAATGCGGCTGAGGTCGATATTCGGCGTCGGCAGCATCTTCTCGATCTCGACGCCGGTGAGCTTCTTGAGAGCCAGCGCGTAGGCGTGGGCATGGACCGAGCCACGCACGAGGAGGTAGCCGCAGACCTCGCGACCGGTCGGATCGCTGAGCGTCTCGTAGACGCGCAGCTTGTGGATCCGGGCACCGCATTCGAGGTGGAAATTGTGCAGCAGGTCGATGATCAGGTTCCCGGTCGTGGTGACCATGTCCATGTTCCAGGACGCGGCGTTGCTGTTCATCGGCATGGCGCCGCCGCCGTTGCTCAGGAAGCTGCCGGCGAGCCGGATATCCTGCATGTCCTTGAACGGCGCCTTGGAGATGTCGACGTCCTTGGTGTCGTCGCCCGGGCCGCAATTCAGCATCGAGACGCCGGTGGAGACGAGCTCGACGTGGCCGAGCTCTTCGGCGAAGATGCTCGACACGAGGCTATAGAATGGGCGCAGCTTGGTCTTGTTACGAAAGTTGAAGCTCTGGAACATGTAGTTCCCAAGCGTCGACATCTCTCCGTATTTACCGCCCAACAACTCCTGCAGCGCTGCCGCGGCGTTTGGCTCGGGTCTTTTAGGCTGCGGAAGCTCAGCTTGCAGACGATCGATGCGCATAAACATAGGTTATTACCTTCGCGGCCAGTGTTTCTGGTGGAAGGGCTACGGTTAACGCGGCGATGGGTTCCGGCGCCCGGCCGATTCCCGCCCGAGGCCGACGGGTCCGGGCGACGCGCCCGATAGAGCGTCAGGGCCGCGCGCCGACCTGCAAGATCTCCGCGGGCGCGGCCCTTTCGTCGGTGAACACCGCCGCCGTCAGAGCGCTCCCGAAGACGCAGGCCGTATCGAGGTTGCTCCGATGGCGGCGGAGATCCGGTCGGCCGGTCCTTTGCGGGGTATGCCCGTGGACCACGTGCTTGCCGAAGTCGAAATCGGTGCCGAGGAACGGTTCGCGGATCCAGAGGCGCGTCGCGACATCGGGGTCGATGCCGAGGCGACCCGGTCGAAATCCCGCATGGACGAAATATCGCTGCGCGTCCTCATGCACCGTCGGGAGGCCCGAGAGCCAGCCGAGCACATCGCGGGGCAGGGCCTCGGGGTCGGAGATGCCGAACGACGCGAGGGTGGTGGTGCCGCCGTTCTCAAGCCAGGTCGTGGTGCCGGGCCCTCGTCGACCGGCATCGATCATCAATGACTCGTGGTTGCCCATCAGGCAGGTGACGAAGCCGGGCTCGCGGGCTTCGAGGGATCGCAGGCGCGCGATCACGCCGGCACTGTCGGGTCCGCGGTCGACGTAGTCTCCGAGAAAGACGAGGCGTCGACGACGTCCGGCCCCATGCCGGTCGATGACGTCGATGAGGCGGTCGAGGGCCTCGGCGCAGCCGTGGATGTCGCCGACCGCATAGGTGAGACCGGTCACCGCGAGGTCTCCGCGGGTGGCCTTACGGCGACGTCGGGTCCGTTCCTCGCGACGCGTTTCGATTCCATAAGTTGGCTCCCTCGCCGTTGTGCGACCGCTGTCCCTTGATCATCGGACGGCAAGCCTCTATCGGAGCCGCGTCTTCAATGCCGGCGCTCCGTCGAGCGATCCACCCTGTCGAGCGATCTTCGACGACCGCTCATACGACCCTGCCGCAGGAAAGTGACGATGGCCAAAGAGAAGTTTGCTCGCACGAAGCCGCACTGCAACATTGGCACGA
>NZ_CAXUJR010000031.1:0-5290 GCF_964251405.1 uncultured Methylobacterium sp.
GTTGGCGCGCCCTACGGGAATCGAACCCGTGTTTTCGCCGTGAAAGGGCGACGTCCTGGACCGCTAGACGAAGGGCGCGTTGGGTCGAGCGAGGGTTCTATAGGGGGCTTCCTCACGCGGCGCAACGCCCGTCGTCGGAGGGCGTGATCCGGTGGGGCAACTGGGAAACGCGGTCGAGTGGACGGCTCCGCCGCCGCCCCATTCGGACCATCGGGACTCTCCGGCTTGACGAAAGACGCGCGGCCCCGTTTGTCGCGGAGTTTGGATCGGACGGCCATCATGACCACACAGAGCGACGACCCCCCAGCGGGCAGGACACCGCCGCCGAAAAAGGCGTTCGTGAAGAAGTCCTGGCCGCGCAAGAGCTGGGACAGGAAGCCCGCATCGGGGGGTGGCGACCGGTTCCGGCCCGGTCCCCCGAGCGGGGATCACGTCGTCCTGTATGGCTGGCACCCGGTCTCGCAGGCGCTGGCCAATGGCGACCGGCACCTGCATCGCCTGCTCGCCACCGAGAACGCCCTCGCCCGGCTCTCCGCCGAGATCGGAGACCTCCGCATCGCGCCCGAGCTGGTGCGGCCGAGCGCCATCAACGCGCTGCTCGGCGCGGACGCCGTGCATCAAGGGCTCTACCTCGAAGCCGATCCCCTCCCCGGCCCCGACCTCGAGGATCTGCCCGACGACGCGCTGCTGCTGGCCCTCGACCAGATCACCGATCCGCACAATGTCGGCGCCATCGTCCGCACGGCGGCGGCCTTCGGGGTGGCGGGCATCATCACCACTGCCCGGCACTCGCCCACCGCCACCGGCGTGCTCGCGAAATCCGCCTCGGGCGGCCTGGAGCATGTGCCGCTCGTCGTGGTGCGCAACCTCGCCGAGGCCTTGATCGAGCTCGGGGAACGCGGCTTCACCCGCATCGGCCTCGATTCCGATGCGGAGACGCCGCTGGATGCGGTCGGTCCCCAGCGGCCCGCCGTGATCGTGCTCGGCGCCGAGGGCAAGGGCCTGCGCCAGCGCACCCGCGATTGCTGTGACGTGCTCGCCCGCATCGCCTTTTCCGGCGAGATCCGCAGCATCAACGTCTCGAACGCGGCGGCGATCACCCTCTACGCCCTGAGCACGCGCAAGACACCCTGACGGGCCGCCTCAGCGCCAGAACGGCTTCACGTCGAGCAGTTCCTCGTGCGCCTCGGCCGCCGCCGAGAGGAGCTTTGCGGCGGTCGCATCGCCGTCGGCCGCGGTGAGGCCTGCCGCGAACAGGGCCTCGCCTCCGGCCTCCGTCACGATGAGGCCCGAGACGACGTCGTGGGCCGTGGCCAGATCGTTGAGGGACCCGAGGTGGTCCTGCAGGTCGGAGAGCGCCGAGACGAAGGCCTTGTGGCGCTTGTGGACCTTCCGGTCGGCGTAGAGGGAGGCGAAGAACTCGGCGCCGTAGCGCAGCTTCTTCGCCTCGATCCGGACCCGGTGGCGTGCCTCGGCATCGAGGCGGTCGAGATGGCGCCCGCGCTTGCGGATTCGGCGCCGAGCCTTTTCGAGGATGTCGGCGGCGAAATCACGGGCCGGCTCGTCGCGGACGGCGTTGGCGGCCGCGTTCCGCCAGGGACCGGTCTCGATCCAAGCGACGAGGTCGAGGAGCAGGCCGCGCCAGGACGGTGATTCGAGGATGGTCAGGACGGTGTCGTAGGCCCGCAACCGTTCCGCCTCCAGGCTCTCGCGCAGCGAGACGAGGCTCGCCTCGTCCGGCCGGCGCGCGATCTCGGCGGGCAACGTGGTCTCGAGGAAGACGTCGATGTTGCGAGCCTCGCCGAATGGCTCCGAGACGCGCTTGATCTCGCTACGCAGATGGGTGGCGGTGGCGTCGCCCGCGAGCATCGGCTTGAACAGGGTGAAGGCCGAGCGCAGGCGGCGCAGGGCGACCCGGATCTGATGCAATGCCTCCGCATCGCGCCCGTGCAGGAACACATCTTCGTTGAGGCGAAGGTGGCGCAGGCAGGATTGCGCGATCACCCGGAAGGCCTCGCCGGCGCTCGCCGACCCATCGAGCGCCACCGCCCCTGCCTTGCTCGGCTTGCGCAGCTTGCCTTTGAGGAGGGCGAACCCCCTCGCGCTCTTGCTGAGCGCCCCGAGCTTCAGCGGCGCGGTCTCGGCCAGCGCCTGGGCGAGGCCGAACAAGTCGGAGGCGTCGCCTTCGAGGAGCTCCAGTTCGAGCTCGCACAGGGGCACGTCCCCGACCCCCGTCTCGACGCGGCCCTGATCGAGGGTCGCCGAGATCCGCGAGGCCCCGTAGGTGACCGGACGGGTCGTGCGCTCGACGACGGTGGCGAACAACGCTTCGAGGCCGGGCGACGAGGCCTTGGCGAGGATCGCGGCGGCGGGCGTCCCGGCGAGCGCGTCGAGGTCCGGGTCCGGACCCTGAACGGGGCCTTCCCATTCGGCACGGTCGAACAGGCCTGCGGACTCGGTGGCTGCCTTCACGGTCTGGAGGTAGCCGGCCGACGTCTTGCGTATGCGCAGGGTGAGGCCCGCCGCGAGCAGGTCGCGATCCGCCGTGTCGAGATAGGTCGAGCTCAGTGTCTCGGGTTCGCCGCCACCCTGCGCTTGGAGCAGAGGATGGGTGGCCAGAGCGGCGATGTCGTGTACGCCCGCTTCCAGCTTCAGCTCGATCTCGCGTGGGCTAGTCATTGGGTCCGTTCGCTTCCGTACTTCAAGGCGTCGGCCTGGAGGGAGGCACTCCGGCCGCACTCCGGAAGCCCCTGCCCGAAGGCGAACCCGCGCCGACGCGGCCACGGCCGGGTCGCACCGATGAGCGGGCCATCCTACCGGGCGTTGTACGCCTCGTGAACCGGCGCGCGTCGATTTCGTGACGAATCCTGCCATGCCCGCCTCGTGGTGAGGTCCTGCGCAGTGACCCGGCCCGGCGACCACGCGTGGTGTCGGCCGCGCGGTTGGACAATCCGGCCTGATGCCGTAGCTCCTCGTCGACCGAAGGGTGGCGTAGGCCCATTCGGAGATCCCGGATCCGGGCCATGACGGAGAGTGAAATGGGGCAGGACCGGCCGAGGGCCGATCGCCTCCTGGTGGAGCGCGGACATTTCGAGAGCCGCGCGCGCGCGCAAGCCGCGATCGCGGCCGGCCTCGTGCGCGCCGACGACCGGCCGGTGCAGCGCGCATCCGATCGCCTCGACCCCGGAGCCCGCATCGAGGCGGCGCAGCCCCACCCCTTCGTCTCGCGTGGAGGCGTGAAGCTGACGGCGGCTCTCGACGCCTTCGGGCTCGATCCCGATGGCTGCGTCTGCCTCGACGTCGGTGCTTCCACGGGAGGCTTCACCGATGCCGTCCTGGCGCGGGGGGCAGAGCATGTCTATGCCGTCGACGTCGGGCGCGACCAGCTCCACGCTTCCCTGCGCGGTCATCCCCGTGTGACGAGCCTCGAGGGGACCGATGCCCGCGCCCTCGACCGGACGCTGATCCCACGGCCTCCGGCGCTGGTGGCCATCGACGTCAGCTTCATCTCCCTGCGTCTCGTCCTGCCGGCGCTCGCGCCGTTGCTGGACGTGGGGGCGGGGCTCGCCGCGCTGATCAAGCCGCAATTCGAGGCCGGGCGGGAGCGGGTCGGGCGCGGTGGCATCGTTCGCGATGCGGCCATCCACGACGCGGTCTGCGCGGAGATCGAGAGCCTGCTCGCCGGCCTCGGCTTCGCGGTCCTCGGCCTGATCCCCTCGCCCGTCACCGGCGGCGACGGCAACCGTGAATTCCTGGTGGGCGCACGCCTGAGAGGACGACCATGACGGGCCAAGAGATCAGGATCGAAGAGAGCAGGACCGAAGAGATCCGGACCGAGACCGTGACGATCGAGAGGCTCGGCGCACGCGGCGACGGGATCACGGCCGACGGCCTCACTGTCGCCTATGCCCTGCCGGGCGAACGGGTCGCGGTCGCCCGGCAGGGCAGCCGCGGCCAGCTCGTCTCCGTCGAGACGCCCTCCCCTGACCGGGTCGTCCCGTTCTGCCGCTATTTCGGGACCTGCGGCGGCTGCGCCGCCCAGCATCTCGCGCCTGAGCCCTACGCCGCCTGGAAGCGAGGCCTCGTCGACAGGGCGCTGTCCCAGGCCGGCATCGCGGTCGTGCCCGAAGCGATGCGCCCCGCTCACGGCGAGGGTCGCCGGCGCCTCACCCTGCACGTTCGCGCCGTGGACGGAGCGGCCCGGGCCGGCCTGATGGCGGCGCGTAGCCACGACCTCGTCGCCATCGACCATTGCCCGATCACCGTGCCCGTCCTGCACCGGGCTCCGGCCGTCGCGGTGGCCCTGAGCGCGCCGCTCGGCCATGGCCGCAAGCCGCTCGACGTGGCGGTGACGGCCACGCGCGGTGGCCTCGACGTCGACCTGCGCGGGCATGGGCCGGTGAGCGAGGGCGTGCGCGCGGTTCTCGTACGCTTGGCGAGCGACCTCGACCTCGCCAGGCTCTCGTTGCATGGCGACATCGTCGTCGAGCGCCGGGCGCCCCTGCTTCCGTCACGCGCCGAGGCCTGGGTGCCGCCGCCCGGCGGCTTCCTGCAGGCGACGGAGGCGGGCGAGGCAGCCCTGACCGAACTGGTCCTGGCCGCCCTCGACGGCAGGACGAAGCGCGCCCTCGACCTTTTCTCCGGAAGCGGCCCGTTCAGCCTTGCCCTGGCGCGAACCTGCGACGTCCACGCCGTCGAGGGTGAGGCGGCGGCCCTGGCGAGCCTCGACCGGGCCTATAGGGCCACGCAGGGACTGCGCCGCATCACCACTGAGCGCCGCGACCTCTTCCGTCGCCCGCTCCTGCCGATCGAGCTCGACGCTTACGACGCCGTGGTGTTCGATCCACCCCGGGCCGGCGCACAAGCCCAGACGGAGCGGCTCGCGCAATCCAAGGTGCCCCTCGTGATCGGCGTGGCCTGCGACGCGGGAACCTTCGCCCGCGACGCCGCCACGCTCGTCGCCGGCGGATACCGCCTGGAGCGGGTCACGCCAGTCGACCAGTTCGCCTGGTCGAGCCATGTCGAACTCGTCGGCGTCTTTCGGCGCGAGGCCCCACGCCGCCGCCGATAGGTCGGGTCCGGATCGCTTCGCTTGGAGGATGGAGAAAAGACGACGGACCGCTCATCGACTCGACCGGATGGTCGCCTTGCACCGCCAGGAGCCATCCATCGCCGTCACTGTTGCGGCGACTCACATCTGCGCGCTTCCCGAAGGGGCCGCCTTGGCTCAGATCCCGATGCCTTTCGTCGCCAACCCCTTGCCTTCCCCGGTCGACGAGAACCGGCCATA
>NZ_CAXUJR010000031.1:5390-20583 GCF_964251405.1 uncultured Methylobacterium sp.
GGTCCTGCCGTTCGTCGCGACTCGTCCGTCGGTGCTCCATCTTTGTCGCAAGCTGTCGATACCCAAGCGCAATGAAGGGTTTAAAACTTCCATGGCGTCTTCGCCCGCCTCACGTCATGATGGGAAGGACTGACCTGCCAAACGGGCGTCCGGGTGGGTCGGAAGCACGAAAACGAAGGACCGCGACCTGGGCTCGGTCTCGCTATGCTGAGGCAATTGGATTGCTGCACGTATGAGATGGACCAATAATCCCTCTGATTTTTGTGTGTTCGGGGAATTATTTTGCTTGATACGAAGCCTGATATACCAAATACTAAATACCAGTCTGTCGAGTGGATCCCGATCCGTGATCCCCGGCAGCGGAGGAACGCATTGCATCGGCGTGCATGCCACTGCCTAGCCGCGCCGGCTCAAGCAGTGCACGAACCAAGGGGGAAAAAGCCATGGCCTTGTCCACTGCCGCGCCAGTCGCGGTAAAGCATTCTTCGAATCGATGGCTGCAGCTCGTTCTGGGCGTTGCCTGCATGGTCGCTGCGGCGAACATCCAGTATTCCTGGACGTTGTTCGTGCCCGAAATCCAGAAGACGTTCGGCTGGGATCGCGCCGCTATACAGGTCGCGTTCACGATCTTCGTCGTCGTCCAGACCTGGCTGACGCCGATCGAAGGTTACTTCATCGACAAGTACGGCCCGACCCGCGTGGTCATGTTCGGCGGGGTCATGACCGGACTCGCCTGGGTCATCAACTCTTACGCCACGACGCTGTCAGGCTTCTATCTGGGTTCGGTGGCCGGCGGCATCGGCGTCGGCTGCGTCTACGCGACCTGCGTCAACAACGCCCTGAAATGGTTCCCGGACAAGCGCGGCCTCGCGGTCGGCCTCACGGCAGGCGCCTATGGTGCTGGTTCGGCCCTCACCATCATCCCGATCGCCAACATGATCGCGGCCGGAAGCTACACGCAGGCCTTCTTCTACTTCGGCCTGATCCAGGGCGCGATCATCATCCTGGCATCGATCGGCCTGCGCGGCCCAATCAAGGGAGAGGTGGGGTTCTCGAGCAAGGTCCTGCAGAGCCGGCGCGACTACACGCTTCGTGAGGCGCTTCGGACACCGGTCTTCTACGTGATGCTGCTGATGTTCACCTGCACCGTCACCGGCGGCCTGATGGCGGTCGCCCAGCTCGGCGTCATCGCGCAGGACCTCGGCGTGAAGGAGTTCAAGGTCAACCTGTACTTCTTCGCCATGGCGGCGCTTCCCTTCGCGCTGATGCTCGATCGCATCCTCAACGGTATCTCCCGTCCCCTGTTCGGCTTCATCTCGGACCGGATCGGCCGTGAGAAGACGATGTTCATCGCCTTCACGATGGAGGGACTCGGCATCGTCGCGCTGGGCTACTTCGGCTCGAACCCGTGGGCCTTCATCATCCTCTCGGGCGTCGTGTTCCTGGCATGGGGCGAAGTCTACTCGCTGTTCAGCGCCACGGCGGCGGACACCTTCGGTTCGGCGCATATCGGTAAGATCTACGGCGTGCTCTACTGCGCGAAGGGCGTGGCGGCACTGTTCGTGCCCCTCGGAAACCTCCTGATGGAGGCGACCGGCACATGGGCCACGGTGCTCTACACCGTCGCGGCCATGGATCTCCTCGCGGCATTCCTCGCCATCGCGGTCCTGAGGCCGATGCTCAAGCGTCACCACGAGGCGAACGGCTCGGTGATACCGGCCGCAGGCCTGGCCCACGCCTGATCCAAGCAAGTCGTGTCGGCCCGCCCCTCTTCGGAGTGGGGCGGGCCGATCCGTTTTCTACCCTGCCGTCAGCCTCGCATCCGCCACTGAATAGGATGCGATCCCAGCGGCATGCGAACCGGCCTCTTGGTTGCATGCGTCCCCTGAGGACACGTTGGGGTCGAGACGAACACCGCTGCCGCCCTAGCCTTGCAGAGCATCCCCTTCGCCGTCCTGGTGGTGGCCACGAGTGCGGAGAATCGGGACATCTTCGTCGTCGTCTACACCGCAGCCCTGGGCCTGATCCTGTCGGTGACGATGCTGGTCGACGGTCAGTCCCTGTTCTCTCCGGCCTTGGGTCTCGGGATCGGAGGACATCGGTAGGGCTCGCTCCGAGCAGGCACCGGAACTTCCTCGCCGGGCCGACGCCACGGCCGATCCTCTCTCTAGCTCTCAGAAGAGAGCGCCCTGCCCGTCTTCGTCAGAGTCGGGACGCGCTTTCCCCGACGAACCCGAGGGCTCAGGCCGCGCGAGTGGGGCGATCAGGTCGGCATCGTCGTTGCCGACGTGGTTGACGCGTGAACTCACCGGATCGAGGACCAGCCACTCCTCGGGACATGGCCGGCACAGGGCGGCAGCCGGGCCGGAATCGACCCCCCGCGTGTCGAGCCAAGCGGCGACCGCTTCCGGCCCCAGGATCGCCGGCATGCGTTCGTGCACGGCCGCGAGGACGCCATTGGCCCCCGTCGTCACGACGGCGGCGGTGTCGACCTCCGAACCGTCGGCGCTCGTCCATGTCTCCCAGAGCCCCGCCAGCGCCATCGGCGCCCCGTCCCCCCGGCGGATCATGAAGGGCGTGCGCGTGGCCATCTTGCCGGTCCCGTCCCGGCGCCATTCGTAGAAGCCGTCGGCGAGGAAGACGCAGCGTCGATGGCGCAGGGCGCCCCGAAACGTCGGTTTCTCCGCCGCGGTCTCGACCCGGGCGTTGAAGACGAGGGGGAAATCGCGCGGGTCCTTGAGCCAACCCGGCCAGAACCCCCAGCGCATCAGCCGGAAATGCCGCTCCGCCCTCGCAGACGACGACCGCCACCGGCTGGGTGGGCGCCACGTTGTAGCGCGGCGGGAAGTTCGGTTGCTCGGGATAATGATAGAAGCGGCGATAGACGGCCGGAGGCTGCCAGAGGAAAAAACGACCGCACATCGGCCCTCAATCGACGATCCGCCGCCGGACAAGGCTCCGCCACGCACGGGATCGTTAGATCTCACCCCGCCCGGACGGTGGCAAGGAAGCGGTTCACCTCGGCGCCCAGATGCTCGGACTGGCGCGACAGTTCGGAGGCCGAGGCCCGGACCTGGCTCGCCGCCGCACCCGTGTCCTCGGCGGCCCCGGCGACGCCGGCCCGTCGGTTCGAGGCGTTCACTGCCTTGAGGACCGTGATCGTCACAGCCACTTTTTCCAGCGGAAGAACGCGTAGGGCAGCACAGCGGCCACCACCATCATGACCACCGCCATCGGATAGCCGAACGACCACTCGAGCTCGGGCATCGTCTTGAAGTTCATGCCGTAGACCGAGGCGATGAGGGTGGGCGGCATGAACACCACCGCCATCACCGAGAACAGCTTGATGATGTTGTTCTGCTCGAGGTTCACGAGCCCGAGGGTGGCGTCGAGCAGGAACTGGATCTTCGACGACAGGAAGGTCGCGTGCTCTTCGAGCGACTGCAGGTCGCGCAGGGTCGAGCGCACGTCCTCGCGCAACTCGCGCGGCGCCTTGGCGGTGCGGTAGGTCGCCGAGAGCGAAAGCAGGATGCGCTCCATCGAGACCAGGCTCTCGCGCTGCTTCGAGATGAGATCGCCGTGGCGGCCGAGCGCCCGCAGCGTGTCCTGGAGGGCGGTGTTGCGGGCGCTGGGGTCGCTCTTCTCCTCGAAGATCTTGCCCGAGAGCCGGTCGATACGCTCGCCCTGAAGCTGGAGCACGTCGGCCGCCCGGTCGATCACGGTCTCGATCAGGCCCGCCAGGATGGTCTCGCCGGAGGCCGCCGGCGAGGGGCCGTTGCCCGTGGCCCGTCCTGCCCGCTGCGTGTACATCCGGAAGGCCTGCGGCTCCTCGTAGCGCACGGTGACGAGGCGGGCGCCCTTCAGGATGAAGGTGATGCCGGCCAGTCCCGGCTCCTCGGAGCCGTCGACCTTGCTCAGCACCCGGCCGGTCATGTAGCGGGCGCCGTCCTCCACGTAGAGGAGTTCGGAGGGCTCGATGTCCTTCATCTCCTCCCGCGTCGGCACCGAGATGCCGACGAAGGCCTCGACCTTGAGGTCTTCCTCCCGGATCGGACGGACCATGTCGAGCCAGACGGTGTCGTCGGGAATCGAGTCCTGGAGTTCGAGGGGCCGGCGCTCGAGCAGCATGTGGCCGGCGCCGGCGATGGGCTGATGAATGAAGATCACGTCGCTAAAGGTCTCAGGCGAAGGCCCCCTCGGGCGGTATGCTGGCATCCGGCACGAAGAAGTCCGGCGCAAGAGGGACGCCGGGTGTGACGCGGTATTGTGTGAAGTCCGTGACACCTTGCTCGGCGAGGAAGCTGTCGTCGATGAGGAACCGGCCGGTAACCTCGCGGGAGGGCTTCAGGAACAGCGCATGGGCCGCGTCCGCGATGATCACCGGCATACGGCTCGCCTCGATCAGGGCCTCGCCGCCGAGCAAGTTTCTCACTGCCGCCGTGGCGATGGTGGTGCGCGGCCACAGAGCGTTGACGGCGATGCCCTGCCGGCGCAGCTCCCCGGCGAGACCGAGCACGCAGAGCGACATCCCGAACTTCGCCATCGTGTAGGCGAGATGGGGCGCGAACCACTTCTCCTGCATGTCGAGGGGCGGCGACAGCATCAGGATATGGGGGTTCTCGGATTTCGCCAGGTGGGGAATCGCGTATTTCGAGACCATGTAGGTGCCGCGCGTATTGATCTGATGCATCAGGTCGAAGCGCTTCATCTCGGTCTGCGGGGTGCGCGTCAGCGAGATCGCACTGGCGTTGTTCACGATGATGTCGATGCCGCCGAAGGTCTTGGCCGTCGTCTCGATCGCGCCGGCGACGCTGTCCTCGTCGCGGACATCGACGAGAAGCGGCAGGGCCTTGCCGCCCGCCGCCTCGATCTCGGCGGCGGCCGTGTGGATGGTGCCCTCGAGCTTCGGATGGGGCGTGTCGGTCTTGGCGGCGATGGCGATGTTGGCGCCGTCCCGTGCCGCGCGCAGGGCGATGGCGAGCCCGATGCCTCGCGACGCACCGGTGATGAACAAGGTCTTGGCCGCGAGCGATCCCGTCATGGTGTCCTCCTGGGAATGTCGGTTCTTATTGTCCGATGCAGAAGCGGGCCGGCTGCGTGCCGTCGGCATCCGTGAAGCCGTAATGCGCGGCAAGATCTCCGGCATGGAGGATGCGCCCGGCTTGGGTCCCCAAGGCCGGGTCGGCGGCGAGCGCGGCCAGCGCGCGGCCGGCATAGAGCGGGCTCTCGGTGGCGCGGTCCGCATGTCCGATGTCGACGGCGCGCTCCGTTCGCACGAAGCCCGGCGACAGGCCGAGCGCGGTGACGCCGTGGGGGCCGAGTTCCTGCGCGCAAGCGAAGGCGAGGCGGTTCGTCGTGGCCTTGGCCAGATCGTAGAAGACGTCGCCGAGATAGCCGACCTGCGTGTCGAACGACACGAAGGCGATGAGGCCGCTTTTCGCCGAGACCATGGCGGGGGCGACCGCGCGGGCAAGGAGCAGCCCGGCCTGCGGGCCGCCGCCGAGAAATCCCAGGAAGGGTTCGGCGGAGCGGCGCCAGAACGGTGTGCCCCAGGCGGCCCCGTCGGGATAGCGGTCGCCGTCGTAACCCTCGTTGCCGCCCCACACGCTCGACACCGCCACGTCGATCCGGCCGAACCGGCGCAGGATCCAATGGACCAGGGTGTCGACGGCGCGCTCGCTGGTGTGGTCGCAGAGATAGTGGTGGCCCTTGCCACCGGCGGCGTCGACCTCGCGGGCGGTGTCCTCGACGAACTCAGCCCGCCCCTCGGTGCGCTGTCCGGTCTCGCTCGAACGGGCGGTGACGATCACCGTGGCCCCGGCCTCGCCGAGCGCGCGCGCGATGCCGCGCCCGACCCCGCGCGAGGCCCCTGCCACGAGGCAGATCTTCTCGGAGAGGTCTGGCGTCCCGGTCACGAGGCGGCCGTCCTGGAACGGCTGAGGAAGCTCATGAACGCCGCCTGCGCCTCGGGCGCCCGCAGCCGCGCCTCGAACGCCACCGCCTCGGCTTCCAGCGCCGCCTCGACGGCGGCCTGATCGCCTCGGATCAGGGTGCGGGAGGCTTGAAGCGCGCCGCGCGGCAGGGCGGCCAGCGTCGCGGCTTTGGCCAGCGCGTGATCTAGCAGCATCTCGCTCGGAACGATCGCGTTGAGGAGGCCGAGCCGCAGGGCCTCGTCGGCATCGAAGGGCTGCGACAGCAGCAGTAACTCGGTCGCCTTGAGCAGCCCGACCCGGCGCGGCAGCAGGTAGGACGAGGCCGCTTCCGGCACGAGACCGAGCTCGACGAACGGCATGCGGAAGCGCGCGGCCGGACTCGCGTAGACGAGGTCGCAATGCAGCGTCAGCGTGGTGCCGATGCCGACCGCGATCCCGTCCACCGCCGCCACCATCGGGGTTTTGGTGCGGGCGAGCTGGCGGATGAAGTGGAGGGCTGGAGCCTCCGTGAAGGGCTTTGCCGCGCCCACCACGAAGTCGGAGATGTCGTTGCCGGCCGTGAACATGCCCGGCGCCCCGGCGAAAACGATGGCGCCGACGTCCCCTGAGGCGTCCGCCTGTTCGAGGCTCGTGCGCATCGTGTCGTACATGGCGCCTGTGAGAGCGTTCTTCTTTTCCGGGCGTGCGAGGCGGATGAGGCGCACGCCGCCGGCGGTGTCTTCGATGCTGACGTGCTCGCTCATTGGATTGTCCCCTGGCCTAGTCGGTTCGCGCCATCCCTATCCCCTCTGCGGGAGAGGGTGGCCCGCGTAGCGGGTCGGGAGAGGGGGAGCACTGGTCTGTTCGGAGAGATCGCGGTCCCCTCTCCCGCCTCCCATCCGCGAGGCACCGTTTACCGCACAAGGGAGACGGATGGCGCGTCCCTCAACCAGCCAATGCCAGCGCCGCGTCCTGCGTGAACGCTCCGCCGTCGATGACGCTCTCCTCCAGCCCACCGGCTGCGGTGAGCAGGTTCTCGGCGAAGAACCGCGCCAGGGCGATGCGCGCCGCGTGAGCCGGGTCGGTCTCGCCGGCCCTGAGGGCAGCGTTCGACGCCAGGGCCGCCGCCGCAAGGCAGGCGCCGCCCTGCGCCAGGCCGAACAGGCGAAGGTAAGGCGTCGCCCCGGCGAGCGCGTCGTCGGGCCGGTTCGAGGCCAGCGCCTTCAACTGGAAGCTCGTCGCCCGGTCGAGGCTCTCGATTCCGGCGCGCAGCCGCGCGGCGGTGTGGCCGAAGGCCGGCGCACCATCCTTCAGGAGCCGGTCCACCACGACGCGCATCGACGCGATCTGAGCCCGCATCGTGGCGCCCGCGTTGAGCGGCAGCTTGCGGGTGACGAGGTCGATGGCCTGGATGCCGTTGGTGCCCTCGTAGATCGCGAGGATCCGCGCGTCGCGCATGTGCTGGGCGGCGCCGGTCTCCTCGACGAAACCCATGCCGCCGTGGATCTGGACGCCGAGCGAGGTGACCTCGTTGGCGATGTCCGTTGAGAAGGCCTTGGCGACGGGGGTGAGCAGGGAGGCCCGATCGTGGGCAGCCCTGCCCTCGGGTCCGCGCGCGGCGTCGAGGCCTTGCGCCGTGAGGTAGCAGATCCCGCGGGAGGCCGCCGTATAGGCCTTCATGGTGAGAAGCATGCGCTGGACGTCGGCATGGGTCACGATGGGGCTGGGCTCGCTCGCGCCGGGCCCGCGCCCCTGGCGACGGTCGCGAGCATAGGACAGGGCCTGCTGATACGCCCGCTCGGCCACGCCGACTCCCTGGAGGCCGACATTGAGCCGGGCGCTGTTCATCATCGTGAACATGCAGGCGAGGCCCCTGTTCTCCTCGCCGATCAACCAGCCGACGGCGCCGCCGTGATCGCCGAACGCCATCGAGCAGGTCGGCGAGCCGTGGATGCCGAGCTTGTGCTCGATGCCCGAGCAGCGCAGGTCGTTCAGGCTCCCGTCCGGCAGCACCTTCGGCACCAGGAACAGCGAGATGCCGCGGGTGCCGGCCGGCGCGTCCTGGAGGCGGGCCAGCACGAGGTGGACGATGTTGCCGGTGAGATCGTGCTCGCCGTAGGTGATGTAGATCTTGGAGCCGACGATCCGGTAGCTGCCGTCGCCGGCCGGCTCGGCCCGGCTGCGCAGGAGCGAGAGGTCGGAGCCGGCCTGCGGCTCGGTCAGGTTCATGGTCGCGGTCCACTCGCCCGAGACGAGCTTTTCGAGATACGCGTCCTTCAGTTCATCCGAGCCGTGCTGGGCCAGGGCCTCGATGCCGCCTGCGGTGAGAAGCGGGCACAGGCTGAAAGCGAGGTTGCCGGCGTTCCACATCTCGGTGCAGGCGGCATTGAGGAGGAGCGGCAGGCCCTGGCCGCCATGGTCGGGATCGGCGGACAGCCCGTTCCAGCCGCCCTCGGTCCAGGTCCGGTAAGCCTCGCGCCAGCCCGGCGGCGTGGTGATGGCGCCGTTCGTCAGCGTCGTGCCGTGGCGGTCGCCAGCGGTGTTGAGGGGCGCAATCACCGAATCCGCGACGCGACCCGCCTCATGAAGGATCGCCTCGGCATCTTCGGCGGTGAGGTCGCCGTAGAGCCCCGAGGCGATGCCGGCGTCCAAACCGGCGACATGGCGCAGGGTGAAGGCGATCTCGGCCACCGGCGTGCGATAGGACATCGAAAAACTCCTCCCGCGCCGTCTATGGCGACGCTTCCGCGCGAGGCGGGACCCTGGGCGTTTGACGCGCGGTTCGGCGCGACGCACATCCATACGACCACCGGTCCCGGCCGTCACGACGAGAGATAGTTTATATATGAACCATCTCGGGTCAATCCCCGATCGGTCCGCCGATGCCCGAACCCTCCGGCTCTCCTCCGACCGGGAGGGAATGACGCTGGGTGCGCGCCTGCTGCGCGAGGGGCGCCTCGTCGCCTTTCCCACCGAGACGGTCTACGGCCTCGGTGCCGACGCCACGAACGCGAGCGCTGTGGCCGGGATCTTCGAAGCCAAGGAGCGCCCGCGCTTCAACCCGCTCATCGCCCATGTGCCGAACCTCGCGGCCGCGCGGTGCGAGGGCGTCTTCGACGAGGTCGCCGTCGCCCTCGCGGAGGCGTTCTGGCCGGGACCCCTGACGGTGGTCGTGCCGGCCTCCGATGGAGGCACGGTCTGTGACCTGGCCCGGGCCGGTCTGGCGAGCGTCGCCCTGCGGGTTCCGGGCTCGGCCCTGGCCCGCGATCTTCTCGCCGCGGTCGGACGTCCCGTCGCCGCGCCCTCGGCCAACCGCTCGGGTCGGCTCAGCCCCACGAGTGCCGCCCACGTGCTCGCCGACCTCGACGGGCGCATCGCGGCAGTCATCGACGGCGGCTCGGCGCCCGTCGGCCTCGAATCGACGGTGGTGGCGTGTCTCGGCGGAAGGCCGAGATTGCTTCGGCCGGGCGGCGTCACTCGCGACGCATTGGAACGCGTTCTCGGCGATGTCGTCGATGGACCTGACGATCCGGTAGTCGCCGCACCTGTTGCTCCCGGCCTTCTCGCCTCGCACTATGCTCCGCGTGCGCGGGTCAGGCTCGAGGCCGTGTCGGTCGAGCGCGGAGAAGCGGTCCTGCTCTTCGGTGCGGAACGCCCCGCCGGCCTGTCCGACGCGGTGGCGTGGGAAGACCTCAGCCGAAGCGGCGATCTCGTGGAGGCTGCCGCCGGGTTGTTCGCCGCGCTGCGACGCCTCGACGCCACGGGGGCCGACGTGATCGCGGTGGGGCCGATCCCCCGGACGGGGCTCGGCGAGGCGATCAATAACCGCCTTCACAGGGCCGCCGCCGCCCGCTGAAATTTTTCAGCGAGACGATGCAACCAAACCCCGACATGGCCGTTGTCGATGCACGAAGGCCAGTTCAGCCCCCAATGGCCTTTTGCCTCTTAAGGCTCGGAGCAATCCGAGCCTTTTTTCTTGTTCGCATCCGGCATGATCCGGGTCGCTGATGTCAGCGCACGGCGATGATCTCGACGTCGTGGCCGTTCACTTCGACGACGTCGCCGGCCGTCTTTCCGATCAGCGCCTTCGCCATCGGTGAGACATAGGCAATTGAGCCCTTTGCCGGATCGGCCTCGTCCTCTCCGACGATGCGGAAGTTCTGTCGGCCACCCTCTTCCCGCTTGATCTCCACGGTTGATCCGAAGCGGACGTCGTCGGCGGAGATCGGCTCCACGAGTTTCGCAGTACCGAGTCGTGCCGTCCAATAATGCAGGTCACGCGTCACGCGGGCGGTCTCAGCCTTGGAATCGGGGCCGAGCGCGGCGAACTCCGCCTGGAAACGCGCGACCTCCGCCTCGATCTGCGCGAGGCCCTCGGGAGTGACGAAGTTGGTGTGGGGGGAGATCGGACGGTCGGGGAGATCCTCGAAGGCCTCACCGCCTTCTTTCTCGCGAACGAATGCTTGGCTCATAAGGCCATGAATGCGCCGCGACCCCGAGCGGTTCCCATCGACATCCGTCCATCACGTGCAGGGCCATGCGCGGGAAACGTGCCGAACCGGCGGTCAGCCGACCGTCACCACCGTGCGTCCCCTGGTCCTGCCCGCCAGGATTTCCTCCGCCAGCCGTCCGACCTCTGCCAGCGGCACCTCTCTCGTCATGCTGGCCAGCGTGCCGAGATCGAGGTCGCGGGCGATCCGTGCCCAGGCCTCGCGGCGCTTGGGCTGGGGCGTGGTGACGCTGTTGATGCCGAGCAACGAAACTCCTCGGAGGATGAACGGTGCCACAGAGGTCGGCAGGTCCATGCCCTGCGCGAGCCCGCAGGCCGCCACGGCTCCGTCGGCCTTCGTGGCCGCGAGCACGTTTGCGAGCGTCGTCGACCCGACGGCGTCGATGGCGGCGGCCCAGCGCTCCTTGGCGAGCGGCTTGCCGGGCTTGCCGAGTTCGGCCCTGTCCATCACCTCGGCCGCCCCGAGACCTCGCAGGTAGTCGGCTTCCTCCTCGGCCCTGCCCGTCGACGCGACGACGTGCCAGCCGGCACGGGCCAGCAACGCCACCGCCACCGAGCCGACGCCGCCCGAGGCGCCGGTGACGAGCGCGGGGCCATCCGACGGGGTCAGGCCGTGGCGTTCCAGCGCCATCAGGCACAGCATCGCGGTGTAGCCGGCGGTGCCGACTGCCATGGCCTGTGCCTGACTCAGGCCCGCAGGAAGCGGCACCAGCCACTCGCCCTTCACCCGCGCCTTCTCCGCATAGGCGCCGAGGTGGTTCTCGCCGACGCCCCAGCCCGTCAGCACCACCGCATCGCCGGCCTTGTATTCCGGGTGATCGGAGGTCTCGACGATTCCCGCGAAATCGATGCCCGGGATCATCGGAAAGCGACGCACCACCGGCGACTTGCCGGTCATGGCGAGACCGTCCTTGTAGTTCAGGGTCGAGTGGGTCACGCGAACGGTGACATCGCCGTCCATGAGGTCGGCCTCGTCGAAATCCCCGAAGCGAAGGGACTGGCCGCCCTCGGCCTTGTCGACGATCCACGCCTTGAATGTGCCCATGCGTCCCTCCCGTGTCATCCGGGAGGTGTGGCGGGGGGCGGCGGAATCAAGGCGGCCCCGGACGTCGGTCGCGGGGCCGTCACGTGATTGAGCGCCGGCGAAAGCCGATCGGGTGCGGGGTCAGTATCCGTCGTAGATGCTACCGGTCGAGAAGCCGAGGGCGACGCCGACATCGGCCGAGCTCGCCCCGGTCATGCCGACGGCGTCCGGGATCGAGCCGATGCCGAGGTCCGCGCGGGGTGCGTAGGCGCCATATCCGGCCCGATAGTGACCGCTTCCGTAGCCGCGCGAGCGATGGCGGTAGCCCGCATGGCCGTATCCGGCCTGACGGTACCCTGGTCCACCATGACCGAGACCGCCGAACCCGCCGATTTCGGGGGCCGGCACCCAGCCGGCGCGGGCCGGTTCGACCAGGACCCGGCGCTGGACGCTGGCATACTCGGCGGGAATCGTCTCGGGGATCGACTGGGCCGGTTGCACCAGCACGCGCCGGTGCCGGGTCGCGAAACGCGGCGGCACGTCGACCCAGCATCCCACCAGGCTGCCATAGGCATCGCGACGCGTCTCCCAGACGCGGCCGCCCGGCGCGACGAGCACCTGCTCGGACACGGTGTCGTAGATCGGCGGCGTGGTGCGGTAGACCGTCTCGGCCGGACGCACGAGGACACGCTCGGAGACCGCGCCGTAGACGGGCGGCGTCGAGACGTGGCGGTAGCATTCCGAACCCGCGCATCCCGCCTGTGCCGCACCGGTCGCCAGAACGGCGCCGACGATGGCGGCAAGGGGGGCTGCCAAGCGGATGGAAAGGGCTGACGAGAGTGGTGCGACCGGCGCGGTCATGGTGGATTCCTCGGGCTTGAACGCAGAACGACAAGAAGGCGACGCCGAACGGCGCAGATCTCGACGAACTAAAAGCGAGCAAGTTGCCTCGGAGGCAAGCCGAATTGAAAACTAGGGTAAAGTTAACCCTTGTTTCAAATTACGTATCGAAGGAAATACTTAGGTAAAGCGATGCGTCTTGAACCGAGCCGGGCGCCCCTGGCCCTCAGGTCTGGCCGCGCTTGAGCGAGTAGAAGATGTGGCGCCCGATCACGTCCATCTTCTTCAGGCGCCGCGACCAGCCCGGCTTCACGTAATCCGCGTGGTAATGCGTGGCTCCGCCGACCTCGCTCAGATAGGTGCGGCCCTCGATGACCGCCTTGGCGATGCGGCTGGCGCTCTGCCAGGACGGACCGTCGGCGATGCGCAGGGACTTCCCCTCGCAGGCGAAGGAGAACTGGCAGCCCATGTAGCGGTGGCGGTTCTGATAGACGACGCCGCAGACATTGGTCGGGTAGAGGCCGCTCTTGACGCGGTTGAGCACGACCTGCGCGACCGCTGCCTGACCCGCCTCGGGCTCGCTGCGGGCCTCGAAATAGACTGCTTCGGCGAGGCAGCGCTGTTCGCGGTCGAGGGCGTCGGGCACGATGAGGTCCGCGTAACGATGGCGGGCATTGTCCGGCGCCGTCTGCTCGGGCTCCGGTGACGGCACGGACGGCGCAAAGCCGAGGCTCGCGGCCGCAACCTCGACCGGCGTGGCGTCGGCCGGTGCGGGCGTGGTCGACGATAGGGCGACCGCGCGCGGAATCGCCGGCGTCGAGCCATCGAGCACGGCTTCGGACGGGGTTTCGACGAGGGAAGAACCGAGCCCGAGTTCTGGAACTGCGACGAATCCTAGGTCCGAGGTCTCGTCATGGTCCCATGTTGCCGACGCGGACGGCTCATCGGCTTGCGGCGAGGTCGCCCCGATCAGCACGGAGCCTGCAGGCAATGCTGGTGAGAGCCCTGTGGTGCGGAGAACCATCACGCTCGATCCCAGCGATGTGTCGGTGCCCGCGGATGCCGTGAAGGATACCAGCATGCCGAGCCCGACGGCCCACGGCGCCACGGCAGCGATCAGCCATCCCCCATGCGATCTGCCGTAAGACCGACCTTGCGACCGCCGTCGTCCCTGCTGGGTATCCACGTTCGACCGACCTGCACAACACGACCCACACCCGGCGGCGCGCCCGCGCGGCGGCCGTCGGATCTTGATCGTTGCGTGTCATGGTTGAGGCGCGGTTAAGCCGGCGTCGCCACGTCGGCATCAAGCCGTGCCGTTTCGAGGCAGCCCTTAAAGGATACCGACGGTGGCGCAGTCCGGTTCAGAGGGCGCCAGGCCGACCATGGGTTGCGACGATGGCGGAGATGACCGCCTTCACACCGCTACCGTCCGAGTGCGCGATACGCTCGGAATCAGCGTTGCTCTGCGTCGCCACCGCGAACATCACAACGAGTGCCGCCGCGGCGATCCCGAGCGTGCTGAGGAGCCAGAGATAAGCTCGCTGTATGGAATGGGGGACCGGAACGGAGGAGGTGTCGTCGAAGAACATGTGGGTCGGGCTGGGATCGTTCATGATCGGCGTTCCCGCGCAATGGTGCCGACAGGCAACGGTCGACGGCGACCAAGCGCTGGAAGGGCACTAGCACTCAACGTGCCGATTCGACATCGGTTCTGCAGGCATCAGGATTTTTGTTCAGCGGATTTTTGCAGCGCCGGTTCCTTCTCGGCGAGCAGTCGGCGGTCAAGTGTCGGCCGTCGAGGCCGGGCCTGAAATCAGTTCATCGATCCTTATGAATTTCCGCTTTAGTATCGAGCGCTTAATCCTCGAGCCACGGCCTCAGCGCAAGATCAATGACGACCGATCAGAATAGCCTCGCCGCGCGCGGAGACATCGACCTCAGAGTGCGCCGAGATCAGGCAGCGGCCACGCTCCGGTCGTCGGCGATGGCACTGCCATCGAATATGGTCGTCGCCTGCCTGGTCAGCCTGATGCTCCGGGAGCAAGTCCCGTCCGCGTTCCTCCTCGCCTGGCTCGGTGCAATCGCGACCGTCAATATCGTTCGTTATGCTCTTATCAGGAAAGCACGTCTCGCCCGCCTCAACGAGACCAGTCCCGACGCCTTTCTGAGACGCTCGTGGTTCGGGGCGTCACTCGCAGGCCTCACTTGGGCGGTTCTGCCGGTCGTCTGCGATACGATCCTCGGGCAGCACCCGAGCCTGCTTCTGTTCATCCTGAGCGGATTGGCTGCAGGCGCAGTCGCGCTCGGATCGGCCCATGCGCCGACTGCCACCGCCTTCGCCATCCCCCTCCTCACCGCCACGATCATCGGTCGCTTGAGCATCGGCGATTACGAGAACCTCCTCTTCGGCTTCGTAGCCGCCTTCCTGACCTTGATGCTCGCCCGCAGCTCGCTGATCGCGCAAAGGGATTTCTGTGAGGCCAGCAGCACGAAGCACTCGGCCAACGCACTGGCTGAAGCGCTGCGCATCGCCAACGAGACCACCGCAGCCAACGCCACGATGCTGCAGAGACTGGCAAATCACGACAGTCTTACCGGGCTCGCGAGCCGCGGAGCCTTCGCCAAGGGGATCGAGGCCCATCTCGCCCAGGCGAGCGGCCGGGGCTCGAGCCTTCTGATGCTCGATCTCGACCACTTCAAGCTGATCAACGACACGCTCGGTCACGGAGCCGGCGACGGTGTCCTCGTCGAGGTCGCCGTCCGGCTGCGCTCCGTCCTCGGCGACGAACCGCTGGCGGCCCGTCTCGGCGGCGACGAATTCGCCATCCTGGTCGGCGACCAGCATCCGCCCGAGGAGGTCGCTCGCGTCCTTCTCGAGGCCATCGCCAGCCCGTTGATGATCGG
>NZ_CAXUJR010000031.1:20683-31302 GCF_964251405.1 uncultured Methylobacterium sp.
CTTCGGGAGAAAGGGCACGACGGCGTGATCGTGGCGGTGAACGTCTCGCCGATGGAACTCGAGTCTCTATCCTCTCGCCGAACGCGTCGCCGAGCGACTGACGGCCTTCGACGTCCCTGCCCGGAGCCTCGAGATCGAGATTACCGAAGAAGCGGCCATCGCCGGTGACGCCGCGGCCCGCGAGATCAGCGCCCTGTCCACATTGGGCGTCCGGATCGCCATCGACGATTTCGGAGCGGGCTATTCGTCGCTCGCGTCGCTGCGAACGCTGCGGGTCGAACGCATCAAGATCGACCGCGGCTTCGTCATGGACATGGGCACCCGCGAGGGCGATCGCATCCTCGTCAAAGCGATCCTGAGGATCGGACGGGCGCTCGGTCTCGAGGTCGTCGCCGAGGGCGTCGAGCACGCCGAGGACGCACTTCTGCTCGCACGTTACGGCTGCCATGTCGGTCAGGGCTATCATTTCGCCCGTCCGATGGCGCGGCCCGCCCTCGACGCCTGGATCGCCGCGCGGTCCGCCCCGGCGCCCCAGACCATCGTGGAGACGCTGGCACAGGCGCGCCACGTCGCGCCGCGCCGGACCTCGTAGAGACCCGACGGGAACGCGATGGCTCAGTCCTTGCGCGTCGCCAGCGCCGCCTGGGCGGCGGCCAGGCGGGCGATCGGCACCCGGTAGGGCGAGCAGGACACGTAATCGAGCCCGACAGACTGGCAGAAGGCGATCGACGAGGGATCGCCGCCATGCTCGCCGCAGATACCGAGCTTGA
Source organism: uncultured Methylobacterium sp. (assembly GCF_964251405.1). Classification (GTDB taxonomy): domain Bacteria; phylum Pseudomonadota; class Alphaproteobacteria; order Rhizobiales; family Beijerinckiaceae; genus Methylobacterium. Next base: position 21,454 of record NZ_CAXUJR010000031.1, read on the forward strand.
TGTCGGGCCGCACGGCCCGGCCGCGCTCGACGCCGATGCGGACGAGTTCGCCCACGCCCTCCTGGTCGATGGTGATGAAGGGGTCGGCCGTCAGGATCCCCTTCTGGGTATAGGCGCCGAGGAAGGTCGCGGCGTCGTCTCGGGAGATGCCGAGGGCGGTCTGGGTCAGGTCGTTGGTGCCGAAGGAGAAGAACTCCGCGGTCTCGGCGATGTCGCCGGCGCGCAGCGCCGCGCGCGGCAGCTCGATCATCGTGCCGACCTGATAGTCGACCGTGCCGCCGGTCTCGGCAGCGACCGCCGTCGCCATGGCGTCGATGCTCGCCTTGACGATGTCGAACTCCGTCTTGGTGAAGACCAGCGGCACCATGACCTCGGGCGTCACCGGCTTGCCGGTCTCCTTGGCGGCCTGCACGGCGGCTTCGAAGATGGCGCGGGCCTGCATCTCGGCGATCTCGGGGAAGGCGATGGCGAGCCGGCAGCCCCGGAAGCCGAGCATCGGGTTGAACTCGTGGAGCTCGGTCATCCGCCGGCGCAGCTTGTCCTCGGAGACGCCCGTGCTCTGGGCGACGTCCTGCACCTCCTCGTCGGTGTGGGGCAGGAACTCGTGCAGCGGCGGGTCGAGGAGCCGGATCGTCACCGGCAGGCCGGACATGATCGTGAACAGCTCCGCGAAGTCCTGGCGCTGGTAGGGCAGGAGCTTGGCCAGCGCCGCGCGGCGCCCCTCGGCATCGTCGGCCAGGATCATCTCACGCACGGCGACGATGCGGTCTCCCTCGAAGAACATGTGCTCGGTGCGGCACAGGCCGATCCCCTCGGCGCCGAAGTTGCGCGCGGCACGGGCGTCGTTCGGGGTGTCGGCATTGGCACGGATCTTCATGGTCCGAACCTTGTCGGCCCAGCCCATCAGGATCGCGAACTCGCCCGACAGCGATGGCTCCAGCATCGCGACCTCGCCGAGCAGCACCTGACCCGTCGATCCGTCGATGGTGATCTTGTCGCCGGCCTTGAGCGTGGTCCCCGCGACCGACAGGGTTCCGGCCTTGTAGTCGATCCGGATGGTGCCGCAGCCCGAGACGCAGGGCTTGCCCATGCCGCGGGCCACCACCGCCGCGTGGCTGGTCATGCCGCCCCGCGTCGTCAGGATGCCCTCGGAAGCGTGCATGCCGTGGATGTCCTCGGGGCTCGTCTCGATGCGCACCAGAATGCACTTGCGCTCGGCCTTGCGGGCGGCCTCGGCATCCTCCGAGTTGAACACGATCTCGCCGGTGGCGGCGCCGGGCGACGCCGGCAGGCCCGAGGCGATGACCTTGCGCTCGGCTTTTGGGTCGATGGTCGGGTGGAGGAGCTGGTCCAGGGCCGCCGGCTCGACGCGACCGATCGCCTCTTCCTCGGTGATGAGACCCTCGGCGGCGAGATCGACGGCGATGCGCAACGCCGCCTTGGCGGTGCGCTTGCCGTTGCGGGTCTGCAGCATCCAGAGCTTGCCGCTCTCGATGGTGAATTCCATGTCCTGCATGTCGCGGTAATGCAGCTCCAACAGGCCGTAGATCCGCACCAGCTCGGCGTAGGATTCGGGCATCGCCCGCTCCATCGAGGGCTTGTCGGACTTCGCTTCGATCCGGGCCCTCTCGGTGATGTCCTGCGGCGTGCGGATGCCCGCGACCACGTCCTCGCCCTGGGCGTTGATCAGGAACTCGCCGTAGAGCGCCCTCTCGCCGGTGGAGGGGTTGCGGGTGAAGGCCACGCCCGTGGCCGAGGTGTCGCCCATGTTGCCGAACACCATGGCCTGGACGTTCACGGCCGTGCCCCAGCTCGCCGGAATGGCGTTCAACTCGCGGTACTTCCTGGCACGCGGGATCATCCAGGAATCGAACACGGCGCCGATCGCGCCCCAGAGCTGCTCCTCGGCCCCTTGCGGGAAGTCCGAGCCGTGCTCGTCCTTCACGATTTTCTTGTAGACCCCGATGAGGTGCTTCCAGTCCTCGGCCCCGAGCTCGGTATCGAGGCTGAAGCCCTTGCCCTCCTTGTAGTGCTCCAGCGCCTCCTCGAAGGCGTGGTGCTCTACGCCCAGCACCACGTTCGAGTACATCGTGATGAAGCGGCGGTAGGAATCGTAGGCGAAACGCGGGTCGCCCGCGCCCTTGGCGAGGGCCTCGACCGTGACGTCGTTGAGCCCGAGGTTGAGGACGGTGTCCATCATCCCGGGCATGGAGGCCCGGGCGCCCGAGCGGACCGAGACGAGAAGCGGATTCTCCGGGTCGCCGAAGCCACGCCCGGTGAGAGCGCCGACCGCATCGAGCGCCGCCCCGACCTCGGCCTTTAGCTCGGCGGGATACTGCTGTCCGTGGTCGTAGTACCAGGTGCAGACTTCCGTCGTGATGGTGAAGCCCGGCGGCACCGGCAGCCCGAGATTCGACATCTCGGCGAGGTTGGCGCCCTTGCCCCCCAGGAGGTTGCGCATGGACGACTGGCCCTCGGCCTTACCGTCACCGAAGGAATAGACCCACTTCGCCATTGATCGTCCATCCGCTCGCAGGAGGTCTGTCGCAGGAAGTCGTCCGCCGTGCGAGGAGTGGCCTCCACGCTTCAGCACTGAACTCGGATGACTTGTTCGACCATGTCATGCTGCAACGCAAGATGAATGGCCGGCGGATCCTCCGTGCCCGTGACGAACGTCGCCTCGTGTCATTGGTCGTCGCGGCGCCTCGCCGCCGACCGGTCGAGCTCAGGATAGCGCGCGAAACACCCCGAGGCCAATGAGGCCAACGAGGATGAGATAGATCGCGACGATGAAGTTCAGGAGCCGCGGCACGATCAGGATCAGGATTCCGGCAGCCAGAGCGATGATCGGCTGGAGGTTGGCGATGGTGATCGTCATGGCGGTCGTCTCCGGTTGATGCTTTGCGGCGCCGATGCCCGCTCCGGCGATCCCTCCTCTCGCCCGGGACGCCGAAAGAGACAACGATCCACGGCCCTGTGGATAGACGGCCTGCCCGAGGAACACTGGTCCGGACCCTCTGTTCTCTCCTCGACTCTCGGCCGGACACCGCATTCGGTGGCCGCCGCACGGGCGCAAGAGCCTTCGACAGACCTCGGGAGAACATCATGGCCGCCAAGGACAAGACCCTCAACGACGCCTTCTACGAAACCTTGAAGGACGTCTATTACGCCGAGCGCCAATCGGTGAAGGCCCTCAAGAAGTCAGCCAAGTCCGCGGAATCCGACGAGCTCCGGCAGGCCTTCGAGACCCATGCGGAGGAGAGCGCGCATCAGGTCGAGCGTCTGCAGCAGGTGTTCGAGATCATCGGCAAGTCCGCCCGCTCCAAGACCTGCGAAGCGATGCAGGGCCTCACATCCGAGATGGAGGAGGATCTCGAGGATTTCGAGGGTAGCCCCGCCGCCGACGCCGTGCTGATCGGTTGTGCCCAGGCGGTCGAACATTATGAGATCGCGCGCTACGGAACCCTGAAGACCTGGGCGACCCAGCTCGGCCTGGAGGATGCGGCCAAGCTGCTGGACGAAACCCTCCAGGAGGAGAAGCGCACCGACGAGCTCCTCACGACGATCGCCGTGCGGATCAACGTCGAGGGCGGCTCGGCGAAGACCAAGGGCAAGTCTGCCTGAGTATCAGATCACCAAAAGCGCATCCTCTTGAGCCGTCAGCGGAGAGAGGATGCGCTTCCGTGCATGCTGGCCGCCGAATCCGAGGATCAGACACGGTATTTGCCGTTGCGTTTAACGAGCACCGTCGCCCCGACCGGGACCCGCTCGTAAAGATCGACGATGTCCTCGTTGAGCATGCGGATGCAGCCTGACGATAGCTGCTCGCCGATGCTCCAGGGCTCGTTGGTGCCGTGGATGCGGAAGAGGATGTCGCGACCGTTCTGGTGCAGGTAGAGCGCACGCGCCCCGAGGGGGTTGTCGACGCCACCCTTCTGGGTGCGTGGTAGATCGGGGTTCAGCGAGACCATGGTGGTGGTCGGGCTCCAGTCCGGCCACACGCCCTTGCGCCCGACTGTGGCCTGTCCCTTCCACGAGAACCCGAGCTTGCCCACTCCGACGCCGTATTGGAGCGCCGTCCCGTCCTCCTGGACCAAGGCAAGCTGCCGGTTGTCGATATCGACGACGAGGGTGCCGGGGCGTTCCGGTCCCTTGTAGCTCACGACCTGCCGGCGGTATTTCGGCTCCAGCCGGTTGGTGTCGACGAGCGGCACGTCGTAGGGCTTGTCTGGCATCATGCCGGTATACCAGGCGGCCTCGTCGTCCTGGGCCAGGGTAGCCACGGGGCCGCGGGCGTTGCACGCGGCGAGCGGAGCGACCGCCGCAAGGCTCAGGATCGTGAAGAGGGTCCGGCGGGTCGTCATGGGCTCATCCGGTCAAGGCAGGATCGATACATGTGCCCTGACTACCCCCTCCCCTCGCGATCCGATGTCACTTTTGAGCCTCAGCGGCCGCCGGGTTGACGACGTCGAGAGCGGCCCGCCGCTCGTTCTGATAGGATCGCGGCTCTATCTCCCGGCATTGGCGCCGCCGCAAATTGCGCCCTGAGGGTTCCCGATGGCCGACACGCAACCGTTTCCCGTTTCCGACGCCGGCGAGGCCGTCACCGATCTCGGTCCGGCGATCCATCTCGACCATTGCGTGATCCATGTGACGGACTGGGAGCGCGCCACCGCCTTCTATCGCGATGTGCTGGGGGCCGAGGTTGTCCCTGCAGGCAAGGGCGTCGCCTTCCGCTTCGGGGGCGTTCAGCTCAACGTCCATGGACCGGGTCAGATGGGTTCGATCCTCGCCGACAAGCCGGTCATGCCCGGCAACAGCGACCTCTGCTTCCGCTGGTCCGGCCCTATCGAGGAGGCAGTCGCGCATCTTGCCAAACAGGGCGTGCCGGTCGAGCTCGGGCCGGTCGAGCGACGCGGTGCCGCAGGCCTCGGCGTCAGCGTCTACTTCCGCGATCCCGACGGCTCGCTGATGGAGTTCATCACCTACCCGACGCCCTAGTGCCGCTCACCCGCGGCTTTCGGCGAGCTGCTGGTTGGTCTGCTCGAGACGCAGCGCCAGCTCGCGCATCACCGCGATGCTGATCTGCGGGAACTGCGCGAGGAGCTCCAGGAAGACGGCCCGGCTGATGCGCAGGGCCATGGTCGCGGTCTGTGCCGTCACCGTCGCCGAACGCGGCTGGTCGGCGAGGATGCCCATCTCGCCGACGAGGGCATTGGGCCCCAGCACCGCCAGCTGGAACGGCCCCTTGGTCCCGTCGATCGTGACGGCGGCCGATCCGTCGAGGATCAGATAGGCGGCATCGGCTGGATCGCCCTGCGCGAAGAGCGGTTGCTCGGCATCGAAATGAACGCGCTCGCTGGTGAACGCGAGGAGCTTGAGCCGCGAGAGTTCGACCTCCCGGAAGAGCGGCACCTGTCGCAGGGACAGTACCTCGATATCGAGAGTCATGAAGTCGCTCCGAAGGCGTGCGGCCGGGCCCCGCGATGGGAGACCGGCATATCCCAACCATCCATGCGGGTCGCCAGTCCCTTGTCCAGAGCGCGTCAACCCCCTGGTCCTTCGAGGCGACCTCGCAGGACGGCCGAGACGATCTTCCCGGTGCATGTTCACGGGTCGCGCCGAAAGGTGTCGCAAGTGGCGCGATGGATTTCGGCAAGGTTGCCCCATGCTCAGGAGAGGAACCAACGATACCGGCGAAGGTTGATCCATCTGAGAGCGACATGCTGAGGAGGAACTGATGGCATCAGGAAATTCGACCTCGAAGCGAGGCTTCGCATCGATGGATCTCGAGCGTCAGCGCGAGATCGCGAGCAAAGGCGGGCGCAGTGTGCCGGCCGAGAAGCGCTCGTTTTCGCAGGACCGGGAACTCGCCTCCGCCGCCGGCCGCAAAGGTGGACAGTCTACCGGCACCGGTCGCCCTGGAGACGATTGAGGCCAATGGGGCGCGTTGGCCTCATGGCCGTGCGCCCCTCGATCGGGCGGATGGAAACATCGACGAGAACGAGAGAAGGCTCCGAACCCGTCAGGATCGGAGCCTTTTTCCATTATCGACACTTCTCGGAATTCGTCGGGCCAAAATTCGTCAGGCGATGCAGCGACCTGGGAGCATGCGACGGGCCTCAGGTCCCGCCAGGGAACTGATCGCACCTTCGCAACCTTCCTTCATCAGGCGCCGCGGCAATTTCGACGATGATTCGTCGCGGCCATGCCCCTGAGAGTCCATCGACCTCTCGGCCGGACGTCTTTCCGACCTGACCACGGCTGCGACGCGCGTCTCGGCTGCTGCCTTTGCCACGATGACGTCTTGGATCGGGAGAACGACGGTGAGATCCTGGCGGAGGACCACGTCCGCGCTCTCGCGGACCATGGGCTGAAGCAGCACCGTGAGGAGAGCTGCCGGTCCGGCTATGCCGAGGATCAGTCCAGACCGTAGCATCGGCGTGATCTCACTGGGGAGATTGACGGGGTTTCGTCGTAACACGCGCCGTGCAGAATGGTTCCTTGATTGTGCCAAGCTGGGGCAAAATCAGTAAATCAGATCCCCGTGCTTCCTGGGATTTGGATGTGGACCGATCACGCGGTCCCTCCAAAGTGTGGCAGAAAAACATCTTCGCCGGCGAAAATGCATTTTGGGAACCTGGCGATCCCCCATCGGTTGTTCGAGGACCCGGCCGCCTGGTCCTCAACCGCATTCCCCTTGTGCATTGGCCGGAAACTTTTTGACGGGCCGGATCTCATCCGGCCCGTTTTTTCGTCTCGACCATAGGTTCGGCGGCGACCATGAAAAAGGCCCCGGCGGGAAGCCGGGGCCTTGTGTCGTCAGCGGAACCTGACAGCCGTTCTTCAGCTCGCCTTGCCTTCGCGGCGCCTGGCGCTCTGCTGGAAAAAGAGGGCCTGGCTGATGACGGCCGAGACGTTGGCGGGCTGGAACGGCTTGGCGATGAGGAAGGCCGGCTCCGGCCTCTCGCCGGTCAGGAAGCGCTCCGGATAGGCGGTGATGAAGATCACCGGTACCTCGAAGGTCTTCAGGAGATCGTTGACGGCATCGAGGCCCGAGCTGCCGTCCGCGAGCTGGATGTCCGCCAGGATGAGGCCGGGACGTGTGCCCTCCGACGCGATCTTGATCGCCTCGGTACGGGTCCGGGCGACGCCGATGACGTTGTGGCCGAGTCCCTCGACCAGGGCCTCGAGATCCATGGCGATCAGCGGCTCGTCTTCGATGATCAGGATGTCGGTCGCCATGTCTGCGGCGAGCTCGCGCCCGGCCTCGTCCACGAGGTCGCGAACCTGGGCCACGTCGACGTCGAGGATGATCGCGGCGTCTTCCTCGGAGAAGCCTTCGAGGCAAGACAGCAGGAAAGCTTGGCGCGGAAGGGGCGTGATCTGGCCGAGACGCACCTCGGCCGGGAGGTCGTGCTGGACCTGATCGCTCTGCCCGTTCACGGACAGCGAGTTCCAGATCCGTGTGAAGACCCGAAACAGGTCCGCCTTCACGTTGGAGCTGCGGCCCAGCGTATCCGGCTCGTTGACCAAGGTTTCCAGCGTTGCCGCCACGTAGGCGTCGCCGGCGACCTGGCTACCCGTCAGCGCCCGCGCGTAGCGGCGCAGGTACGGCAGATGCTGCACCACGAGTTGGGCTGTCGACATTAGATCCCCTTGGATGGTTCGTTCTTTCGATCGGGTAAGGACGACGAGACGGCCTCATACCGGATCGGCGGGTTCGGAGCCGCATCTTTTCGTACGGCGGGAAAAGAATGTCTACGCGTAGCACCAGGGCCTCTGACGGACCTCCCCCGCCAAGCTCAAGCTAGTCGCGCCACGCCCATAACGCGGTGAACGGAGTTTCGTTCCTCGACTCGGAACCGATCGCTGGCATCCGCGTTGCAGCAGCAGCCATGATGCGGGTTACACGCAGGGCGACGCGCACAACAACAGCGTGGTCCCGGATCGCAGGCTCTCAAGGGGTCGACTACATGAATCAAGATGGGAAGGCCGGCGGTCATCGCGGGCGGAGCCGTGCGCGCGCCGCTCACGATACGGTCACCGGAGCCAGTCTCAGCGATCATACGCAGAAACGCATCGGCCAGCATTTGCGGACCATGTACGATTCCGTCGTTCAGCAGCCGGTACCGGACCGTTTTCGCGATCTCATCGCTCAGCTCGAAGGCGGTGACATCGCCCCGAAGGGCTGATCAATCACCGCTTGTCGCCCGCTGGGCCGCCAAGACTAGATCGTCAAAGAAAAGGCCGCCTCGCTCTCGCGTGGCGGCCTTCGTCGTCGTGTCGCGCGATTCGCTCGGTCAGAGCGTCGGCGAACGACCACGCATCAGGCCGATGACGGCCGAGATCGCGAAGAGGACGATCGCGACGAAGAAGACGAGCTTCGCCGCTTCCATGGCGGTGCCGGCGATACCGCCGAAGCCGAGGAGCGCAGCGACGAGAGCGACGACGAGAAACGTGACGGCCCAACCTAGCATTGGAATCATCCTTCAGACGTTTGACTGGCCGAGCAAGCGCTGCGACCTCATGACACCAATAACGCCAAGTCTTCGACCACGGTTCCGGAGCGGTCACGCTTTCGTCACGTTTCGTGAAAGGAGGGCACGTTGCGCGGAAAGGGGGATTGCGGCGACGCAAAAGGGACTTCACATTGGAGATGTGCGGCGCATCGCCCTCGGGCCTGCCTACCGGCGATGCGGGTCTCTATGTGAGCGTATGGCGACGCCGGAACCGAGCCACAGGCGTCGCGTTCGTCAACGGTACCAGACTGCGGATGATGCCATGACAGAGCCCACGAATCGCCCATCCAAGTCCACTGCCGGGGCCCGCTTCCTCAAGGCTCTCGATGCGATGTCCCAGACCTTGATCAAGGGCCTCGACAGGCTGTTCGATGCCGGTTCGCCGGGCCTGCAGCCTATTCCGATCCGCGTCGCCGATCGGCGCCGCCGCCAGGGGTGATCGTCTCGGGCTCCTCCGTCCAGCCGATCAGTAGGTGACGGTCGAGCGAAGCCCGAACATCGCGCCCCCCTTGATCCTGGTATTCGGGACGAGCGGGTTGGCGATCCCACCGGCGGGATTGAAGACGTACTGGAAATCGGGTTGGACGAGCCATCCCGGCACGATCTGAGCTTGATAGCTCACCTCGATCGTCGCTTCCGAACTGCGGATAGGCTGGAAGCCTTGCGAGGCCAATACGAGATCGCGGTCCGATCCGCGTGCGCCGCCGCTGATCCTGGCATAGATGAAACTGGCGCCGAACGTGTCGTTGGGGCGGCCTGGAACGAGACCCGAGACGACGACTCCGCCATCGGCCCAGCGATCGATCAGGTTCCGGTCCGAGGGGCTCCACGACAAGCGGGTGTAGAGCGATACGCCGCGTTCGGCGGTCCCGCCCTTTGGCCGAAAGATCTGCTGGTCGACGACGCCGTAGAGGCCTCCGGTACCGCGCAGGCGTCTGGCGATTCCGCTGCTCTCTGGGCTTGCTAGGGGGAGGCCGGCGGCATCGAAGCGTCGGTCGTCGAAGCGTCCGAAATGCCGGTAGAACCCGAGCTTGACGCTGCCGGAGAGGCCGTTCGGCTGCTGCTCCTCCCCCCGCCGAACCTGCACCTCGCCCATTACCAGCGGCGGATCGTTGAGCCAGAAATTCGTGCCGGTCGTGTTGACGAGACGCTGGTCGCCCGGGTCTCCGTTGAAGACGGCCAGCAAAGCCGATCGTGACGCGTCGGGGTCCCACCGGAACCGGACGCCAGGTGTGGCGAGCGGGTAGGCGGGACCTCCGCTCGGCAGGTTGGCGCCCGTGATCGTCGGCCAATCGTTGCTGAGGAAGAGGAGCTTTCCCGTATCGGA
>NZ_CAXUJR010000031.1:31402-33267 GCF_964251405.1 uncultured Methylobacterium sp.
GTTGCCGAGGACTTCGTTGGTATAGAGGATGTTGGAGAGGATGCCCCGCCTCGCCAGCATCGCCCGGAAGCCGCCGGGGTCGCCGAAGGACCCGAGGGAGGACTGGATCGAGGGCAGTGACCTCTCGCCGGGATCCGCCTCGAGCGCTGCCGATTCCGGCGGGCGTTCGTTCAGGGGTAACGAGACACCGGGTTGGGCCAGCGCCGCCGGCACGGATATGGGGCTGAACGCTGTGGCGAGGGCGAGCAGCAGCGCCGGCGTGCAGCGGATGCGGATTCTGACGGAGCACATCATCGTTACCTCGCGTCATTCTTATAGCCAATGCTATATCGATCGCCCGCGGCCGCCCTGTCCATTGGCGGGTCCGCCACCGGAGGAGTTCGGGGCGCGGTTTCAGCCGCCGATGAAGATGTCGAACAGGAGCTTGAGGTTGAGGGTCAGGATCAGGCCCGCGATGGCCCACGACAGGACCTTGAGCCAGGCCGGGATGACGAGGGCGCCCATCTTGGTCCGGTCGGACACGAACTGGACGAGGGGGACAACAGCGAAGGGTAGCTGCATGGAGAGGATGACTTGGCTCAGCACGAGGAGGCGGGCCGTCCCCTGCTCTCCGTAGAGTGCCGTGACGATCACCACCGGCACGATGGCGATGGCGCGGGTCACGAGCCGCCTCGCCCAATCCGGGATGCGCAGCCGCAGGAAGCCTTCCATCACGATCTGACCGGCGAGCGTCGCCGTCACCGTCGAGTTGAGGCCCGATGCCAGGAGCGCCACGGCAAAGAGCGTCGAGGCGATCCCGACGCCGAGCAGCGGCGAGAGCAGTTCGTAGGCCTGCTCGATCTCCACCACGTCCGTGCGTCCGCCGGCATGGAACACGGAGGCCGCCATGATCAGGATCGAGGCGTTGACGAACAAAGCCAGCATCAGGGCGATGGTGGAATCGGTCACGGCAAAGCGCAGCGCGCTGCGGCGGCCCTCCTCCGTCCGCGGATAGGCGCGTGTCTGCACGATCGAGGAGTGCAGATAGAGGTTGTGGGGCATCACGGTCGCCCCGACGATGCCGATGGCGATGTAGAGGGCCGCCGGGTTGGTGACGATCTCGGACGATGGCAGGAAGCCGGTGAGCAGGTCCTTCATCGCCGGCGCCGCCAGGGCGATCTGGATTGCGAAGCAGACGAAGATGATGAGGAGAAGCGCGATCACGAAGGCTTCGAGCGCCCGGAAGCCCCTGCGCATCAGGAGCAGGACCAGGAACACGTCGAGGGCCGTGATGACGGCCCCGAGGACCAGCGGGATGCCGAACAGCAGCTTGAGGGCGATGGCGGTGCCGATCACCTCGGCGAGGTCGCAGGCGATGATCGCCGCCTCGCAGATGATCCAGAGCACGAAGCCGACCGGCCGGGAGTAGTGGTCGCGGCAGGCCTGGGCGAGATCACGGCCGGTGGCAATGCCGAGGCGCGCGGCCAACGCCTGCAGCACGATCGCCATCAGGTTCGACAGAAGGATGACGAAGAGGAGCGTGTAGCCGAACTGCGAGCCGCCGGCGATGTCGGTGGCCCAGTTGCCCGGGTCCATGTAACCCACCGAGATCATGTAGCCGGGCCCGATGAAGCCGAGGAGCCGCCGCATCCACGAGCCCGCCGCAAGCACCGGAACGCTGCCGTTCATTGATCCGAGGCTCGGGGACGTCTCGGTATCCCGGCTGAACCGCCATGCCCTCTGGTCCTCGGCCCGGTCCGCCATGCTCTGTCCGCTCACACCAGAATCCTCGGGCGCGGAGATCCGCGCCGCTCAGCTTCATAGCAGAGGCTATAATCGAGGCAAGAGGCTAAGTTTGGGCTCCCAGTGCGGCGGGGTGGCCGCGC
>NZ_CAXUJR010000032.1:0-12686 GCF_964251405.1 uncultured Methylobacterium sp.
TCGTCCCCAACACGATCCGCGCCGCGCTGCGGCTCGGGTCGTCCCCATCGGGCAGCCGCATCAGGTCGTCGATGCGGTCGAGGGCCAGGACCTGCGTCTCGCGAGCCGGGCCACCCGCGATGAGCGGCGCCACGGCATCGGAGAGGCGGGTGGCGTTGCACTCGGCCTGAATGAATTCGGGCATCGCGTTCTGACCGAGGATCAGGTTCGGCAGGACGATGGTCGGAACCTGGATGAGGCGGCGGGCGACCAGTTCCTCCATCCGCGAGACCTTGTAGGCCACCACCATCGGCACGCCGGCCAGTGCGAGTTCGAGGGTGACGGTGCCCGAGGCGGCGAGCGCCGCTCGCGCCCGGCGGAAGGTGGCGTATTTGGCGGCTTCGCCGTGGACGAGGCGCACGGGCGCGTCCCAGGCGATCGCCAGCCGCTCGATCAGCGCGCGGTGGCGCGAGACGGCGGGCAGGACCGCGTCGATCGGGCCGAGGCGCTTCGTGAGGTTCGCCAGCGTCTTCCCGAAGACGGGCATCAGCCGCTCGATCTCGGAGCGGCGGGAACCGGGCAGCACGACGAGGGTCGGCGGCGAGGCCTCGCGGGCGAGCGCCTCCTTCGGGCCGGGCCGCAATTCCGAGAGGCGTTCGATCAGCGGGTGGCCGACATAGGTGCAGGTCGGGCCGCCGAGGCGCCGGTGGGCGTCGGGCTCGAACGGCAGCAAAGCCAGCACGTGGTCGATGAACGGACGCATCCTGGCCGCCCGCCAGGGCCGCCATGCCCAGACGCTCGGGGAGACGTAGTCGACGATCGGCAGCTCGGGCATCTGCTTGCGCACCCGCGAGGCGACCGCATGGGTGAAGCCGGGGCTGTCGATGATGACGAGGACGTCCGGCCGGGCCTCGACCACGTCGCGCACGGTCTGGCGGATGCGGCGCAGGAGCGTGCGCAGGCGTGCGGCGACGGGCAGGTAGCCCATGACGGCGACGTCATCGATGGGAAACAGCGAGGCGAATCCCTGCGCCGCCATGGCCTCGCCGCCGACGCCGCCGAAGACGATGGGCCGCTCGGAGAGGCCCCGCAGGCCGCGCATGAGCTTGGCGCCGAGCTGGTCGCCCGAATCCTCGCCCGCCACGAGCCAGATCTTGCGCGGCTCGGCACTCATGCGCCGATCCTCAGGCCCACGACGAAAAGGCCGGCGCGGTCGGCGGCCGCGACCGTCGCCTCGCGGTCGATGATCAGGGTCAACCCGGCCTGGATCGCCAGTCCGGCGCAGCCCGCCGCCGCGGCCTTGCGGACCGTGCGGGGACCGATCGCCGGCAGGTCGACGCGCAGGTCCTGCCCCTCCTTGGCGAGCTTGACGAGGACGGTGCCGGCCTGCGCCCGGCCGAGCCCGAAGGGGCGCCTGCCGAGTGCCCTGGCGCGGGCGAGCATGCGGTCGGTCCCCTCGGGGCCTTCCACCGCCACGGCGCGCAGGGCCGCGACGACGGCGGCTTGGCCAACGTCATAGGGCGACAGGGCGCCGAGCAGCGCCCGGCCGGTCGCGACCGAGAGCGATGCGGCGCCATCGGGGGCATGGCGACCGAGCTGCCCTTCCGGGCTCAGGAGATCCGGCGCCACGCTGTGGACGCCCACGACCCGGTGCCCCCTGTCCTCGAGGAGCGAGAGGGCACCGCGCAGGAGCCGATCGTCGCCGCCGCTCGCCATGGCGCGCAGCACTTCGCGGTTGCGCAGGGCGGCGGCGGCATTGAGGATCGCGGCCGGGCTCGGCCGCGAGACGCCGCCCGCCGGCACGATGCTGACCGGCCCCCAGGCATCGAGGATCTTCAGGATGCCAGCGATGTCGAGGAGGTCGGCGCTGGCGCCGGCTCGCCTGCGCATCGGTGCCTCGGCGAAACCCCGGATGGCGAGGACGCGGTAGGCCCGTCCCGCCCTGTCGAGGGAGGCCGCCACGAGCTCGGGCAGCCGCCCGGCGCCGGCGATGAGGACGAGGGGGCCGTCGGGCAGCGGGTCCGGTGCCGCCAGCGACGCGGACAGGGTCATGGTCGCGTCCCGAGGCCCGGCCTCGCGCGTCGGCGAGAGGTGGTCACGCCGTTCCCGGCGTCCCGCGCGGCGTGCACAGCGAGCGCTTCCCCCCGGCCCGGACGAAGGCGATGATGTCGGCGACCGCCGGCTGGGTCTCGAACTCGGCCGCCACGTCCTCCAGTCGCTCCATCAGGGTACCCTCGGGGGCGAAGAGCAGGCGGTAGGCGCGGCGCAGGGTGTGGATGTCCTCGCGGGCAAAACCCCGGCGCTGCAGGCCGATGATGTTGAGGCCCGACAGGTAGGCGCGGTTCCCCAGCGCCATGCCGTAGGGGATGCAGTCGTTCTCCAGTCCCGACAGGCCGCCGACGAAGGCATGGGCACCGACGCGGGCGAACTGGATCACCGCGGCTCCTCCTCCCAGGATGGCGTAGTCGCCGACCGTGCAATGGCCCGCCAGCATGACGTTGTTGGAGAAGATGACGCCGTCGCCGACGCGGCAATCGTGCCCGACATGGGCGTTGGCGAGGAAGGCGCAGCGGTCGCCCACCACCGTCTCCAGGCCGCCGCCCTCGGTGCCGGGATTCATGGTGACGCCCTCGCGGATCATGCAATCGGCGCCGATCGTCAGCGTCGAGGCCTCGCCACGATATTTCAGGTCCTGCGGCGGATGCCCGATCGAGGCGAAGGGATAGAGCTTGGTGCGCGGCCCGATCCGGGTCTGGCCGGCCACGACCACGTGGCTCACGAGCTCGCAGCCTTCCCCGAGGCTGACCTGGCGCCCGACATGGCAGAAGGGGCCGATCCGCACGCCGTCGGCGATCTCGGCCCCGTCCTCGACGATCGCGCTCGGATGGATCGCGGCGCTCACTCTGTCACCAGCATGGCGCCGATCTCGGCCTGGGCGACGAGGGTGTCGCCGACCCGTGCCTCGCCGCGGAACCACCACATCGTCTTGCGCTGGCTGATCTTGGTCATGTGGTAGCGCACCGTGTCGCCGGGCACGACGGGCTTGCGGAACTTGCACTTGTCGATGGTCATGAAGAAGACCTGCTTGGCGCGGACGTCGTCGGTCATGATGTGCTGGCAGCAGATCGCACCGGCCGTCTGGGCCATGCCCTCGATGAGGAGGACGCCGGGAAAGACCGGCAGGCCGGGGAAATGCCCGGTGAATTGCGGCTCGTTGATCGTGACGTTCTTGATGCCGATGCAGGATCGGTCGCCGTCGATCTCGATGATGCGGTCGATCATCAGGAAGGGGTAGCGGTGCGGCAGGAGTTCCAGCACCTTCTGGATATCGGCCGAGCCAAGTTCACCCCTGGCTTCATCTCCGCCGGTCTCTCGCGGCATCTCGTTCATCGATCCAAGCACCCTCGCTGTGCGTCTGGCGCTCCCGAACGCCCGCGCCCACACCGTCACCGACGGAAGACCGGCCCTCTTCTGAACAAATCAGGGCCATTGCAAGGCCCTTCGCGCTGGACGGGCGCGATCTCGCGGCCTGGATCCGATCAGTCGCGCCCGGTCGGGGGCTCGTCCGCGGCGGGCTTGGCTGGGTCCCGTCCCGAGGTCTCGGCCAGCCGTGCCAGCGTCGTCAGTTCCCGGAACCAGGCGCGGACGGGCTTGGCCGGCGTACCGCCCCAGCGGCTGCCGGGGGGCACGTTGCGGCTGACGTTGGAGGAGCCGGCGATCTGCGCGCCCATGCCGATGCGGATATGGCCGACGACGCCGACCTGTCCGCCGAGCACCACGTAATCCTCTAGGGTCGTCGAGCCGGAGATGCCGACGCCCGAGACGATGATGCAGTGGCGGCCGATCACGACGTTGTGGGCGATCTGGACGAGGTTATCGATCTTGGTGCCCTCGCCGATCACCGTATCGCGGCTGGCTCCGCGGTCGATCGTGGTGTTGGCGCCGATCTCGACGTCGTCCTGGACGATGACGCGGCCGATCTGCGGCACCTTGAGATGGCCGCCGGGACCCATGGCGAACCCGAACCCATCCTGGCCGAGGCGAGCACCCGGATGGACGATGACGCGGTTGCCGAGAAGCGCGTGGGTCAGCGTCGCGCCGGCACCGATCGCGCAGTCGCGTCCGACGCGCACGTCGGGACCGACCACCGCGTTGGGACCGATCACGGTGCCAGAGCCGACCTCCGCCCCGGGGCCGATCACGGCGCCGGGATCGACGCGGACGCCGTCTTCGAGGCGGGCATCGGGGTGGATGTGCGCCCCCGGGGACAGGCCCGACGCACCGAACAGCGAGCCGGGCCGCATGGCCTCCGGATACAGGCGTGCGAGGATCCCCGAATAGGCCCGATAGGGATCAGGCAGCACCAGGGCGAGGGTGGAACCCGGGACACGGGCTGAGAAGCGGCGGGAGACGAGGCAGAGGCCGGCACGGGTCGCGCCGAGCGCGTCCGCGTAGCGGGCATTGTCCATGTAGGCGACGTCGTCGGGGCCTGCCGTCTCGAGGGGCGCCGCCCCGGTGAAGACGGCCGAGGGGTCTGCGCCGGCGGGTACGGAAACGCCACAAGCCTCGGCGATGGCGCCGAGGCTCAGGGTCGTCCTGGTCCTGAAGAATACCGGATCAGTCATCATGCGGGTGCTCCGCTCCCGAGGGGGAGCGGAGCGTACCGATCAGAAGCGCGAGCCGCCCGAGAAGCGGAAGGCCTGGAGCTGATCCTTGCCGACGCGACCGTAGAACGTGCCGTCGGCACCGAACACCTTCTGGCCTTCGTCCTTCGACAGGGCGTAGGCGTAGTCGAAGCGGATCGGTCCGAGCGGCGAGTTCCACAGGATCGAGGCGCCGATCGAGGAGCGGATCACGGCCTTGTCGCGGACGTTCACGCATTCCGGCTCGACCGGAATGGCACCCACCCCGGTGCTCGTATAGTTGCAGAACCCGCCCGGCGCGATTCCGTTGATGAACGCGTCGCCGTTCACGTTGAACTGCGTGCGGCCGTTATAGCCGAACAGCGTACCGGCATCGGCGAAGAGCGCGCCCTTCAGGCCGAGATCGCGCGGGATCCCGGGGATCGGGAACTGAACCTCGACGGTGCCGCCCACATAGGTGGTGCCGCCGATGGCGTTGGAGCGGCTGTCGGCGATGCCGACGTCGCGCGGGCCGATGCCGTTGGGGGCGAAGCCGCGGACGAGCGACGGTCCGAGGAAGAACTGATCGGTGATGCGCAGCGGATCGTCGTTGAGCGCCGTGATATGGCCGCCCTGGAACCGAACGAAGCCGACCACGTCCTCGGTGAGTTCCTTGTAGTAGCGGGCATCGCCCGTCGCACGGAAGAACTTCGAGTCGCCGCCGAGGCCTGCGACGTCCGGCTTCAGTTCGGCATAGAGGCCGTTGCGCGGCAATTGCAGGTTGTCGAGGGTCGAATAGGCGAGCGTCACGCCGGCAAGCGAGGTGAGGGTGTTGCCCTGCGAGCCCTTGAGGGCTATCGACGCCTCGCCATCGAAGGCGCAGTTCGGGTAGGCCGGCAGGCCGCTGATGTCGCGACCGTTGAAGCTCGTCCCGGCGCCATAGGTCGCGGTATATCCGGGGATCGCGACGGAGCAGTCGTTATACGGCCGCTTGATCGTGTTCGGGACCTTCAGCTCGGTGTTGTAGAGCGAGTAGCGCAGGGTCACGCCGAACTCTTCCGTGATGGGAAGGCCGACGCGGAGCTGTCCGCCGTAGACGGTGGTCTCGTAACGCGAGTAGCGGGTCTGGTCGCTGTACTTGTAGAACGCGTCGAAGCCGGCGGCGAGGCGGTAGCCGAGGAAGTACGGCTCCGTGAACGAGAAGTCGACGCCGCGCGAATACTGGCCGGCGGTGCCGGCGACGCGGACGTACTGGCCGCGGCCGAGGAAGTTCGACTCCGAGACCGAGACCTCGGCGATGATGCCGTCCTGGGTCGAGTAGCCACCCGCGACCGAGAACGATCCCGTGGGCTGATCCTCGACGTCGATGTTGATGATCACGCGGTCGGCCGAGGTGCCCGGCTCGTTGGAGAAGCGGACCTTCTTGAAGAAGCCCAGACCGTTGAGCCGGCGCTCGGCGCGGTCGGTGAGGACGCGGTTATAGGCATCGCCCTCGGTGATATCGAGCTCGCGGCGGATGACGTAGTCGCGGGTGCGGGTGTTGCCGCGGATGTTGATGCGCTCGACGTAGACGCGCGGGCCGTCCTCGACCACGAACCCGAGGGAGACCGTCTGGGTGGCGCGGTCGCGCTGCCCGGTGGGGCGCACTTGCGCAAAGGGATAACCCTGGCGGGCGACCTGGGTGGTCACGCCGGTCAGCGTCCGCTCGACGTCCTCGGCGTTGTAGACGTCGCCGACAGCGGTGCGCACCTCGGTGTCGAGCACGCCGGTATCGACGCCGGGCAGACGGGAATCGATCGCGACGGCGCCGACCCTGTACTGAGCACCCTCCTCCACCGTGACCGTGATGGCCCAGCCCGCATCCTCGCCCTCGACGTAGCGGGCGTCGGCATTGACGATGCGGAAGTCGGCATAGCCGTTCTTGAGGTAGTAGCGGCGCACGACGTCGAGGTCGTTGGTGATCCGATCGGGATCGTAGACGTCGGACGTCTTGATGAAGCTCAGGAAGTTCATCTCGGAGGAGGACATCAGCTCCTTGAGCTTGCCTTCCGAGTAGACGTTATTGCCGACGAAGTTGATCGCCTTGATGCCGGTCTTGTCGCCCTCGTCGATGACGTAGATCACGTCGATGCGGCCGTTCGGCAGGTCCACGGTGCGGTAGCTGACCTTGGCGCTGCCACGTCCGGCGCGGCGGTAGACCTCGCGGATGCGCTGCATGTCGGCATCGACGACGGCCCTGCTGAAGGCGCTCCGGCCCTTGGCCTCGATCTGGCCCTCGAGGGTGGCCTTCTCGACCTTCTTGTTGCCCTCGAACACGACGCGGTTGATGACGTTGTTCTCGCGGACGCTGACGACGGTGCTGCCGCCGCTGCGCGAGACCTTCACGTCGGAGAACAAGCCCGTGGCGAGCAGGTTGCGGCGCGCTTCCTCGGGCGATCCCGAGGCGGCCCCGGTCACGTAGGACCGGATGGTGTCGGAATCGACGCGCTGGTTGCCCTGGACGACGATCTGCTGTGCCTGCGCGGCACCGCTCAGCACCAGCCCGGCTGCCGCGGCTGCGACAAGGACGATGGCCTGTTCGGCCGACTTGCGCCGGCGCTTCGTCGTCATCGACATCATGTACAAGCCCGTCTCTTTTATTGTCAGCACGGGTTCTCACCCGCAGACGAGCGACCGTTTACCGGCCGTCCCGACGTCTGGTCTCTGGTCCAGCTTCTACCCAGTTTCCAAGGCGAAGCAAACGCTCGGGTCTGCCGGCGTAGGGGGATTTTGGGGGGACGTGGCCTTCCGGTCACTTAACGGTTCCGCACGACCCGCGATCAGGGTGTACGCAACGTAAACACGCCCTCCTCCCCCTCGAACAGGGGAATGGCGGGCAGTGCGAAACGGCACGTCCTGGTGACGGAACGGCCGGGTCGTCGATCCGACTCAGGTCGCGCGGCTCCACGAGGCGGCGAGATTGAGGATGTCGTTCCAGCCGGCGAACAGCATCAGCATGAGCACGAGGGCGAGGCCGATCCGGAAGCCGATCTCCTGGGCCTTCTCGCTCAACGGCCGGCCGCGCAGGGCCTCGAAGGCGTAGAACATCAGGTGCCCACCATCGAGCATCGGCACCGGGAACAGGTTGAGGAGGCCGATCGAGACCGAGAGCAGCGCGATGAGGCTGATCAGGCCGCCGACCCCGCCGACCTTGGCGACCTCACCGGAGACGCGGGCGATGCCGATCGGCCCGGAGAGCTGGTCGGGGGATTCACGGCCGGTGACGAGCTTGCCGAGATAGCTCATCGTGCGGTCGACGACGAAATAGGTCTCGTAGACGCCGAGCCGGAGCGATTGCAGGGCCCCGTACTGGACGAGCTTTGCCTCGGTGCCGTTGGGTCCCTTCAGGCCGAGGCGGCCGAAGCGGTGCTGGCCGAAGGGCGTGCGCTCCTCGACCACTTCCGGGATCGCGGTGAGTTCCCTGGGCTCGCCCGCCCGCTCGACGAGAACCTTGAGGGCGGTGCCCGCGCTCCCCGTGACGGTCCGCTGCATGTCGGTGAAGCTGCCCACCGGGGAGCCGTCGATGGAGCGGATGACGTCGCCGGGCTGGAACCCGGCGCGCTCCGCCGCGCTGCCGGCGACGACGGAATCGACCCGGGCCGGGGTCTCGTAGCGCCCACCGAAATAGATCGCGCCGGCGAAGACGAGGATCGCGAGGATGAAGTTGGCGACCGGCCCGGCCGCCACGATGGCGGCGCGCTTGGCCACCGGCTGCGTGGGAAAGCTCGTCTCACGCTCCTGCGGGCTCATTCGCGCCACCGTCTGCGCATCCGGCATGCTGGCGCCATTGGCGTCGCCGTGGAACTTGACGTAGCCGCCGAGCGGGATCGCGCAGAGCTTCCAGCGCGTGCCGTGCCGGTCGTTGAAGCCGACGAGTTCCGGCCCGAACCCGATCGAGAAGGCATGGACGCCGACGCCGCACCAGCGGCCGACCAGGAAGTGACCCATCTCGTGGACGAAGACCACGATGGTAAGGACGATGAGGAAAGGGATGACGGCGCCGAAGAACCCGGTGGCGGTCCCGCCCATGGCGGTCAGGAAGTCCATATCTCTGTCCTCTCGGCCGGGCGCTCAGCCGTTCCCCTCACCTTGTAACAGATCGGACGGCCAGGCCGCCAACGCAAACCCAAGCGGCCGGTCGCCCTTGTCGCATCATGGTGACCGGTCCGATCACCCGGCCCTGCGCGGTTCCGGCAGGGCCGCCGCGCTCCAGTCGCGCACATGCGCGTCGATGGCGAGGGCCTCGTCGACGTCGGCGGGCGCCGTGCGGTACTCCGCGGCGAAATGTGCGCAGGCGCGCTCGACGAGGTCGGCGATGCCGTAGAACGGGATCGCGCCGCGGATGAAGGCGGACACCGCGATCTCGTTGGCGGCGTTCATGACGGTGGGCATCGCACCGCCGTCGCGAAGCGCCGCCCGCGCGATGCGCAGGCACGGGAACCGGGCCTCGTCGGCGGCCTCGAAGGTGAGGCTGCCCGCCGCCACGAGATCGAGACCGCGTCCGCGCTCGATCGTCAGGCGGTCGCCGAGCCCGAGGCAATGGGCGATCGGCACTCGCATGTCCGGCATGGCGAGACCCGCCGTCACCGCCCCGTCGCGCCAATGGACGAGGCCGTGGACGATGGATTGCGGATGCACGACCACGTCGAGGCGCTCGGGCTCGATGGAGAAGAGATGGTGCGCCTCGATCAACTCCAAGCCCTTGTTCATCAGGGAGGCGGAATCGATGTTGATCTTCATGCCCATCGACCAGGTCGGGTGGGCGGCGGCCTCCGTCGGCGTGGCGGCGGCGATACGGGCCGCATCCCAGGTCCGGAACGGGCCTCCGGAGGCGGTGATGGTCATCTTGGCCACATCCGCGACGCGGCCGTCGCCCAGCGCCTGGGCCAGCGCGTTGTGCTCGGAATCCACCGGCAGCAGCCTCGCGCCGTAGCGGGCGGCGTCGCGCATGAAGGCGTCGCCGGCGCAGACCAGGCTTTCCTTGTTGGCGAGGGCCACGGTGCGGCCGAGGCGCAGCGCGGCATGGGTCGGACGCAGGCCGGCTGCGCCGCTCACGGCGGCGACGACGATGTCGGCCTCGCGCGCCACCGCCTCCATTACGGCCGCCTCGCCCGCACCATTGGCGATGCCCGTGCCCGACAGCGCCTCGCGCAGGGCCGGGCCTGCGGACTCGTCGGCGAGGGCCACGAAGTCGGGCCGGAGGTCGCCGGCGAGGGCCGCCAAGGCCGCCGCATCGCGGCCGCCGACCAGGGCACCGACCCGGAAGCGGCCGGGATGCTGCTGCAGGAGGTCAACGGTGGAGCGGCCGATCGAGCCGGTGGCGCCGAGGACGGTGACGGTGAGGCTCAACGAGACATTCCTTCAGGCTGCCGAGAAGCGGCGCGCGGCGAGATAGAGACCGGTGAGAAGCGCGACGGCGAAGAAGCCGTCGAGGCGATCCATGACGCCGCCGTGACCGGGGATGGACCGCCCCGAATCCTTGACGCCCCAATGCCGCTTGAGGGCGGATTCGGCGAGATCGCCGCTCTGGCTGCAGACGGAGGCCGTGGCGCTCGCCAACGCCACCACGGCGAGCGGCGTCGCCGCGAGCGTGCTCCAGCCCTGGGACCGGGCGATCATGACGAGGGCGGCGCCCGCCAGGGTGCCCGCGGCCAGACCGCCGAGCGCCCCGGACCAGGTCTTGTTCGGGCTCACCCGCGGCATCAGCTTGGGGCCGCCGAGCGTCCGGCCGGTGATGTAGGCGACGACGTCGGTGGACCACACCACCGCGAACATCCAGGCGGGTCCGATGATGCCGATGGCGGGATCGTCGCGCAGGGACGCGGGTACCAGCGCGATCACCGCCCCGCCGAGGAGGCCGACGACGGCGTGCAGTCGCGACGCCAGGCCCCGGGTGAGGCTTGCGAGGACGAGGCCGGCGATCGCCAGCAATCCCCCCAGCACCGCCGGGGGCGCGTCGAGCCGGGCACAGAGCACGAGGCCGGCGAGCGCGGCCACGGTCGTGACCACGAGGGGCCGGGCCGGGGACAGCCGCGTCATCGCGATCCATTCCGCCGCACCGACGATCGCGGCCGCGAGCCAGATCAAGGCGAAGGGCCATCCGCCGACCGCCAGGGCCGACACCACGGCGACGGCCATGACCACCCCGGAGATCGCCCTGAGCCGGAACTCGCTGCCGCCGAGGCGGTCGCGCCTCCGCACCGGCGGGGACCCGCCGTCGGGCTGCATCAACCGGCCTTGTCGCTCAGGCCACCGAAGCGGCGATCCCGGCGATGGTACTCGTCGATGGCCGCGCGGAAGACGTCGTGGTCGAAATCCGGCCAGAACTCGGGCACCATGACGTACTCGGCATAGGCCGTCTGCCAGGTGAGGAAATTCGACAGGCGGTGCTCCCCGGAGGTGCGGATGACGAGATCCGGATCCGGGATGCCGGTGGTGTCGAGGGCCGCGGCCACCGTCTCCATGCCGATCTCGCCTGGGCGCATCCGCCCGTCCGCGACCGCCTCGGCGAGTTGGCGCATGGCGCGCAGGATCTCCTGGCGACCGCCGTAGTTGAAGGCGACCACCAGGGTCAGCCCGGTATTCAGGCGGGTCCGCTCTTCGGCCTCCTCGAGTAGGCCGGCGATGTCCGGGCTCAGACCCTCGCGGTCTCCGATGATCCTGACACGCACGCCGTGGGCATGCAGGTCGGTGAGGTCGCGGCGCACGAACAGCTTGAGCAGGCCCATCAGGTCGGCGACCTCGGCCGGCGGACGGCGCCAGTTCTCGGAGGAGAAGCCGTAGATCGTCAGGTAGGTGACCCCGAGCTCGATCGCCGATCGGACGGCGCGGCGCACCGCCTCGACGCCCCGGCGATGACCCTCCACCCGCGGCAGGCCGCGCCGGGCCGCCCAGCGACCGTTGCCGTCCATGATGATCGCCACATGGGCGGGTGCCGCCTGGCGGTCGAGGGAGGACGCCGTCGCCTCGGACGCGGTGAAGGACGGCGGCGCGCCCTCGCGGGAGGCCAGGGACGGGGCCTCGCTTCGCAACTGACCCTGTCCCGTCGCGGCGGGCGCCATCATCTCGACGTCGGACGTCATCGCTGCCCTGATCTGACGCGCGTTCGTGAGGCGATCCACCGCGTCTCCTCCTCGTCCACTGACCCGGTCGATCGTTCGGCCAGGTTTCGTGGCCTTGCACAAGAACCCATGCTTATGGGTTTTTGATGATGCATCGTCCTGTGCGGCGAACCCTGAGACACGCTGCGGAACGATGCTCAGGGGAACCGCGGCTCATCGCAACAACTCCTTAGCCTGGAGCCTGCCGCCACAGCGTACCACAAGCCCCATGCCGGTCGCTCGGCGCCGTCCCGGACGCAACATCGCCCCTAGACCTGCATGATCTCCTTTTCCTTGCTTGCGAGGACGCCATCGATCTCGGTGATGTGCTGGTCCGTGGCCTTCTGGACCTCGGCCGCCTGACGCGTCTCGTCGTCCTCACTGATGGCCCCGTCCTTCTCGAGCTTCTTGAGATGGTCGAGGCCGTCGCGACGCACGTGGCGGACCGCAACGCGGCTCTCCTCGGCGTATTTATGCGCGACCTTCACCATCTCCTTGCGGCGCTGCTCGTTCATTTCCGGGATGCGCAGGCGGATCGTCTGCCCTTCGGTCTGCGGATTGAGGCCGAGATCGGATTCGCGGATCGCCTTCTCGACGGCGCTGACCATGCCGCGATCCCAGACCGAGATCGAGAGGAGGCGCGGTTCGGGCACGCTCACGGTGGCGACCTGCGCCATCGGCATCGCCGCGCCATAGGCGTCGACCGTGATCGGATCGAGGATGCTGGGGGTGGCCCGGCCGGTGCGGAGCGAGCCGAGATCGCCCTTCAGGGAGGCGACGGCCCCCTGCATGCGGCGCTTGATGTCGTTCAGGTCGAAGTCTGGAAGTGCCATGCGTGCGGGTCCCGACGCGAACAGGGAGAAAAGCCAGGCCGCTGGGCCGGTTCGTGGGCTTCAATGAACGAAAAACATGGCTCTCGCAAATGACCTTCGCGCCATCGCGCCCT
>NZ_CAXUJR010000032.1:12786-33229 GCF_964251405.1 uncultured Methylobacterium sp.
TTACCCTCAGGGGACGACGTGCGTGCTCGGCGCGGCACCCGTCAGGATCGCGGTGATCGAGCTCGGGGCATGGACCGACCCGACGATGATCGAGAGTCGGCTTTCCCGAGCGAGGGCGAAGGCGGCGGTGTCCATGATCTTCAGGTCGCGCCGGATGGCCTCATCGTGGGTCAGTCGGTCGTAGCGGACGGCATCGGGATCGCTCTTGGGGTCGGCCGAGTAGACGCCGTCGACCTGCGTCGCCTTGAGCACCGCTTCGCAGCGCAGTTCCGCCGCCCGGAGGACGGCGGCGGTGTCGGTGGTGAAATACGGGTTGCCGGTGCCCCCGGCGAGCACGACGACCTGCCCCTTGTCGAGGTGATGCAGGGCGGGCTGGCGGGCGAAGGTCTCGCAGATGGTCGGCATCGACACCGCCGACATGGTGCGGGCGATGACCCCGGCCGCGTTCAGGGCGGTCTCCAGGGCCAGGGAGTTCATCACCGTGGCGATCATGCCGAGGGAATCGCCCGTGGCCCGGTCGATCCAGCCGGCCGACGAGATGCGGGCGCCGCGGATCATGTTGCCGCCGCCCACCACCAGCGCGACCTGGATGCCGGCATTCAGGGTGCGGGCGATGTCCGCGGCGAGGCTCGCCAGGGTCGGCGGATGGAGCCAATAGCCGTCCGGGGCGGCCAGTGCCTCGCCGGAGAGCTTGACGAGGACCCGGCGGAACGGAGGCGCATCCGGCATCGAAGGGGGTCCTCATCGCCGGCGCGAGGCGGCCGGATCGCCAATCGGGGAGCGATCGGCTTCTAGCCCAGGGCGGCCCGAAACGTCGAGGGGCGGCGGCATCGCTGCCGCCGCCCCAAGAAGAAAAACCGCCGCGGTGCCGCGTCAGCGCGACATCGCCGCGACCTCGGCGGCGAAGTCTGGGCCCTCTTCCTTCTCGATGCCCTCGCCGAGCGCGTAGCGCACGAAGGCGGTGAGCTTGACGGCCGAGCCGGCCTTGCCCTCGGCCTCCTTGAGAACCTGGGCGATCGTCTTCGAGCCGTCATGCACGAAGGGCTGCTCGAGGAGGGTGACCTCCTTGTAGTAGCTCTTGAGGCCGCTCTCGACGATCTTGGCGAGCACGTGGTCGGGCTTGCCGGCGTTCTTCTCGCGCAGGATGTTGCTCTCGCGCTCCAGGGTCGCCTGATCGACGCCCGAGGCATCGAGCGCCACCGGGTTGGTGGCGGCGACGTGCATGGCGATCTGCCGGCCGAGCGCCGACAGGACCTCGACGTCCCCTTCCGATTCGAGCGCCACGAGCACGCCGATCTTGCCGAGGCCGTCGCTGACCTGGGAGTGGACGTAGGAGGCGATGACGCCCTTGCCGACGTCGAGCTTGGCGACGCGGCGCAGGGTCATGTTCTCGCCGATGGTGGCGATGAGGCTGGACAGCGTCTCCTTCACCGTGGCGGTTCCGCCGGGGAAGTGGGCGGCCTCGAGGCCTTCGAGGGAGCCGTCGGTGTCCAGGGCGAGCTTGGCGGCTTGGCGGACGAAGGCCTGGAAACCGTCGTTGCGGGCGACGAAGTCCGTCTCGGAGTTCACCTCGACGATGGCAGCGTGATGCCCGGAGGATTCCACCGCGACGAGACCTTCGGCGGCGACGCGCCCGGCCTTCTTGGCGGCCTTGGCGAGGCCCTTCTTGCGCAGCCAGTCCACCGCGGCCTCGATGTCGCCGTCGGTCTCGTTGAGCGCGCCCTTGCAGTCCATCATGCCCGCGCCGGTCTTTTCGCGGAGCTCCTTCACCAGTGCGGCGGTGATGTTGGCCATGGCCGGTCCTCTCATGTGATCAGAAGTTAAGGAGCCCGGCGCTTCTGAGGCACCGGGCTTCCGTTCCGTGTCGTCGATCGATGGCGGCCCGAGAGGGGCCGGCCGGAGCTCAGGCGGCGGCGGCGGCCTCGACGAAGCCGCGGGACTGGTCGACCCAGCCGTCACGGCCGATGCGGCCGTTCAGCTTGAGATCGGCATCGACCTTGGCGACGTCGGCATCGCTCATCGCGGCGATCTGCCAGTAATGGTAGATCCCGGCATCGTTGAGCTTCTGCACGATCTGCGGGCCGGCGCCGTGAAGCTTCGACAGGTCGTCGGGTGCGCCGCGGGGGGCGGAGAGCAGCTCGAAATGCTCGGTGGACTCGACCAAGGCCGCGACGTCGGCCGGAGAGACCTCGCCGGACAGCGCCGCGTCGTCATTGGCCGGGAGTTCGTTGTTAGCAGGAAGTTCCTCGGCCATCGGCTCCTCGGAGGCGCCGAGATCGACGCCGCTCGAACCCTGTCCGCGGGAGATGCCCTCGATGGCGGCCCGGGCGACGAGGTCGCAATAGAGCGAGATCGCACGGCCGGCGTCGTCGTTGGCCGGCACCACGTAGGTGATGCCCTCGGGGTTGCAGTTGGTGTCGACGATGGCGGCCACCGGGATGCCGAGGCGCTGGGCCTCCTTGATCGCGAGCTGCTCCTTGTTGGTGTCGATCACGAACAGGAGGTCGGGCACGCCGCCCATGTCCTTGATGCCGCCGAGCGCCTTCTCGAGCTTGTCCTTCTCGCGGCCGAGCATGAGACGTTCCTTCTTGGTGAGGCCCTGGGCCCCGCCTTCGAGGGTCTCGTCGACCTTGCGCAGGCGCTGGATCGAACCCGAGATGGTCTTCCAGTTGGTCAGCATGCCGCCGAGCCAGCGCGAGTTGACGTAGTACTGGGCCGAGCGCTTGGCGGCCTCGGCGATGGTGTCGGCGGCCTGGCGCTTGGTGCCGACGAACAGCACGCGGCCACCCTTGGCCACGGTGTCGCTCACTGCCTGCAGGGCCTGGTGGAGGGCCGGCACGGTCTGGGCGAGGTCGATGATGTGGATGTTGTTGCGCGTCCCGAAGATGTAGGACTGCATCTTCGGGTTCCAGCGGTGGGACTGGTGTCCGAAATGGGCGCCCGCTTCGAGGAGCTGACGCATGGTGAAATCGACGGCCATGATGTTCTGTTCTCTTCCGGTTGATGCCGCCGCGGAGGAAGCGATCGAGGCCTGATCGGCAACGACCACCGGAAACGCCTCATTCAGGCATGAGGCCAGCTCCGCGTGTGGAATGGGCGGGGCCATAGCAGAGCAGGGTACCGAAAACAAGACGGTGGTGGGGACGCGCTTGGCTTTGCGACACGGCAGGATGCCACTGCCCGTCGCGCGAAGCGGATCGTCACGCCGCGACGGAGGTGGCGACCGCCGCCTCGGTCCCGGCCAAGGGCCAGATGCAGTCGCGGCCGGCGTGCTTGGCGGCGTAGAGCGCCGCGTCGGCGGCGGAGACCAGCTCCGACAGGCTGATCGGCGGAGCGATGGCCGCGGCGATGCCGAAGCTCGCGGTCACGACCGAATCCGTGCCGATCGCCGGATGCGGCAGCGCCGCGGCGGCGATCTCCGACCGAATCGTCTCGGCGAGGCGGCGGGCGTCATCGAGGCCCGCGTCGGGCAGGAGCACCAGGATCTCCTCGCCGCCGAAACGGACGGCCGTGCCCGATGTGCCCGCAACGGCATCGGCCACGCAGGCGCTGATCCGCCTCAGGCACAGGTCACCCTCGATATGGCCCAAGCTGTCGTTGAACGCCTTGAAGCAGTCGATGTCGATCATCACGACGGCGACGTTCCGGGGCATCTGCGCGGACGCGGCCCAGAGGGTCTGCGAGACATCACCGAGGTGGCGCCGGTTCCACAGGCCGGTGAGCGGATCGGTGCAGGCACTCTTCACGAGCTACGTCTGCAGGAGGCGACCGCGCAGGGCGAAGAGATAGCTGCGCCGGTCGGCATGCTCGAGGAGATAGGCGGCGAGGAGCAGCAGGATCGTGGCCGTGACGAAGAAGACCACGTTGGCGATGTAGGTTTCGGCCGTGAAGGCGCCGCTCAGATACGTCGTCACCGATTGGACGACCAGGATCGTCAGGGTCGCGGTCCCTCCATACCGGAACCGCTGGCGCTGGATCACCGTCGCGAACGTCATGATCAGCAGGCTGCCGTACTGGTAGCTCAGTTTGTGGGGACTGGTGCTGAAGACCATGATCACGGTCGGCAGGGAAACGGCCAGCACCGCGACGGTCGCGGAGAGACTCTCGCGCAGGTGAGCGGACCAACGGGGACTCACGGAGACGAGGAGGATCACGAGGAGTGGCGTGAAGATGCAGAGACGGGCGAAGGCGAGCGCCGGAAAGACGTCGCGCATGGTGACCCAATCGTTGATCAGGAAGCCGTCGTAGAGAGCCAGCGCGACGGCGGCGCTCAGGATCAGGTTGCGGACCCGCTCGGCGGCCGTCTCGCGCTCGAAGGCCGTCTCGATAGCGGGGGAGAATCGCAGATACCGCGAGTCGGCGGTGATCTCCTGCTCGACCTGATCGATGGTGACCGAGTTCAAGGTATTGTGTGGCATCGGCCGTTATTCGAGATCAGGCAGCAACGCTATCGGCCGAGACTTACCAATCCGTTGCGCCGTTGTGACCGAAGACAGCTCTCGCGGCGGATCAGGCCGACTTCACCGCCGGAGTATCGGCGTCATGACCTTCAAAGAGGCGGGCCACCTCTTGCGGCTGCAGGATGCGATGACCGCTGGGGTCCAGTGTCTCGGGAAGCTCCAAGCCGCCGATCCTGTCGCGATGGAGAGCGACGACATGGTTGCCGACGGCGGCGAACATGCGCCGGACCTGATGATAGCGCCCCTCGTGAAGCGTCACCGCCGCACGGGTCCCATCATGGACCTGCATCTCCACCGGCAGCAGCGGCTTGTCCTCCCCATCCAGCACCAGGGTGCCGCTCGAGAAGATCGCCACCTCGTCACCCTTCAGTGGCCTGTCGAGGCTGACCTGGTAGCGCTTGGCGACCTTCGATCTCGGAGAGATCACCCGGTGCAGCAGGGCGCCGTCGTCCGTGAGGAGGATGAGGCCGGAGGTCTCCTTGTCGAGCCGGCCGATCGTCGAGAGGGCGGGATCGCGGCGGCGCCAGCGCTCCGGCAGGAGGCCGTAGATCAGCGGTCCCGCCTCCTTGTGGGAGCAGGTCACGCCGAGCGGCTTGTGCAGCATGAGGGCGAGGCCGGGAGGGGGGTCGAGGGGCTCGCCGTCGACCGTCATGCGGGCGCTCAGATCGGCAGTCACGGCGACGCGGCGATCCGCATCCGCGATCGGGGCGCCGTCGATGACGATGAGTCCGGCCCTGGCCAGGAGGCCGACCTCCCGGCGGGAGCCGTATCCGAGATTGGCGAGCAGGCGGTCGAGACGCAGGGTCGGCGCCTTCGTCGAACCGCTCAACGTCGGGCTTCGAAGATCTTGTACCCCCCCGCCGAGGCCTTCAGCGTCACGGTCTTGAAAGACTGCGCCAGCGTTGCCTCGTAGGGGAGATGGGCGTTGGCGGTCAGCCACAGGGTGCCGCCGGGCCGCAGGGATTCGGCAGCGCGGCGGATGAAGGCCTGGCCGAGCGACTGATCCTCGGTTCCGCCATCGTGGAAGGGCGGGTTCATCACCACGAAGTCGAGGCGGGTCAGCCCGGGATCGGGCGTCCGGATATCGGCCCAGCGGATCTCGGCGCGCGGATCGGAGACGTTGCGGCGCGCCATCTCGACGGCGCGCCGGTCGATGTCGATGAGCGTCATGGCCGTGACCCCCTGGGAGCCCAGGATCGCGCGGGCGAGAACCCCGATCCCGCAGCCGAAATCGGCGCCGCGGCCGGACAGTTCGGGGAGCGTGGCGAGCAGCAGGGCCGAGCCGGGGTCGAGCCGGTCCCAGGAGAAGATGCCGGGTTGCGTGCAGAGCGCGAGGTTGTCGATATGGCGCGGTGCCCCCTCGCGGATCACCTCGTCGAGGGGCGCCAGGGCCTCGGGACGGGAGACATCGCAGATGCGGTGATGGCGACGCGCCGTCTCGGCGGGTTCGCACCCGAACGATTTCAGCTCGCGGCCCAGCCGCGCGCCGCCGCGGTCCTTGGGCGCCAGTGCCGTCAGCCGTCCGCCCGGACGCAGGGCTCGAAGCGACAGCGACAACGCGTAGCGCCGTTCGAACGTCCCGGCGGGAGCCACCATCACGATGGCGCCGAGGCTGCCCTCTTCCAGGTCTTCGAGCCGCGCCGATCCCGGGATCAGCGGCGACAATTGGGCAGCATCGGCGGCGACCTCGGCAAGGTCCGGCGGCGGCGATCCGTAGACGGCATCGGGAACGGGCATGGCAAACATCATGACGAATCCGGCGCGAGAGCGCGCGCCTCGAGGCTCAGGGCGTGGAGGGAAGGGAACGATCGTGGCCACGACTCGAATCGGGCGCGGCTGAAGGATACGTAGCCGGCGACGGCCAACAGGGAAAGAACAACTTCGCCACGTCCCCCCATTTCAAATGCGAGAGAATCAGCGCCGTACACGTTGTCAAGTCGTTGGCGACATATTTTCAACGTAACCGTACGGTGATCCGCAGATTGCTTGGGAAGCTTGGCGGTTCAGCGAGATGTGTGCGGTGCAATACTGCGGTTAAGCCGTGTTGCAACGCCCATGGCAACCCGTCGTCTTGCGGACGATCGGCTCAGCCGCGCGGGAATTCGAGGCCCATCTCGCGGTACCGTGCCGGGTCGTCGGCCCAGTTCTCCCGGACCTTCACGTGCAGGAACAGATGCACCTTGGTCTCGGCGACCTCCGAAATCCCGATCCGGGCCGCCTGCCCGATGGCCTTGATGGTCTGGCCGCCCTTGCCGAGCACGATCGAGCGCTGGCTCTCGCGCTCGACGAAGATCGTCTGCTCGATGCGCACCGAACCGTCAGGCTTCACCTGCCACTGGTCGGTCTCCACCGTGGAGCGATAGGGCAGCTCCTCGTGGAGCCGATCGTAGATCTTCTCACGCGTGATCTCGGAGGCGAGCATGCGCAGGGGCGCGTCGGAGACCTGGTCTTCCGGATAGAGCCACGGGCCGGCGGGCATCATCGCGGCGAGCGCCTCGCGCAGGGATGCGATGCCGTCGCCCTTCAGGGCCGAGATCATGAAGGTATGCGTGAAGGGCACCCGCTCGTTGAGCGCGCCGGCCAGCGCCAGCAGCTTCTCGCGGAGGATAAGGTCGATCTTGTTGAGGATCAGGATCTTGGGCCGGCGCAGGTCGGGCAG
Organism: uncultured Methylobacterium sp.; assembly: GCF_964251405.1. Lineage (GTDB taxonomy): Bacteria > Pseudomonadota > Alphaproteobacteria > Rhizobiales > Beijerinckiaceae > Methylobacterium. The sequence continues at coordinate 19,906 of NZ_CAXUJR010000032.1, forward strand.
GCGGGCGAGGATCGCCTCGACCTCCTCGTCGATCCCCTTGCGGGCATCGATCAGCAGCGCCACGGCATCGGCGTCCGCGGCACCGCTCCAGGCGGAATGGACCATGGCACGGTCGAGGCGGCGCTTGGGCGCGAAGATGCCGGGCGTGTCGACGAGGATGATCTGTGCCGTGCCCTCCATGACGATGCCCCGCACAAGGGCGCGGGTCGTCTGCACCTTCCGGGAGACGATCGAGACCTTGGTGCCGACGAGGCTGTTCAGGAGCGTCGACTTGCCGGCATTGGGCACGCCGATGAGGGCGACGAAGCCGGCCCGCATGCCCTCGGTCGGTCCCGGCATCGCCGAGCCCGCGATGGGCGCATCGGGGATAGGATCTTGGTCGTCGCCCGAATCCGGGTCGTGGTCAGGCATCGGGGTTTCGTCCTTCATCGGTCTCGTTCGGCGCCTCCGCGCTCGGTATCGTCTCGCCGGCGGCGATGCCCTCCCGTTCGAGGACGCTGCGGGCCGCCTCCTGTTCGGCGAGGCGCTTCGAGGGGCCGTCGCCGTATCCGGGCTCGATCCCGTCCACCCGGACCGCGATACGGAAGCGGGGGGCGTGATCCGGCCCTGAGCGCTCGGCGACCTCGTAGAGCGGGATCGCCAAGCCCCGCGCCATCGCCCATTCCTGGAGCGCCGACTTCGCGTCGCGCCCACGTGGCGCCGCGGTGTCCGTCGCCGGAGCGAAGGCGGCGTCCACGGTCGCCTTGGCGGTCGCATAGCCGGCATCCAGGAACACGGCGCCGAGGATCGCCTCGCAGGCATCGGCGAGAATCGTCTGGTTGCGTCGCCCGCCACCCTGGACCTCTCCGGGTCCGAGCGCCAGATGCGGCCCGACATCCCAAGCCCGCGCGACGGCGGCGCAGGTCTCGCGGCGCACGAGCCCGGCGAGTCGCCGGGACAGGTCGCCCTCGTCGGCCCCCGGAAACGCCGCGTAGAGCAGGTCCGCGATGGCGAGGCCGAGGACGCGGTCGCCCAGGAACTCGAGCCGCTGGTAGCTGCCGATGCGGCCGCTGCCTCCGGCCTTGCTGACATGGGTCAAGGCGCGTGCCAGGAGCGTCTTGTCGGCGAAGACATGGCCAATGCGGGCCTCGAGGATGTCGAGGCCTGGCTTGGGACGCGGCGCGCGCCGCGCCCGGCTCGAGGCGCGTGCTTCTCCGTCCATCGCCGCCATCGGCCTAGTTGATGGCGCTGAAGAGGCGGTTCCAGCGCACCTTCGCCGGCCATTGCCAGAGCTGCCAGGCGGGCGTGCCTTCGTCGATCGAGAAGAAGATCATCTCGGCGCGACCGACGAAGTTCTCGAAGGGCACGAAGCCGACGCTGGCGAGATCGCGGGAATCCGTCGAGTTGTCGCGGTTGTCGCCCATCATGAAGAACTTGCCCGGAGGGACGATGTAGGGCTCGGTGTTGTCCCAGTAGCCGCTGTCCCCGTCGCGCTCGATCACCCGGTGGGCGACGCCGTTGGGAAGCGTCTCGACGTATTGCTGGGCCTTGGCCTGCTCGCCGTACGCGCCGGTGGTCTCGAACGGTGCGATGCGCTCGCGCTTGACCGCGACATCGTTGATGTAGAGCAGGCCCGACTTCATCTGGACCTTGTCGCCGGGCAGGCCGATCACCCGCTTGATGTAGTCGGTGGCGTTGTCCTTGGGCAGCTTGAACACCGCGATGTCGCCGCGCTTCGGGGCCGCCTCCCAGATCCGGCCGTTGGCCTCGAAGGGAAGATATTCGCTGAGCGGCAGCGAGTACTTGGAGTAGCCGTAGGCGTATTTGGAGACGAACAGATAGTCGCCGATGAGCAGTGTCGGAACGAGCGATCCCGATGGGATGTTGAACGGCTGGAACAGCAGCGTGCGCACCACGAGGGCGATGAGAAGCGCCTGGATGCCGACCTTGAGCGTTTCCTTGATGCTCGCCCAGGTGCTGCCGGTCTCGGCGACCTTCAGGTCGCGCTTCGTCTGCTGATCCACGCGCGCACGTTCCATCTTCGCTGAAGTCCTCGGCTCACCCGCACGTGGCCCGACGCGTCCCAGAGGTGGCGGGCGGTCTAGACCAAGCAGGGGAACCCCGCAACGCGAGCCTCAATACATCTCAACCGTCCTGCGGTCACGCCGCACCCGGCGCCAGCGGATACGGCCTCGCCATCCTCCCGACCGCACCCTCATCCTGGGGCGCCGCAGGTGGACGGTCGCGGCGGGGATCACCGTCCTTACGAACGATCTCCCGTCGCGGCGAATCGATTCAGCCTGGCTCTCGACCTGCCCCGACAACCGGCACCGCCTCGATGATCACGAAGGCCTGCGCCATCGGAGGATCGTCGGTGAGAGTGACGTGGATCTTCGCCTCGTGGCCCATCGGCATCATCGCGTTGAGGCGGTCGAGCGCACCGCCGGTAAGCCTCAGGGTGGGACGGCCGCCGGGCAGATTCACCACCTCCATGTCGCGCCAGAACACCCCCCCGCTCATGCCGGTGCCGAGCGCCTTGGAACAGGCCTCCTTGGCGGCGAAGCGACGCGCATAAGACGGCGCCCGCGCCGCACGTGCGTCGGATTTCTTCCGCTCGCCGTCCGTGAAGATCCGGTGCGTGAAGCGGTCGCCGTAGCGCGCCAACGACTTCTCGATCCGGCGGATGTCGCAGAGGTCGGAGCCGATCCCGACGATCATGCCCGCGCCGCCGCCATGGCCGCGCGCATGTCGCTCACCGCCCGGGCCAGCCCGACGAAGATCGCCTCGCCGATGAGCGCGTGACCGATGTTGAGTTCGGCCACCTGCGGCAGGCGCGCCACCGGCGCGACGCTGTCGAGGGCGAGGCCGTGGCCGGCATGGATCTCGAGGCCGAGGCCGGCGCCGTATTCCGTGGCCCGGACGATGCGGGACAGCTCATGGGCGGTGCGCGCCGCATCGCCCTCGGACACCGCCTCGCAATAGCTGCCGGTATGGAGCTCGACCACCGGCGCTTCCAACCGGCGCGCCATGTCCATCACCGCCTCCTCGGGCTCGACGAAGAGCGAGACGCGGATGCCGGCGGCCGAGAGGGCGGCGATCCGGGGAGCGAGATGGTCGCGGGTGCCGACGATGTCGAGGCCGCCCTCGGTGGTGCGCTCCTCGCGCTTCTCCGGCACGAGGCAGGCCGCGTGCGGCCGCAGGCGCGTGGCGATTCCCACCATCTCGTCGGTGGCCGCCATCTCGAAATTGAGCGGCACGGTCAGTGCCTCCATTAAGGCGGCGATGTCCGCATCGCGGATGTGCCGGCGATCCTCCCGCAGATGCGCCGTGATGCCGTCGGCCCCCGCCTCCACCGCGGTCAGCGCGGCCCGGATGGGGTCGGGATGGTGGCCGCCGCGCGCGTTGCGCACGGTCGCGACGTGGTCGATGTTCACGCCGAGGCGCAGGGGCGAGGTCAGCATCGTCGAACGGCTCCGGCATGCGGGACGGTCTCCCGCTGGATCAGCGCGGGATCGCCCGCCATTACATAGGGGCGAAGCGCTGCGACGGGGATGGGAACAGGGCATGGGACTTTTCGACGGCCTGCTCGGCCACGGCAGCGATCTCTCGGCCGAGGAGATCGACCGACAGCTCGACGGCGTCCTGACGCAGGGCGAGACCGTGACGGTCGCGTTCAAGCTGATCCGCGACCTCATCGTCTTCACCGACCGCCGGCTGATCCTGGTGGACAAGCAGGGCATCACCGGCCGCAAGATCTCGTACCTGACCGTGCCCTACCGGGCGATCACCTCGTTCTCGGTGGAGACCGCCGGCAGCTTCGACCTGGATACCGAGCTGAAGGTCTGGGTCTCGGGCAGGGCCGAGCCGATCCAGAAGACGCTCAAGCGCGGCGCCAACATCATGGGGATCCAGCAGGCCATCGCCTCGTCGATCCGGTAGCTGGCGGCAGGACGGCGATTCGGGACTCAGCCACGGCTTGGCGAGGCGGAATCCGTGTCGTAGCTCGATTGGCCGGCACACTGGATCGGAGGCTTTGCGGCTCGCGCCGGATGCCCCGGAGCCGGTTCCGCCGTCGCCCCACCTTTTCCGGGATTGGCGGGATGGTGGTTTAACCGGTCGATCGAGAAAGGGAGCGGACGGGGCGGAGCGTGATCAGCAACCTCGACATTCTGGGCCGCCTGTTCCTGGCAGCGCTGTTGGGCAGCGTGATCGGGTTCGAGCGCGAACGCCTCGTCTGGGCGGCGGGCATGCGCACGCACATGCTGGTCTGCGTCGGCTCCTGCCTAATCATGATCGTCTCCGCCTTCGGCTTCTCCGACATCCTGGGAAAGCCGAACGTCACCCTCGACCCCTCGCGCATCGCGGCCCAGGTCGTTTCCGGCATCGGCTTCCTCGGCGCCGGGACCATCCTGCTGCGCGGGGAAGTCGTGAAGGGCCTCACCACCGCCGCCGGCCTCTGGGCGGTGGCGGCGATCGGGCTCGCGGCCGGCAGCGGCCTCTACGTCGCCGCCCTTGCCACCACCCTCATCGTGCTCGGCATCCTGGCGGGCGTGAAGCCGATCGAAGAGCGCTACCGCGAACGGGCGCAGACCCGTGAGGTTCGGATCACGGCGCGGCGCGCGACGGTCTCCATCGACGTCATGCGAAAAATCTCGGGCTCCTATGCGTCCCGACTCAAGCAGTTCGTCGCCCAGGCGAGTGCCGAAGACGGATTCGACGAGATTTCTGTCTCCTTCGTGCGCATCCCGGCCAAGAGCTTCGACGAGATCCTTCAGGCACTACGAGCCTGCGAGGGGGTGGTGAGCGTGGAGGCCGTTTGATCCACCTGTGATGGTTCGGCTTTCAGCGGCAGGCTCTTGTCCTGAGGCCGACATGCGGAAGGCTGAACGTTCGAGCCTGCGTACCTTAGCGGCGTCGGACTGTGACGGAACGCTGGCAACGGCGGCCCCCATGAGGTCCCGGGCGAGCGCGGCATCGGCGCAGCGATCCGACGGGCGTTCGTCGCCTTCGAGCGCGCACGGCATTCTTGCCATCCCCGTCAAACTCGTCTATGCGCCGCACCTCGCGTTCGCTCCGGCTGGGGGCTGAACGGACGGTGCCGGTTCGTCCGGCACAGGAGCTTGCTTCGTCGTCCGGTGTCTCCGCCTTCGATCAACCGCTCGGGCCCTACACGGCTCGGAGGGCTTGGCGCCGGGCGAGACGCGATGAACCGGCCCGACGACCGTGATCGCATATCCGTGACGTCGAGCCCCTTTTGCTTGTGAAGGGCCCGTGAATGCCTCTCTACGAACACGTCTTCCTGGCGCGCCAGGACGTGACGACCCAGCAGGTCGAGACCATGGTCGAGACCTACAAGGGCGTCCTCGAAGCCAATGGCGGTAAGGTCGAGAAGATCGAGATGTGGGGCGTGAAGTCCCTCGCCTACCGCATCAAGAAGAACCGCAAGGCGCATTTCACGCTCCTGAACATCGACGCCCCCCCGGCGGCGCTGACGGAGATGGAGCGCCAGATGCAGATCTCCGAGGACGTGCTGCGGTTCATGACCGTGCGCGTCGAGGAACTCGAGTCCGAGCCGTCCGCGATGATGCAGAAGCGCGACCGCGACGACCGCAAGGACCGCGAGCGCGGCCGCCGTCGTGACGAGGACGGCTTCGGCGGTGGTGGATTTGGTGGCGAACGCGATCGGGGTGATCGCGGGGACCGTGGCGATCGCGGCGACCGGCCCGAGCGCAGCTTCGGCGGGGAGGCTTAAATCATGGCATTCGGTGCTGGACCTGGAGCGGCCCCCGCGGCCGGTGGTGCTGCCGGCGGAGCCGGTGGCGGACGTCGTCCGTTCTTCCGTCGTCGCAAGACCTGCCCCTTCTCGGGCGTGAACGCGCCCAAGATCGACTACAAGGACGTCAAGCTGCTCTCCCGCTACGTCTCGGAGCGCGGCAAGATCGTGCCGTCGCGCATCACCGCGGTCTCGGCCAAGAAGCAGCGCGAGCTCGCCCAGGCGATCAAGCGCGCCCGCTTCCTCGGCTTCCTGCCCTACGTGATCAAGTAGTCGGTTGTCCCGGCCCGGCTTTGCCGGGCCGGGGCGTCCCCCGCACGTGCGGCGGGGCGTTTTTCGTACCGGGGTTCCGTTCGAGGAGCGCCGGGAGTCGTTGGGGCGATGTGGTTCGCCTCTAACCCTGCCCCGATCCGGGGACAGCGGGACAGCGGGATCGATGAGACAGTATCTCGGCATCGGCATCGGCGCGGGCCTCGTCTCGGCACTCCTGTTCGGAGTGCTCCTGAAGGCGACCGCGCTCGCGATCGTGCTCTACCTGCTCGCCCCACTGCCGATCCTCATCGTCGGGCTCGGCTGGAGCCATAAGGCCGCTCTGACCGCGGCGGCGACGGGCAGCCTCGTTCTGGGCCTCGTCATCGCCCCCTTCCTCGGCCTCGGCTTCCTCGCCTACCTCGCGCTTCCGGCGTGGTGGCTCGCCTACCTGGCGCTGCTCGGCCGTCCCGATGCCGACGGCACGATGGAATGGTACCCCACCGGCCGGCTGCTGGCCTGGACGGCGAGCACCGCGGCCCTGGCCTTCGTCGCCATCGCGGTCATCGCGTCGCCGAACTACAACACGTTCCAGGCGCAGTTGCGCAACATGACGCGCACCATCCTGACGACCCAGGGACAGGTCGGACGCGGAGCGGAAACGCGTGTCGATCCGCCGGCGGCAGCGGACAAGCCGGCCGCCGAGCAGGCCGAGTCGACACCCACCGCTCCCGATTCGAAGGCGGAGGTGGCCGACGCACTCGCCGCCATCGCGCCGGGGCTCGCGGCGCAGGGGCTGGCGCTGCTGCTGACCTTCTATCTCTGGGCCGCCGCCCGGATCGTCCAGGTCTCGGGCCGCCTGCCGCGGCCCTGGCCCGACCTCCCCGCGACGACGATGCCGCGCAGCGTGCTCGTCGTGCTGGGCGGTGCCGCCGTGCTCGCCTTGACGCCGGGCTATCCCGGCGTGCTCGGCGTCGCGCTCTCGGGGGCGCTCAGCGCCGCCTTCGCCCTGCAGGGGCTCGCCGCCTTCCACGACCGCAGCCGCGGGCGCAAGAGCCGGCCGGCCCTGCTGTTCGGCCTCTACATGATCCTGTTCGTGACCCAGGGGGTCGCCTTCCTGGCGCTGACCCTGTTCGGCGTCGCCGACACCGCCCTCAACCTGCGCCGTCCCAAGGAGGGCGCAGGCCGTACCTGAGACACCCGCCGGGCCGGACGGCGCGGCGGGACCCGTCAACCGCAAGCAAATCCAAAGAGGACGAAGACCATGGAAGTGATCCTGCTCGAGCGCGTGGCCAAGCTCGGCCAGATGGGCGAGACCGTGAACGTCAAGCCCGGCTACGCCCGCAATTTCCTGCTCGCCCGCGGCAAGGCCCTGCGCGCCACGGCCGGCAACAAGAAGCATTTCGAGACCCAGCGCGCCCAGCTCGAGGCGCGCAACCTCGAGCGCAAGTCCGAGGCCCAGACCGTCGCCGAGACGCTCGAGGGCAAGAGCTTCGTGCTGATCCGGCAGTCCGGCGAGACCGGCGTGCTTTACGGCTCGGTCTCCACCCGCGATCTCGCCGAGGTCGTGACCTCGGAGGGCTTCAGCGTCGGCCGCGACCAGTTCGCCCTCAACCAGCCGATCAAGACGCTCGGCCTGCACGTCGTCCCCGTGGTGCTTCACCCCGAGGTCGAGGTGACGGTGACCGTCAACGTCGCCCGCTCCCCCGAGGAGGCCGAGCGCCAGGCGCGGGGCGAATCGACCACCGAGCGCGAGGCCTTCAACCTCGACGACCTCGGCCTCGAGGTCGGTGCAGCCCTGGCGGAAGCCGGCGACGATCGCGAATAGGTCGTGGCAACCGCAGTGGACAGTGGGGATCGTGGCCCGTAGGGGTTGACTGGTTCCGCATTTGTTCCAGCATGGATGCCCGCCGGTTCGAGAGAGCCGGCGGGCGTCCTGCGTTTGCGACCCTGTTCGAGGCCGTATCGGACGCGGGTCTCCCTTCCTGGACGAGAGGGGGACCCGCGCTTCCCCACCATCGGCGGGGTGGCGAGCGCCTATCGGCTAAGGATCGGCTAACCATGCCGGGGCCATGGTCGTACGCGAGTGACGAAGCGCGGCGGACGTCGCGCGGTTTTCGACGGATCGGAGCTTCGAGTCAGCCCATGGCCCTGCCCAATGCCCTGACGGCGAACCTCCAGGCGGTCGCCCAAGAGTTCCGCGTCGCGCCCCACAACATCGACGCGGAGCAGGCGCTCATCGGCGCAATCCTCGTCAACAACGACGCCTATTACCGGATCTCGGACTTCCTTCTGCCCGAGCACTTCATGGAGGACGTCCACCGGAAGATCTTCGAGGTGGCCGCCTCCCTGATCAAGGCCGGCAAGCTCGCGACACCGATCACGCTCAAGACCTATCTCGGCGACGCCGACCTCGGCGGCCAGACCGTGATGCAGTACCTCGCCCGCCTCGCGGCCGAGGCGACGACCGTCATCAACGCCGGCGATTACGGCCGCACGATCTACGATCTCGCCATCCGCCGGCGGCTCATCACCATCGGCGAGGATCTCGTCAACGGTGCCTACGAGGCGCCCGTGGAATCCTCGCCCCGCGACCAGATCGAGGGCACCGAGCGCCGGCTCTACGAGTTGGCCGAATCGGGCAAGTACGACGGCGGCTTTCAGAAGTTCTCGGACGCGCTCACCGCCGCCGTCGACATGGCGGCGAAAGCCTACCAGCGCGACGGCAAGCTCTCCGGCATCGCCACGGGCCTCACCGACCTCGACGCCAAGATGGGCGGCCTGCAATCCTCGGATCTCATCATCCTCGCGGGGCGCCCGGCCATGGGCAAGACCTCGCTCGTCACCAACATCGCCTTCAACATCGCCAAGGCCTACCAGGGCGAGAAGCAGCCCGACGGCCGAATCGAGACCAAGAACGGCGGCATCGTCGGGTTCTTCTCCCTCGAAATGTCGGCCGAGCAGCTCGCCACCCGCATCATCGCCGAGCAGTCGGGCGTGCCCTCCTACAAGATCCGCCGCGGCGACATCCGCCCGGAGGACTTCTACAAGATCACCGATGCGGCCCGGGACATGCAGACGATCCCGTTCTACATTGACCAGACCGGCGGCATCTCGATCGCGCAGCTCGCCGCCCGCGCCCGCCGGCTCAAACGCCAGAAGGGCCTCGACGTTCTCATCGTCGACTACCTCCAGCTTCTGTCGGGCTCGGGCAAGCGCAGCGACAACCGCGTGCAGGAGATGACCGAGATCACCACCGGCATGAAGGCGCTCGCCAAGGAACTGAGCGTGCCGATCATCGCCCTGTCGCAGCTCTCGCGACAGGTCGAGAACCGCGACGACAAGCGCCCGCAGCTCTCGGACCTGCGCGAATCCGGCTCGATCGAGCAGGACGCCGACGTGGTGATGTTCGTGTTCCGCGAGGAGTATTACGTCAACAACAAGAAGCCCCGCGAGGGCACCGAGGAATTCTTCGCCTGGGAGGCGGAGATGAACCGCGTCCATGGCAAGGCCGAGGTCATCCTCGGCAAGCAGCGCCACGGCCCCACCGGCACCGTGGAACTGCAGTTCGACGCCAACATCACCCGGTTCTCGAATCTGGCCGCCGACGACCGGATGCCGGCGCGGATGTGATAGAACTGTCTGAGTTGGGATCGATGGAGGATGCCTGTGGCGGCTCCGAAACGGGCAGCGACATTTGACGTGCCGGAGACGTCCTATGAGGCAGATCCGCACGCCTGGGCCCTGGAACAGGCGAACCATCTGCGCGCGGGCGCATGGTCGAAGCTCGACAGCGCCAATCTAGCCGATGAGATCGAAGACGTGGCGGGCTCGGAACGACGGCGACTGACAAGCGCTTTCCGGATCATCCTTCTTCATCTTCTGAAATGGGACCATCAGCCGGAACGCCGGACGCGAAGCTGGACGACATCCATTCGAACGCAGCGCCTTGCCGTCTTGTATCAGTTGGAGGACTGCCCGAGCCTCGCACCGCAAGTCCCCGACCTCATCGAGCGTGCCTACCAGCGCGCACGGATCGAAGCCTCGGGCGAGACCGACCTCGACGAAACCGTGTTCCCGGAAGACCTCCCCTACACCCTCGACGAGATCATGACCCGTCCGATCCCGTGGCCGCCGGCTCCGTGAGGATGGAGGCCGCGACCCACGGCGCCCGCCTGACGATCGACCTGTCGGCCATCGTCGAGAACTGGCGCCGCCTCGGTGCGGAGGCGCCGGACATCCCCTGCGCCGCCGTCGTGAAGGCCGATGCCTATGGCTGCGGGCTCGCCGCCGTGGCCCCGGCCCTGTGGGATGCCGGATGCCGCACGTTCTTCGTGGCGCATCTGGCGGAGGGGATCGCGGCCCGCGCGCTCCTGCCCGAGGCCACGATCTACATCCTTAACGGCCTCCTGCCCGGCGGTGCCCCCGCCCTCCTCGACCATGGCCTGCGCCCTGTGCTCGGATCGCGGGAGGAACTGGCGGAGTGGAAAGGCCTCGGGTCGGCGGCGCTCCATGTCGATACCGGCATGAGCCGGCTCGGTCTGTCGATCCCCGAAGCCCTGGCGCTCGCCGGTGACCCGCTGGCGACGAATGCCGGGATCGACCTCCTGATGAGCCATCTCGTCAGCGCCGAACTGCCCAATGAGGCCGTGAACGCGCGCCAATGCGAGGATTTCGCGAGTGTACGGGCGGCCTTTCCCGGCGTACCGGCCTCGCTCGCCAATTCCTCCGGCTGCTTCCTCGGACAGGGCGCGAAGAACGACCTCCTGCGGCCGGGCTACGCCCTGTTCGGCGGCAATCCGACCCCCGGGCGGCCGAACCCGATGCGTCCCGTGGTGCGTCTGGAGGCCACCATCGCGCAGGTCCGCACCGTCGAGGCCGGCGAGAGCGCCGGCTACAACGCACGCTGGACCGCCCCCGGACGGCGACGGCTCGCCACCCTCTCGCTCGGTTACGCCGACGGCTATCCGCGCGCGGCGAGCGGGCGGGGCCAAGCCCTCGTCGGCGGGGTGCCCTGCCCGATCGTCGGCCTGATCTCCATGGACCTGATCATCCTCGACGTCACCGACGCGCCGGGCGCAACGCGCGGCGGGACGGCGGTGCTGATCGGCGACGGCCTCGACGTGGACACGGTGGGGCGGGCCGCCGGCACGATCGGCTACGAGATCCTGACGGGGCTGGGTTCACGCTATGTTCGCCATTATGTAGAGTGACGACGCGCGCGACCTCCGTCACGGAACCCGAATGGCCAAGATCCACCAGACCTTCGTCTGCCAGTCCTGCGGCGCGGTCTACAACCGCTGGCGCGGGCGCTGCGAGGCCTGCAACGGCTGGAACTCGATCACCGAGGAGACCGGTGCGGCCGGGCCGCAGGCGGGACCCGTCGCGACGCGGCCGGGCCGGGCCCGCGGTCGGGTCTTCCCGCTCGAAGGCCTCACCGGCGAGGCGAAGGAAGCGCCGCGCCTGCCCTCCGGCATCGGCGAGCTCGACCGCGTCACCGGCGGCGGCTTCGTGCGCGGCTCGGTGATCCTGCTCGGCGGCGATCCCGGCATCGGCAAGTCGACGCTCCTGATGCAGGCCACCGCCGCCATGGCGGGCACCGGCGAGCGCGTCGTCTACATCTCCGGCGAGGAGGCGGTGGCGCAGGTGCGCCTGCGCGCCGAGCGCCTCGGCCTCTCGGCCAAGCCCGTCGAACTCGCGGCCGAGACCAATGTCGAGGACATCGTCGAGACGCTGTCCCAGGGACGGCCACCGGCGCTCGCTATCATCGATTCGATCCAGACCATGTGGACCGAGACCGTGGAATCCGCCCCCGGAACCGTGACTCAGGTGCGCGGCTCGGCTCAGACCCTGATCCGCTTCGCCAAGACCACGGGCACGGCCGTGATCCTCGTCGGCCACGTCACCAAGGACGGCCAGATCGCCGGGCCGCGCGTCGTCGAGCACATGGTCGATTGCGTCGCCTCGTTCGAGGGCGACCAGGGCCACCACTTCCGGATCCTGCGCGCCGTGAAGAACCGCTTCGGCCCCACCGACGAGATCGGCGTGTTCGAGATGACCGACGGGGGCCTCGCCGAGGTACCCAACCCCTCCGCCCTGTTTCTCGCCGGACGCGACCACGCCGCACCCGGCACCGCGGTCTTCGCCGGCATGGAGGGCACGCGGCCCCTGCTCGTGGAGATCCAGGCGCTGGTGGCCCCCTCCTCCCTCGGCATGCCGCGCCGGGCGGTGGTCGGGTGGGATCCCAACCGCCTCTCCATGGTGCTGGCGGTGCTGGAGGCCCATGGCGGCATCCGGCTCGGCACCCACGACGTCTACCTCAACGTCGCCGGGGGGCTGCGCATCACCGAGCCGGCCGCCGACCTTGCCGTGGCCGCCGCCCTGGTCTCGTCGCTGTCGGGCGCCGCCCTGCCGCCGGAGACGGTGTATTTCGGCGAGATCGGGCTCTCCGGGGCGATCCGGCCGGTGGCGCAGTCGCCCGCCCGGCTCAAGGAGGCGCTCAAGCTCGGCTTCGCCAAGGCGGTGACGCCCCAGGGACGCGGCGAGACCGGCGACGGCGCCCTTCCCACCGAGGCCCTGCGCCACATCGCCGACCTCGTGGCGGGCATCGCCAGTGGCGCTGCTGGGCGGTCGAGATCCGGCGCGGCGGCATCGGGGCGCGGGCGGGCGCGGTACGACGAGGAAGAGGTCGACTGATGGGCGGACGACGACCGCGCGGGCGTTCCCGCGCCTACCGGCCGGTCTTCGCGATCGCCCGGAGGGCGGCCCTGACGAAGCCCTGAGACACCGACCTTTGCGCCAGGACGAGCCTGCCCTCGCAATCGATCAGGTCTTCCAACGCCCAGAGAAGAGCGCGCGCCACGTCGCCCTCCGCCGCCTCCACATAGGCGATGGCGGACATCTCCGCGTCGCTGATGGCGACCGCCGTCTCGTGCTGCGCCGACTGGACCATGGCTCTCGATCTGATTAGAACAAACAAAGAACACAGGATTCGCAGCCGACGGTCAAGCCTTGCGACAGGCCTGTGGATAGCGGGGACGTTAGCCGGCGCTGGCTTAGAGCGGCCCCTCGGCGGCGACTCCTGCACCGTTTCTTGCGTCAACGTGGGCGCGAGCATGGGTCCGACAGGCGGGGGCGGCGTTCGGGTCAGGCGATGCGGTAAGCGGGAGATGACGACGCGACACGCAGCGAGGTCGGCATGCATTTCGATCTGAACCGAAACGGGCCCGGGCAATGGGCGTGGTGCCTGCGCGACACGACGGGCGGCGAGATCGCGCGATCGCCGGTGGCCTATCCCAGCGAGGTCCAGGCGTCGGCCGCGGC
>NZ_CAXUJR010000033.1:0-2938 GCF_964251405.1 uncultured Methylobacterium sp.
GCTCAGACCAGCGGATCAAAGCCACTTGCGGACGGGGCGGGCCATACGTTTGGGAACCTTCGGATGATCCCGGGGCGTTGCCCGCCATGGATCGTCCCGATCTCCTGACCCTAGCCGAAGCCGGTGAGGACACTGCCGTGTCGGCTCCGGCGTCGTTCAATCGCCCGAGCCGCCCATGGCGCCCTCGCCGCGTCCTCGTGACCCCGGCAGCGCTGGACCATGCCCATGGCAGGGCGATGGTCGATCGACTGACCGCGCTTGGACTTCCTGTCGAACGCTTGGCGAGCAACCGCCTCACAGGGTTGCGCCAGGACGATCCGCGGCGTGCCTATGCGCTCGCCAAGGCGACGCTCGCCATCGTGGTCGCGCCGCCGACGAAGCTGAAGCTTCAACCGATCCCGCCGAGCGCGGACTGGCGCTTCGACCTCGCCGAGGGCTGCCCGGCCCATTGCCAGTATTGCTACCTCGCCGGATCGCTGGCGGGACCGCCGGTGACGCGGGCCTATGCCAACCTCGACGCGATCCTCGGCAATCTCGCGGCTTACGTCGGCGCGGGCCGCGTGACCTCGCGCCAGGAGGCGCGGGCCGAGGAGGGCACCACCTTCGAAGCGTCCTGCTATACCGATCCGCTCGGCATCGAGCACCTGACCGGCTCGCTCTCGGCGGCGATCCGCCATTTCGGGGCCTGGGAGGCCCCGGTCCAATTGCGCCTAACGACGAAGTTCGCCGACGTCGCGCCTCTGCTTGACCTGCCCCACAACGGTCGGACGCGGCTGCGCTTCTCGGTCAATGCCGCCAACGCCACTCGGTACGAGGGCGGGACCGCGCGGCTCGACGAGCGGCTCGCCGCCCTGGGCGCCGTCGCACGGGCTGGATACCCGGTCGGGCTCACCATCGCGCCGATCATGCCGATCCCCGACTGGCATCATGGCTATGCCGGGTTGATCGCCGCCGCGGCGGCCGCCCTCGACGGCGTCACCGACCTCGACCTCACGGTCGAACTCATCACCCATCGCTTCACCCCCACCTCGAAGCAGATCCTCGAAGGCTGGTATCCCGGCTCCGACCTGCCGATGCGGGAGGACGAGCGCAGCCGCAAGCTGACGAAGTTCGGCTCGGTGAAGTACGTGTATCCGCGTGACCTGATGCAGGAGATGCGCAGCAGCATCACCGCGCTCGTCGCCGAGCGCCTGCCCGCTGCTCGGATCCTGTACTGGACGTGACGGGCGTCACGCTACGCGCGCTATGTCCGGTCTTTCAGCGGCGGCGCCGATTTCCGCGGCCAGAGCCACCGAGGCGATGTTCTTGGCCTTAGCCTCGACCTCGAAATCCGCCCAAGCGAGGTGCCGGGCGACGAGGGCATTGACCGCCCGGTTCCACATCGCATCCGAGTGCGCCGCCAGATCCCGCCAGTTATGGCCCGCCTCGATCAGCGCTCGGAAATCGGGGGCGGCATCCGGGTCATGGCCGGCGAGCAGCCCCTCGCGCGAGACGCTGATATGGGCGATGGGCCGTACGTCGCGCCAGGATTCGCGTACATGCGCGATCCGCGGGTCCTGCGGCTCGATGTACTCGCCGCCGCTCTGGACCCAGTGGTGGTGGAGATCGAGCACGATCGGCACGTGCGCGGCGAGTTGCAGGACCGTGTCGAGTCCGAAGACGTTCTCGTCGTTCTCGACGGTGAGGAGATCGCGGGCGGTCTGAGACAGCCGCGGGAGGCTGGCGGCGAAACCCGCGACGCCGGGTTCGCGGGCGCCGACGTGGATGTTGATGTGCGCCCCGTGCGGGTGCCAGCCGCTACCGTAGCCCAGCATCGCCATGAGCGCGGCGTGATATTCGAGCTCTTCGATGCCGTTCAGCGCAGCGGCAGGGTTCTGCGAGGCGATGACGCAGAACGGGCCGGGATGGAGGCTGAGGCGGACGCCGCTCGCGCGGGCCAATTCGCCGATCCGCGCGAGGCGGGTCTCGACCATGCGGCGCATCTCGGGCTCGGCATAGATCCCCTTCGCGATCGGGTGGGTGTAGCCGGGCAGGACGTTGCTCGCCATGCGCAGCAGCCGTTCCAGGGGCGGCCTGGCGGCGACCCACGCAACCTGCCGTTCCAGCGCCGCGAGGTTGTGGCGGACCAACCCCTCGATCTTCGCGCTCCGTGCCGCCGCCCCGAGGCTGGCCAGATGGGACATCGTGACGTGCGTCAGGTTCATGTGCAGCGTCACCTCGCGCTCCGCCTTCAGGGTCTTGAAGGGCTCGGCGGGCGGTTCGAGGATGAACTTGCAGCAGAAGCCGAGGCGTGGGGCGTCATCGATCATGGGGCGACAACGCGCGATGCCGGGTTCGGGTGCGCCTCCGATGAGGTTTAACGCCGCCCGAACAGCCGCTCGATATCCGACAGCTTCAGCTCGACGAAGGTCGGCCGGCCATGGTTGCACGAGCCGGACAACGGGGTCGCCTCCATCTCGCGCAACAGCGCGTTCATCTCCTCGGGGCGAAGGCGGCGTCCGGCGCGGACCGAGCCGTGGCAGCTCATCCGCGAGAGGATCGCGTCGAGTCGCCGCCCGAGCGGGCCGCCTTCGTTCCCGTCGGGGCTCCCCTCCTCCAGGCCCGATTCCAAGAGCCCGTCGAGGATGTCGGTGACGAGCGCCCGGATCGAGGCGCCGGCCAGGGCCGAGGGCACCTCGCGCACGAGCACCGCGCCAGGGCCGAATGGCTCGATAGCGAGGCCGAGCCGATCGAGGTCGGCGGCGGCTTCGAGGATGCGATCGGCATCGGACGACGCCATCTCCACCACTTCGGGGATCAGCAGACCCTGGCGGCCGATCCCACCGGCGGCGCGCTCGCGCTTCAGGCGTTCGTAGACGAGGCGTTCATGGGCGGCGTGCTGGTCGACGATGACGAAGCCGTCACGCGTCTGGGCGAGGATGTAGGTCTCGTGGATCTG
>NZ_CAXUJR010000033.1:3038-32594 GCF_964251405.1 uncultured Methylobacterium sp.
CGACGATGACGAAGCCGTCACGCGTCTGGGCGAGGATGTAGGTCTCGTGGATCTGAGCCTTGGCGGCGCCCAAGGGGGTATCGATCGGCTCATCCGGCGGAGGTGCCTGGGGCAAGTCGGTGGCCGGCGGTGCCTCGTCCTGCAGGAACAAGGATTGCGCTGTCTCGCCGAAACCCATAGCGGCCGGACGGTAGCCCGGCGGAGCCGCGAAGGACGGCATCCTCGATGAGACGAAGGCGCCGCGCCGCGCCATGGTCGCGGCACCGGAATGGGCCGTCATCGCGGGCCGCGCCATGGGGCGAAGCGCGTCGAGCGTCCGGGCGGCCCCGGTGGTGGCCGAGCGGGCACCGGCCCGGCGCAGGGTCTCGTGGATCGCGCTGACGATGAGCGACCGCACCAGCGCCGGCTCGCGGAAGCGCACCTCGGTCTTGGCCGGATGCACGTTGACGTCGACGTCGCCGGGATCGCAGGCGATCGAGAGGGCGAGGACCGGGTGACGGTCGGAGCTCATGGTGTCGGCATAAGCCCCGCGCACCGCGCCGAGCAGCAGCCGGTCCCGCACCGGGCGGCCGTTGACGGTGAAGTGAATGTGGCTCGCCGTTCCGCGATGGAAGGTCGGCAGCCCGATATGGCCGGTGAGCGCGAAGCCTTCGCGGGCCATGTCGAGCGCCACGGCATTGGCGCCGAAATCGGAACCCAGCACCGCCGTCAGCCGGCGCAGGGTCGATGCCGGCCCGGGCTCGGCCTCGGCGGGGAAGACCAGCGGGCTGCCGCTCTCGGCGCGCAGGGTGAAGCGGATGCCCGGCTCCGCCACCGCGAGGCGGCGCAGGATGTCGGCGATGGCCGCACCTTCCGCCCGATCCGACTTGAGGAACTTGAGCCGAGCCGGTGTCGCCGAGAACAGGTCGGTGACTTCGACGCGTGTGCCGGGCGCGGCGGAGGCCGGCCGCACCTCTCCCTTCACGCCGGCCTCGACCAAGAGGCTCACTCCGGTCTCGGCCGCGGCAGTTCGGCTGGTGATGGCGAGTCGCGCCACGGCGCCGATCGACGGAAGGGCCTCGCCGCGAAAGCCCAGCGACGCGATCCGGCCGAGGTCGCCGTCGGGGAGCTTTGAGGTCGCATGGCGCTCCACCGCGAGGGCGAGGTCGCCGCCGCTCATGCCGGCGCCGTCGTCTACGACCCGGATCAGGCGCCGCCCACCCGCCTCCACCGTGACCTCGATGCTGCGGGCGCCGGCATCGATGGCGTTCTCGACGAGTTCCTTCACGGCGGATGCCGGCCGCTCCACCACCTCGCCCGCCGCGATACGGTCGACAAGGATCGGGTCGAGGCGGCGGACGGGATGAAGAACGGCGGACATCACCGGGCAAGCATAGGCGAGGTGCACGCGGGCCGAAACTACAGGAACGCTCCCGACCTCATCCAAATGGGAACGCCATACCGGCCCGCGCCTGCATGATGGCGAAGAGGGTCATGGCAGCCCAGGCCAGAGCCGCGAGAGAGACGAGCACGGTCCGCCGGGCCGGAAGCAGGGACGCGGCCGTCGCGGCGAGTGCGGGCAGAACCTGCTCCCCGTGCATGCCGAGGAAATGACCCACACGGAGGTCGCCGCCGCCGAGGTTCCACCCGAACAAGGGTAGGCGGGCGCCTTGGAGACCGATCACCGGTCCATCGTTGAGACTGATCAGGATACCGGCACCGCCACCGAGCACGACCGTGATGGTGAGACCCAGCACCACCGCGAGCCGAAGGCCGGGGTCCATGCCGGCGACGGGCCGGCGCGCGATCTCGATCACGAGCGGAATCTTGCTTGCGAGCAGCGTCAACGCACCGAGTCCCATCAGAGCGTAGAGAAAGCCGTGGACGGGATCGCCGGTATTGAAATGCGACGCCTGGCCGAGGGCGCCCTGGAGGGTGATGTAGCCGAGCTCGAAACCGCCCGCTCCGATCAGCATCGCCACCGCGATGCGTAGGGATCTGGCCCGCCGCCGCTCGGGCCGTACGTAGCCCATGAACCAGGCCGAGGTGAGCGCGAACACTCCGACGGACACGAAGAATTTTGCCGGTTTCAGCCACACGGGCACGCCGCCGAACTGGCGCCCGTCGAAGAGTGGCAGGCACAGAGTGATGGCGGCGGCGATGAGGCAGGCGAGGCCGAAGGCGGTCAGATGCGGCGAGCGACTCCGCAACTCCGTTACGAGGGACCATCCCGGTCGGTCGACGAGGGTGCTCATGGGCGTGCTTCCCTGGACAGGGTTCCGGTGCTCAGGCGGATCAGGAGCGCGAGCAGCAGGCCAACGGGACCGACCAGGAAGGTGAGGACGAGGCAGGGCAGGATCAGGAGCGGCGACAGGCCGGCATCGAGGCCGCTTCGGGCGATCCAGGTCCCGACGAAGAGGTCGAAGGCGAGGTAGTGGATCCAGCCCGCGGTCAGTGCGTGATCGTCCGAGAACAGCGCCCGCACTTCGGCAATGGAGGTGAAGCCGCCTCCAGCCCCCGCCGAGAGGCCGGTCGCGAGGGCGCCGAGATAGGCCACCGCGAAAAGCGCGGGCAGGACGAGGCCGGTGATACGCCACGTCCACGGCCTCACAGCCGGCACGAAGACGGACAGGCTCAGGGCGAGCCAGCCCGCGAGAGCGATGGTGTTACTGGCGGAGAACAAAGCCGGCGCCGAGATCATGGACTTGATCCCTTCCATCTTTACATCGTACAGATTACTGATGAACGAGGATCTTGACACTGTCAAGAAACAGGATCGCCGACGGCATGGGAAGCCTGACGGCTACCATCATGGCGACCTGCGGGCCGCGCTGATCGCGGCCGCGACACTCTGCCTGCGGGAGCGCGGCGTCGACGGCTTCTCCTTGCGTGAGGCGGCACGGCGAGCCGGGGTGTCGCCGGCAGCGCCGCAGCACCATTTCGGCGATGCACGCGGCCTCCTCACGGCGGTGGCGACGCAGGGGTTCAGGAAGCTGGGCAACGCTCTGGCCGACGCCGACGCGGAGACCGTAGACCGGACCGAGCGTATTCGTGGCCAGGGCCGGGCCTACCTGCGCTTCGCACTCGGGCACCCGGCCGAGTTCGACACAATGTGGCGCTGCGCACGCATCGATACGGCCGAGCCTTCCTACAAGGAGAGTTCCAGGCGCGCCTTCGGCCTGCTCGAAGCGGCGGTGGCGGGCCGACCCTATGAGCCGCAGAGCCCGTTGCCCGGCGAGGCCGACCCTCGCGCCGTGGCGTGCTGGTCGCTCGTCCATGGGTTGGCGCGGCTGGCCCTCGACGGAGTCTTCGGGCCGCCGGACGTGGCGGAGGCGGCCATCGACGGCATGCTTGGGCCGGTGATGGACTGTCTCGTGGTCTGACGTGCGTTACGCGACGCCTGCGCGCAGCAGGTCGTGGTAGTGGACGAGTCCGACAGGGCGGTCGTCGACCACGACGATGAGCGAGGTGATCTTCATCGATTCCTGGATCTCGAGGGCCTTGGCGAGCAGGGTCTCGGGGTTCACCGTGCGGGGCTTGCCCGACATCAGCGCCTCGACGGCGAGCCCGTCGAGGTCGGTTCGGAAGACGTTGCGGCGCAGATCGCCGTCGGTGACGATGCCGGCGAGTCGCCCGTCCTCTTCCACCACCACGACCGAACCGAAACCCTTGGCGTCGATCTCGGCGATCGCGATCCGCATCGGCGTCCCGCGGGTGACGACGGGCAGCTGTGCGCCCGCATGCATGACCTCGCG
Organism: uncultured Methylobacterium sp.; assembly: GCF_964251405.1. Classification (GTDB taxonomy): domain Bacteria; phylum Pseudomonadota; class Alphaproteobacteria; order Rhizobiales; family Beijerinckiaceae; genus Methylobacterium. The sequence goes on from NZ_CAXUJR010000033.1 coordinate 6,773, forward strand.
GACCTGGCGCAGTGAGGCGCCGAGCTTTCCGCCAGGATGGTAGATGCTGAACTCCCGTGCCGAGAAGCCGCGCGCCTCCAGAAGAGCGATGGCGAGGGCGTCGCCGAGCGCCAGCTGCATCGCCGTGGAGGTTGTCGGTGCGAGCCCGTTCGGGCAGGCCTCGCGCGCCTGCGGAAGGGTGAGGCAGACATCCGCCTCGCGGCCCAAGGTCGACTTCGCATTGGAGGTGATCGCGATGAGGCCGACGCGGTAGCGCCGCGCGTAGCCGATGATGTCGGCGAGCTCGGTGGTCTCCCCGGACCAGGACAGGGCCACCACGACGTCCTCGGGCTGGACCATGCCGAGGTCGCCGTGGCTGGCCTCGGCAGGATGGACGTAGAGCGCCGGCGTTCCGGTGGAGGCCAGGGTCGCGGCGATCTTGCGGCTGATATGTCCCGACTTGCCCATGCCGGTGAGGATGACCCGGCCGCGCGCGCCGACGATGAGCGCCACCGCCGCGGTGAAGGCCTCGCCGAGCCCGTTGCCGATCGATTCCATCAGGCAGCGCAGGCCCTCACGCTCGGTCTCGATGGTGCGCAAGGCGGAGGCGACTGCCGGGCTGTACCCCGGTCCCGGCTCGCCCGGCGCCGTCCGTGCCCGTTCCGCGTGAGCCATGCCGGCCCGTCTCCCTCGTGGCGATCCTGCCGGCACCCGATGTCACCGCGCCGTCACAGGGCGCTATCGCCTGCGAATGTGGTCGGATAGCGACTTGGTGCCGAGGGCGCGTCGCCCGCGGCGCGAATGCGGATGGCTGGAACGGAAGGCGGCCCACATCGTTGGTGGCCCGGCGCTCGACAGCCTTTGCGGTGTTTAAGGTCGACCAGCCCGTCCGTCGAAATGGGCCGGTCCGCTTCCTTTTCGCCTTCGCAGGTCGGGGCACCGAATGCCGCGCACAGCAAACCCGCCTCATTCCCCTCGACGATGAGAGCCCGATCGGGCCACCTTTGTCATCTTGCCCCGCGGTCGAGCGTGGGACCAACGGAGCTCTTCCATGCGCAGCCTTGTCTCCCTCATCATCCTCGTCGTCGCGGGCTTCGTGCTCGTGGGCATGTTCGTGGCGCCATCGCAGCCGTCGCTGCGGACCTGGTACCTCCAGAACGCATGCGAGCATCTCGACAAGGTCACGACGCAGATCTGCGCGCCCATGCGCCAGGCCGATGGCGGCCAGAAGACCTGAGCGAGACGCAGTCTTGCGCGATCATGCGGGTGCGATCGGCTGGTTCTTCCGCAACCGCGGCACCGGCGAGATCACGATCGGTCAATGGCCGAACGCCCCGCTGCTGATCTTCGCAGGCTGTGCCCTGCTTGGGTGGGTCCTCGATTCCGCCGGCGGTCCCGGTATCGCCGTCCGCATCGTCGGCGGGATCAGCCTCGCCTACTGGGCGCTCGACGAGATCTTCCGCGGCGTGAACCCATGGCGACGCTGCCTCGGCGCGGCCGTGATGGCCGGCGCCGCATATCAATGGCTGGCATGAGGCGACGCCGCCGCACGCCTTGACCCGAACCACTGTGCCTCGCTCCCTCGCCAGTCTGGATCGTGGCAATCTCACAGTGAGCTTGGGTCGCGCCATGCCCGGGGCCCCGGCGCGTTAACGCACTGCTAACCCTGTTCATTTACCTCTGCTGCTCAGGCGGAGCTCCGCACAGCGCGATGGTCGGTCATTCCGACGAGCGTACTGCGCGTTGCTCCATCGAACACGGTCGCGTGGTGCCTCGACGGGCCAGCGGATCGTCAGCCGCGGGGTCCTTTGCCCTGCAATCGCAGATGCGCGACGAAGTCGAGGGCGAGCCCCGCGACGCGTTGCCCGAGACGAGCGGAGCGGCGTCTGCCGGTGATGGGTGTGCGGCCGATCCGGGATTGTCAGGCCGTCGCCGTGCTCGCCTTCGCGCTCGTGGCGCTGCCCCTCGACACACTCGCCCAGACCACGAATACCGAACCCCCGGCTTCGCCGACCGGGGATGACGGTTTGCTGAGCCTGCGGCGGACGACCGCTCCGACGCCCTCGACGCCCGGCAGCAATACCAACGGCGACGCGTCAGGCGGAGGAACCCTCGATGGCGGGTCGAGCGGCGGCGCAGGGCGCTCGGCCTTCGCGACTCCGGCGAGGTCCGGCGCCGGTCGCACCGGCGGCGTCACCAGCGGCATCAACAACCGCGCGCCAAGCAATTTCCTCCGGCAGCGGGCGGCCCCGCCGCGACGGCCGGGGTCGGCCACCGTCGGCCTGACCCGGCTGGTGACACAAGTGCCGCCACCTGATCTGCGCCTTTCCCCCATCATCCAGAACCCCGTCGTCGGCGTTCCCCTGCCCGCGGCCTCATTCGCACCGAACCTGCTTCCGCTCGCCGGCCTGTCGACGCCGGGGGCCGTGCTCAACGCCGCCCTGCGCCGGCCGCTGACCGTCGACGACGCCTATGCGCCGCTGGGCCTGCGTGTCGGAACCTTCACGGTCCTGCCGAGCCTGCAGCAGAGCATCGGCTACGACACCAATCCGGAGCAGGTGGTCAATCGTTCCGCCAGAGGGTCGGCGGCATTGCGCACCGACGCCGAACTGAACTTCCGCAGCGATTGGTCGGCGCACGAACTCGCGGGTGAACTGCGCGGTGGCTATAGCGGCTACCCCGACAACCAATCCGCCAACCGGCCCAACGGCGCCGGCAACGTCCGCCTGCGCCTCGACGCCAACCGCGATACACGCATCGACGTCGAGGGGCGCTTCCTCATCGACACCCAACGCGCCGGCAGCCCCGATCTCAACGCCACCGTCGCAGGGCGACCGATCATCGCGAGCTACGGCACCACGATAGGGCTGACCGAGACCTTCAACCGGCTCCAGGTCAGCCTGCGCGGCCTGATCGACCGCTCGGAGTTCGAGGATGCAAGGCTGTCGAACGGCACCGTGCTCAGCCAGGCTGATCGTAACCTGAACCAGTTCGGTCTGCGCCTGCGTGCGGCCTATGAGATTTCGCCGGTGATCTCGCCGTTCGTCGATCTGCTCGGCAACACCCGCGTCTACGATCAGAGGTTCGATTCGAACGGGATCCGCCGCGATTCGGATGGGGTGACCCTCTCGGCGGGCGCCGCTTTCGCGCTGACGCGGTTCGTCGCGGGCGAGATCTCGGCCGGCTTCGAGCATCGGACCTACGAAGACCCAAGCCTGCGCGACCTCACAGCGCCGGTCATCAATGCGTCCCTCATCTGGACTGCGAGCCCGCTGACGACGGTCCGCCTCACCGCCGCCACCGGCATCGTCGAGACGAGTCTGGTCGGTTCGAGTGGCGTTCGCACTCAGGTCGCGACCCTGGAAGTCCAGCACGACCTCTTGCGCAACCTCTCGCTGACCGTCGGCGGAAGTTACCTCACCAGCGACTACGATCGGATCGCCATCAGCGAGCAGGGGTTTTCGGCCACCGCCCGGCTCGATTACCGCTTCAACCGCTGGCTGACGATGCGCGGCAGTTACATCTATCAGCAGATCAATAGTACCACGAGCGGTGCCAGCTTCAGCAGCAACACCTGGCTGCTAGGCCTTCGCGTCAACCCTTAGGCCGGGGGACGCCCCGGAGCGCTTACCGAACCAGCGATAACGAGGCGCCCGACTTCGAGAGCGCGCCGTCGAGACCGCCGCCACCCTGGCGCAGCCGCGCCGCCACGGTGCCGCCGGGCTGGTAGAGATAGACCTCGCCGTCGCGAAAATCCCAGGCGCTGACCTTGGCCAGATCCTTGTTGGGGCAATTGGCAGCCGAGGCCTTGTAGAGGTCGAGGGCGGGCGCGCTGGACAGCGAGACCTTGCAGGTCGCCCCGGTCGCGTCCTTGGCGTTCCAGCCACCCACCACCGACGAGCGTCCGCTCGCCACCACCGGTGGAGCGGGCGGCGGCACGTAGACCGGCTCGGCCACCACGGGCGGCGGAGCGGCCGACGCCACAGGCACCTCCGAAGGGGCCGCGCTGGCTCCAGGCGGCGGGGCGAGGGGTTCGGACGTCACCGGACCGGATGGGATTGCGGAGATCGATGGTTCGAGGGCCGCCTGCGGGCCCGGACCGGCGCGCCCGCGGCTCGGGCCGTCGAACCGCGGTGAGGCGCATGCGCCGAGGCTGGCGGCAATCGCGATGAGTGCGGCGGTCGTCGGGAGTTGACGCGACATCGAAGGGTGTTTCCGGCTGGACGCGGATCGGAGCGCGCTGCCTCACCGGCAAATGCGCTGGCCGCAAGGCGAGGCCGGAACCGAGGCGACCCAAAGCTTCGCCATCAGGGCTTTTCGCCGGTGGTGTGGCGAGAGAGCCGCACCCGCACGCGCTTCCCGCGACATCGTTTGTTGCTCCCGAGACACATGCAGGGCTCGCGCTTCAGCATCGATCGAGCAACGCTTGTTATATCATAACAATTGTCTAATGTAATATTGTAACATGACGGTAAGGGTTCAGATGGCCAGCGTTCGGTCGGATTGGTTCGGAGCGGGCACGTTGTTGTCTGCGATGGGACTCACCAGCGTCGGCTTCGCCCAGCCTGTCGAGACGACCTTGCCGGAACTCACCGTGAGTTCGCCAAGCCCGATCGTCTCATCGGCGCCGCCGTCGCTCACCCTGCAGACAGGCGTACTGCCAGTGGCGACCACGACGTTCTCGCCCGTCACGATCGTCACTGCCGACCAGATCGCCCGGGACCAACCTAGAACCCTCGGAGATGCGCTCGGCGACCGGCCCGGCATCTCGGCTTCGACCTATGCGCCCGGTGCCGCGAGCCGGCCGATCATCCGCGGGCTCGACAACAGCCGGGTGCGGATCCAGGAGAACGGCATCGGCATCCAGGACGTCTCGGAACTCGGCGAGGACCACGCGGTCCCGATCAACCTCCTCGTCTCCGAGCGCATCGAGGTGATCCGGGGTCCTGCGACCCTGCGCTACGGCAGCCAGGCGATCGGCGGCGTCGTCAGCTCCGAGAACAACCGCGTTCCGACCTTCATTCCCGCAGGCGGCATCTCGGGCCGGGCGACGACCGGGTTCTCCTCGGTGGATAACGGTCGCCTCGGGGCGGTCAGCGTCGATGCCGGCGGCGAGAACGTCGCCGTCCATGTCGACGGCTTCCGCAGTGCTGCCGACAGCTACGCGACACCGCTCGGCATCCAGCGCAACTCCGCCAATGAGGCCCAGGGCGGCGCCGTCGGCAAGTCCTACCTGTTCGATCGCGGCTTCGTCGGTCTCGCCTACAGCCACTACGATGCACTCTACCAGATCCCCGGCGGTGACTCGGCAGAGAGCAGGACGCGTCTCGATCCCCGCCAGGACCGAGTCGTGCTGCGTGGCGAGTATCGGCCGCTGGTGGGGCCGTTCGCGGCGATCCGCATCTGGGGCGGCGGTTCCGTCTACCGCCACGACGAACTCGGGATCGGCGAGGACGGCCGCGACGGCATCCAGGCCACGTTCAAGAACCGCGAGGCGGAAGGTCGGATCGAGCTGCAGCACGTTCCGGTCTTCACGACCCTCGGCACCCTCACCGGCGCGCTGGGCCTGCAATCGGACAGACGCACCATCGGCACCAGCGGCGAGGCGGGAAGCCTGCTCGCTCCCACCGACTCGCGCTCGAACGCGCTTTACCTGTTCGAGGAATTGGCGGTCGGCAGCGGCCTTCGCCTCCAGGCCGCCGGCCGCATCGAGGGCAGCCGCTCCACCGGCACCGCGAGCATCTTCCCGGATACCTTCCTGCCCGTGGACGGCGCCGACCCTCTGTCCTTCGGCCGTCGACGCTCCTTCGCGCCCAAAAGCGGCTCCTTCGGCATCCTCCAAGCCCTGCCCTACGACTTCCTGGCGAGCCTCAACGGATCCTATGTCGAGCGCGCGCCGACCGCCTTCGAGCTCTACTCACGCGGGCCCCACGATGCGACGCGGACCTTCGAGATTGGCGATTCCAACCTCAAGCTCGAGCGCGCCCGCACGATCGAGGCAAGCCTTCGGCGCGGCGTCGGTCCGGTGCGCATCGACATCACCGGCTACGCCACCCGCTACACCGGCTTCATCTACAAGCGCGAGACTGGCATCGGCTGCGGTGACGATTTCGCCTCGTGCGGCAGCGACGACGAGTTGCGGCAGATCGTCTATTCGCAGCAGAACGCGACGTTCTACGGGACCGAGATCGGCTCCCAGCTCGACCTCCTGCCGGTCGGCAACGGCTTTGCCGGGATCGAGGCGCAGTACGACTTCGTGAATGCCCGGTTCGACGACGGTACTGCGGTGCCTCGCATCCCGCCGCATCGCGTCGGCGGCGGGGTGTTCGTACGCGCCGACGGGTGGTTCGCTCGCGTCAACCTGCTGCATGCCTTCGCGCAGACGCGGGTCGCCCCCCTCGAGACCGTGACGCCAGGATTCGATGACCTGCGGGCCGAGGTGAGCTACACCAAGCCCCTCGACCAGGGTGTCTACGGGGCCAGTGAGATCACGGTGGGACTGCAGGGCCGAAACCTGCTCGACGACCAGATCCGGAACTCGGCCTCGTTCAAGAAGGACGAGATCCTCTTGCCCGGCCGGAACGTGAGGCTGTTCGTGACGGCGCGTTTCTGAGACGAGATCGGCCCTCCGTGAGACCGGACCCACGCCGGGTTCCATTATAACCGGCATTTTGGCCGGAAGCGTGCTATTGCGGGGCTCAAGCCCGCACGCCGTCCGTGCCATGGGCAATCCCAAGAGGCCTCAGTGGCGAACGCCTTCAAAAGCGGTGCATCCCAATCGCGGAGCACCAACGACTTCAACGAGCGGGCCAAGCAATTGTCCGAGCGTCTCGGCGCGATCGAGAAACCCGCGCAGATGAAGCGCGGAAACGCGCCGCGCCGGTCCTTCAAGTCCGGCCCTCGCCCCGAAGCCGACGCGGTTCCCGCAGAGGCCGAGACAGAGGTTGCCGAGAACGAGACTGAAGAGAACGAGACCGAAGAGGCCGGTGAGACCAACAAGTCGGAGGCCTGAAAGACGAAAGGCGCGCCCTCTGGCGCGCCTTTCTCGCATTCAGCGCCGGGCCTTGGCCTTGCGGGCGGCATAGCGCGCGTCGCGGGCCGCCTTGCGCTCGATGAGTACGGCGGCCTTGCGCTCGGCGGCGAGGCGGGCCTCCTCTTCTTCGCGTGCGATCTGTGCGGCGAGTTCCGCCTCTTCCCGCGCACGCTTGGCCTCGGCTGCGGCTTTCTCTGCGGCGATACGGGCAGCTTCGCGCTCTCGAATCCGCTCTTCGCGGGCTCTGGCGATGGCCGCGCGGGCCTCTGCCTTGGCAATCATCTCCGGGTCGTCCGCCGGTGGCCGGGCCTTGAACTTCTCCAGCAGCATCTGCTTGGCACTGGCGGAGTTCTTTTTGCGATCGTCGAAATTCCGATAGTCGAAGGCGCCCATCTGACCTTTCTCGTGTGGTCGCTCGCGGCTCGAAGCCACGTTTCCGAACGCGTGGCCCGAGGACCGCGCTGGCATTGCTGCTGTGGTAGGAAGTACGCTGGTACATGGCTCAGAAGCGGCCCGAAATCAACGCAGGTCGTCCGTTTCAGAGACTGCTTTTGATGCTTTCGGCGGTCAGCGGGTCATCGAAAGCCGTCGATGGCATGACGAGGCTTCCCCCGCGCACCGGTTCCTGTGGGAGCGATAGGTTTCGCGTTCCCGTCCCGGCAGCGGGGCCAATTCCCGGCCGCATCCGGCGGTCTCGCGCGGGTCGCGTATTTGATCCGTTCGGGCCTTCGGGCTACCCTCGGCGGGCTTTTGATTGGGCGAACGAGAAGAACGGCGTCGTGATGGGGGCGGGATGAGTAAGCCGATGATGCCTGTTCGGAATGGGCGCCGCGCCCGTTCCGCGCCGGTTTGAGCGACGCGATCGCCGTCCCGCTGATCAGCATCATCGGATGGTCCTGGGGCGTGGTGTCGCGAGTGCTCCTCTGCGCCGCCCTCTCCTATGGGATCGCGAGCCCGAAGCCCGCCCTCGCCTTCGATCTCTTCGGCCTGTTCGGATCGGAGGAGGAGCCGCCGGCGCCGAGTGCCGAGGCCCTGCCCTACTCCGTGAAGTTTCAGGGCGTCGAAGACGACGATGTTCTTCAGGCTCTCAAGGACACGTCCTCGCTCTACCGGCTCCGCCAGGAGGCACCTCCGGACGGTGAAGGCGTGGTCCGCCGGGCCGAAGCCGACCTGAAGCGCCTCGGCGATGTCCTCGCTGGCTACGGCTACCACCAGGGACGCGTCGCGGTGCTCGTCGACGGCGTGGCACTGTCGGGCGAGGCCTCCGTCGCCGCCGCTGCCCGCGCTGGGGAGGCGGCGCGCGGGCGCAACCTCGTCCCCGTCAAGATCGTCGTCGAGGCCGGGCCGCTCTACACCCTTCGCTCGATCCGTGTCCGCGATACCCGCGGCGGCCCCATCGATGCCGAGATGCTTCCGCCCCGCTTCATCGAGGTCGACGAGGGGGTGCCGGCCCGCAGCGCCACGGTGCTCGCGCGGGAGGCGCAGATCGTCGACCGTTTCCGGTCCCTCGGACATCCCTTCGTCAAGGCGGCCGGCCGCGATCCGGTGGTGGACGATACCGCCCACGTGATGGACGTGACCGTCACCATCGATCCCGGCCCGGTCGCCGGCCTCGGCGGAGCGACGGTGCGGGGCACAAGCGGCATCGACCCGGCGGTCGTGCGATCCTTCATCTACACCGAGCCGGGCGATCCGTATTCGCCGAAAGCGCTGACCGACATCCGTCGCTCGGTGGCACGCGTGGAGGGCCTCGGCTCTGTCCGGGTCCGCGAAGGCGATGCCCTCGATGCAGACGGCAATCTCCCGATCTTCGTCGACGTTACCGGGCGCGACCGCAACCTGATCGGCGTCGCTGCCCGTTACTCCACCGTCGATGGTCCTGGCGTGCGGGCCTACTACGCCAACCGCAACCTGTTCGGCGGGGGCGAGACCCTGCGGATCGACGCCGACGTCTCCTATCTCGGCAACGACCTCTACGCGCGCCAGCGCAAGCTTGCCGGCATCGACTCGAACGGCATCGGAGGACGGCTCGGCGCCACCTTCGTCAAGCCGGCCCTGTGGGGCACCCGCAACGACCTCGTCGCCAATCTCTTCGTCGGCCGCGAGGCGCAGCAGAGCTACATTACGGACGCGGTGGGAGGCACCGTGGCGATCCGCCACCGGTTCTCCGACACCTTCTTCGCGCAGGTCGGGATCGACGGCCAGGTCGGGCGCTCGCAGGACGCCCTGGGCAAGCTCGATTACCGGCTGGTCGGCATTCCGGTCTCGCTCGGCTACGATTCCACCGACAACCTGCTCGATCCGACCAAGGGCGTGCGGTTGACCGCGTCCGCGACGTCTTATGCGGGTTTCCTCGGCTCGGACCCCTCGATCTTCGTCGGAAAGGCGCAGGGCTCGACCTACTATGCCTTCGACGAGGCAGGCCGCTACATCCTCGCCGGGCGTGTCGGGTTCGGCTCGATCTCGGGTGCGAACCTCGCCGACGTACCGCCCAACATCCGCTTCTTCGCCGGTGGCGGCGGTTCGGTGCGCGGATTCGCCTATCGGACGCTCGGGCCGCGCGGCCCGTTCAATCTGCCGGTGGGGGGCCTGAGCCTGTTCGAGGCCTCGGTGGAGGGACGCATCAAGGTCACCGACACCATCGGCATCGTGCCCTTCCTCGACGCCGGCACCGCGTTCGCCGGAAGCCTGCCGGATTTCGGCGAACGCATCCGCTACGCCGCGGGCCTGGGTCTGCGCTACTACACCGGCATCGGCCCGATCCGCGTCGACGTCGCCTTTCCGCTCGACCGCATCAAGGGCAACAACGAGCGCCCGGTCGCCCTGTACATCAGCTTGGGACAGGCCTTCTGATGAGTGTTTTCAGAAGTTGTCGCGGAAGTTTGTGCACTTCCCCTCCGCGTCTGCTGGGAAAGGGTTTCGCGCGTGCGCTGACTGTTCTCCTCGTCCTCATCCTCGCAACTCCCTTCACCCTCATGCACGCCGACGAGGCGGAGAAATCCGTGCTCGGCGGGTTGCTGTCCAAGGCGCTCTCGACCCCCGGCTCTCAGGTGTCCATCGGTGCGGTGGACGGTGCGCTGTCCTCCGATGCCACCATCCGCGACGTGGCGATCAGCGATCGTGACGGCGTCTGGCTGAAGCTCGACCGGGCGCGCCTGATCTGGCGCCGACTCGCGCTGCTGTCAGGCCGGCTGGAGGTCGAGACCCTTGACGTCGGTCGCCTCGAAGTGTTGCGACGACCACTCCCCGCCGCGGCGTCCGACGTTCCCGAGCCCGACGGATCTCTGCTTCCGGACCTGCCGGTGAAGGTCGAGGTGAAGGCGTTCAAGCTCGCCGAACTGGTTCTCGGCGAGACGCTCGCCGGGCAGCCGGCGCGGCTCGCCGCGACAGGCAGGCTCAAGCTCGGACCGCCGGCCGAAGGGCTCGACCTCGACGTGGCCGTCAATCGCCTCGATGCGGCCGGCCAGTTCGCGGCCCGCCTCCTTTTCGTGCCCCAGGGCGACCGGCTCGACCTCAAGACCACCCTGGTGGAACCCGCCGGTGGCCTGCTCTCGAAGGCGGCGGGGCTGCCCGGGACGCCTCCGATCAACCTCGATCTCGACGGGCGCGGCACCCTCGACGCGTGGAACGCACGGCTCGACCTCGACGCCGGGCCGTCCCTCAACGCCAAGGGCTCTGCCCGTATCACCCGGACCGGAGCCGAGCGGCGCCTCGCCCTCGACCTCGCCACCCATATCGACGGATTGCTGCCCGGACCCGTCGCCGCGATCTTCTCCGGACAGACCCGCCTCGACGGTGGGTTTCGCTTCGCCGATGGCGGTGCGCTCGCCATCGACAGGCTCGAGCTCGCCTCGCGCACGGCCCGTCTGACGGTCGGGGGCTCCCTGAGCGCCGACCGCATCGCCGATGTCACCGTCTCGGCCCGTGCGCTGCCCACCGACGGCGGCGTCACCCGGGCGGCGGATGCCGAACTCGACAGCCTGGTCTTCGACGGAAGCCTCAAGGGGCCGCTGGCCGGGCCCACGGTGACCGGTGTGCTCAAGGCTGCCGGGTTGCGAGCGCAGGGGAACGCGCTGGAGCGGATCGAGGCGAGCCTGGACGTCGCGCCGCTCTCGTCCGGCACCGATCCCAGACGTTTCGGCATCATCGCCGATGCCCGGGTCGAGGGCTTGGCACCCTCCGATGCGGCTCTGCGACGGGCCATCGGTTCGCGCGCCGCGTTGTCGCTGCGCGCGACGCTGCAGCCCGACACCACCCTCGACGTGACGGCTATCGCCGTCGATTCACCGACCTTCAAGGCGTCCTATGCCGGGCGCATCGGCCAGAACCTCCTCACCGGCACCCTCGCCGCGTCGCTCGCCGATCTCTCGGCCTTCTCCGGCCTCGCCGGTCGGCCTCTCGCCGGCAGCCTCGATGCCAAGGCGATCTTGAGCGGAGATCCGGCCCGGCGTGCGGTGAGCGCCGATCTCGATCTCACCAGCCGTGCCTTTACGCCCGGTGCGGCCCCCATCGATCGTGTGCTCGGCCGTAATCCGACCCTGCGCGGGCGGGTCTTTCAGGTCTATGACGGCTACGGCTTCGAGGGCCTGCGCCTCGCGGGCGCCCATGTCGCCGCCTCCCTCGACGGCCGGGCGACCGGTCGGTCGGCTGACATCCGGGCCAAGGTCGACCTCGCGGATCTCGCCCAGCTCGATCCCCGGCTCACAGGCCGAGCCGTCCTCGACGGACGGCTCGGCGGTACCCTCGCTCATCCCGATCTCACCGCCACGCTGACGGCGCCGACCGCCAGTGCGATGGGCCGCCCGATCCGGGCGCTTCGGCTCGACACGGCCGTGAAGGACCTCACGGGGGCCCTGGAGGGCACTGTCCGGCTCGGCGGCGAGGTCGGCGGCAAGACTCTGTCGGGTGACGCCCAGGTGCGGAAATCCGCGGCGACGGAATGGCGGCTCGACCGCTTCGCCTTCAATCTCGGGTCGGTCCGCGCCGATGGCCGCGGCGTCGTCGACGGTCCCACCGGCCTCGCCGATGCGACGTTCACCCTCGTCGGTTCGAATCTCGACGACCTCTCCGCTCTCGCGTTGACCTCGCTGGGCGGCAGCATCGATGCGACGGTCGCGCTGTCCCGCGCCGGCGGCCGGCAGGATGCCAAACTCTCCGTCAAGGGTGCGTCCCTGCGGTTCGGGGAGTTCGGCCTCGCCTCGCTCGACGCCGACCTCGCCGGCCGCGACCTGCGTGAGCGCCCCGTGATCGATGGGCGGCTCAACGCCGACCGGGTCGTGGCCGCTGGGCAGACCATCGACACGGTTCGCTTGACCGCCATCGGCACTCCTGCGGCGAGCGAGATCGTGCTGACCGCCAAGGCCCGCGGCTTCGACCTCGACGGCGCCGCCCGCCTCGTACCCGGAGTCAGAACACGGATCGATCTCGCCCGCTTCACCGTGGTGCGGGGCTCCGACCGCATAGCCCTGGCCAGGCCGGCCACCGTCACCCTCGACGGCGGTTCGGCATCGATCGACGCTCTCGTCGTGTCGGCGGGAGCCGGCCGGGTCAGCCTGTCCGGCCGCGCCGGCTCGGACCTCGACCTGACCATCGGCATCCGGGCTCTGCCGCTGGCGCTCGCCCGCATGGCGAACCCTGGACTGTCACTGAGCGGAACCCTCGACGGAGAGGCGACCCTGCGCGGCAAGGCGGCCGAGCCGGAGGGGCGCTACGACCTGACCCTGTCGCGGCTCGTGACGCCGCAGACCCGCCAAGCCGGCGTCCCGCCGATCGACGCCAAGGCTCGTGGCATCCTCGCAGACGGCCGCGCTACCATCGACGGCCGCGTCTCGGCCGGGCGCGGTGCCGAACTGGCGCTGTCGGGCTCGCTGCCGGTGGAGGCGGGTGGCGAACTGGCACTCAAGGGCCGGGGAACCTTCGATGCCGCGCTGGCCAACAGCATGCTCAGCGCCGGCGGCCAACGCGTCACGGGCCGTATCGCGGTCGACGCGGCGGTGGGCGGAACCGTGGCGGCGCCGCGCGCCGAAGGGTCGGCGATCCTGTCGGACGGCAGCTTCACGGATCCGCTCCAGGGCATCCGTTTCACCGGAATCGAGGGCAGGGTCACCGGCCGCGGCGACACCCTCGTGGTCGAGCGCCTCACCGCGCAGGCCCGCAATGGCGGTGCCCTCAGAGCTCAAGGCCGTATCGCGCTGGCGCCCGATGCCGGCTTCCCCGGAAACCTGACGCTCACCGCCGCGCGGGCCGAGCTCGTGTCCTCTCCGCTCGTGACCGCGACCGCCAGCCTCGACCTTTCCCTCAGCGGACCGCTGGCACGCACGCCAAAGGTCTCGGGCCGTGTCGATCTCGTCTCGGTGGATGTCTCCGTGCCCGACCGCCTGCCCGCGACGGTGCAGCCGCTTCCGGGCATCCGCCACGTCAACGCGACGCCTGAGATCCGCCGCCAGCTCGCCGCCAAGGCACGCGATGCGAATGTCGCCAAGCGAAGGGGCAAGGCCGTGCCGCCCTTCGACGCCAGCCTCGACGTGACCGTGAGCGCACCCAATCGGATCTTCGTGCGCGGTCGCGGCATCGACGCCGAACTCGGCGGCGATCTTCGCCTCACCGGCTCGTCGCGCGATCCCGTCGCCACCGGCGGGTTCGAGATGCGGCGCGGCCGCCTCAGCGTCGTGGGCCAACGCCTCGACTTCACGCGCGGACGGTTGACCTTCGGCGGCGAGATCGCGACGCCCGACCTCGACTTCGTGGCCGAGACCAAGGCCAGCGACGTCACAGCGCGGGTCACCGTCACCGGCCCGGCCAACCGGCCGGTCTTCGACCTCACCTCCGATCCGAGCCTGCCGCAGGACGAAGTGCTCTCCCGCCTCCTGTTCAAGAAAGCCTCGGGCGGCCTGTCGGCGTTTCAGGCGCTGCAACTCGCGCAAGCGGTTGCGCAGTTCTCCGGCAACGCGGGTGGTGCGGACGCTTTCGAGCAGGCGCGAAAGGGTCTCGGGCTCGACAGCCTCGATGTCTCGACGGGCGCCAGCGGCGGACCGGCTCTCGGCGCGTCGCGCTACATCGACGAGCGCCTCAGTGTCGGCGTCAAGGCAGGAGCCAAGCCGGCCGACACGGCGGTGACCATCGACTACGACGTAGGCCGACGCATCAAGCTGCAGGGCGAGGCCGGTAGTGACGGACGGACCGCGGTCGGCGTTGGAGCGGAGTGGGAATATTGACGCGACCCGTTGGTGGTCGACAGGTCCGCAGCCACCGAGGTCTGGGCACGAAAAAAGGGGCCTTTCGGCCCCTTTCCTCCTCAATCACGATGAAGGCTTCCGATCCCCTGCGGGGATGGATCAGTATCCGTACCCGCGGCGTTCGCGACGTCCACCGCGATCATCGTCATTGTAGCGCTGCTCGCGATACATGCGCCGGTCCTTGTCGTTCTCACGCCGGAAGTCTTCGCGGCGATTGTCCCGAGCGCGCTCGCCCCGCGACCGCATGTCGATGCTGGGACCGCCCGGTCCGATATCGATGCGCTGGGCCGAAGCCGGTACGGCGCTCACCATGGTGGCTGCGAGAACGATCCCGACGAAGAGCTTCTTCATGATGTTGTCCTTCTTTCAAGGCAGGCGAAATATAACAAGCCAACAGTTCGGCGCCGGCATCGTTCCCGATCTTGATAAATCACGGCGAGACGAGAGATCGTTCGACGACAATATCGAATAGATTTCGGCTCGTCGCAGAACGGGAACAATAAAGTCTCCTCGCTTGAAGCCAGATTCCGAATAATGAATGCTGACAAGCCGTCGCTCGGACGGGACCGCAGCGGCGTCCACAATGGAGGTGAGATGATCGACGACCGCCTCGTCTTCTATCCCGATCCACGTCTCGCCGCCGTGGCGAGCCCGGTCTCGACGTTCGATTCTGCCCTGCGAGAACGTGCTGCCGGCCTGGCCCGAACCCTTCAGCGCGTCGCTGCCATCGGCCTCGCCGGGCCGCATGTGGGCTTGCTCGAACGGATCGTCGTCCTCCAGATGGAGCCGGGCGCAGCGCTGCAGACCTACGTGAACCCGATCATCATCTGGGCGTCGGCCGACCGGGTCCTCCACGACGAGGGCAGTGTCTCGATGCCAGGCATCCGCGAAGGCGTCGAACGGGCGGCGAGCATCCGCCTGACCTTCTGCGATGTCGACGGCGCCGAGCACGAGCGCACCAGCGATGGTTTCGAGGCCGCCTGCATCCAGCACGAGGTCGATCAGCTCGACGGGATCTTCTGGATCGAGCGCCTGTCGCGCCTGCGCCGCGACCGAGCGCGCAAGCGTTTCGCGAAGCTGCAGCGGGAGGTCGGATGACCCCGACCCTGGCGAGGTTCGGCTCGGCCATGATACGACGTCGTCATGCGTGAAGCGGCCCGGGTGCTCGTTGCCTTTCAGATCATGCTGGCTACGGCGCCGGTGTCCGCTGCACCCAATCGTGGGCTGCCGGTGGCGGCATGCCCGTCCCTCGCCAACCTGCGCATCCTGATGCACCGCGCGAGCGATGATCCGGTCGCCGCCGGTGCTATCTTGGCCGACACCAAGGCCGACCATCTCGGCTGCATCCTCCTCGACAACGACCGCGTGCTCTCGGTGGCCGATCGGGTCGCCTTCGGCAATCGTGCCTACGAGTGCCATGCCATTCAGGCGACCAGCGTCTGCCACTGGACGAATGCCGGCGCCGTGGTGCCGGTCGTCCCGCCGGCGCCCAAATCCAGCACCCCCGCCGAGAAATCACGGCGGTGAGGCTTCGAGCAGCAACCGCGATCAGCCCGGGATGCCTTCGCATGCCAATCTCCCGCACGGCCGGCAGACGGCCGCGACACCGGCACGCTGTGTCGACAGCGATCGGGATGGTCCTCGTCGTGATGGCGGCCGCGTCGCCGATGTCGGCTCAGGCGCAGGCGCCGGACGTGATCGGCTGCGACTCACTCGTTGCCCTGCGGCTGCTGACGGCCGGCGCGCGTTCGTCGACGGATGCAGGTGAGCGTTTATCGGCCCATCCCGGCTGCCGACGAATCTCCCGGGCGGAACTTGGCGACGTCAGCCAGCGCGCGATGATCGGCGGTGTGCCGTTCGAGTGCCTGACGATTCGTGGTTCGGACGCATGCCTCTGGGTGGCGCCCTGACGACGGAGGCCTCCGTCTGCCGATTCAGACCCGTTTTGCCCGCATGAAGCGTCAGTCGACGTCGGTACGTTTCGCCTGCGGCTCGCGCGCGAGCCGCCGCTGACGTCGAGCGGTCAGCGCGGGACGATGTGCAGGCCGTCATCCGGCAGGAGGTTCCGGGCTGGGCCGCCGGTCTGCTGGCCGCGACCCTGCTGAAAGTAGGGCAACTCCGACCGGCGATCGTGGTCGCTACCCGAATCGTATTCCCATTCGCGGCTCCACGGGGCACGTCCGCCAATGCTCCCCGTCCCTTCGACGTCGCCGATCTGCGGACCGCGCCCATACCCGGCGGCCGTTGCGGTGAACGGGGCAACGACCATGGCAAGAGCCAGGAGCGTGCAGGTTGCATGTCGCATGATCGACCTTTCGTCGTGTCGGACGGACGCGACGCATACCCGGCATCGCAATCGGCATTCTCAAGTCATTTCATAACGTCCGACCTCGGCAGTTAGGTACAACGGCAAAATCCCCACGCGCGTTTTTCACGCGGCGGCTTCGCATCGGCCCAGCCGCCGGAGGCATCTCATTGCCACTGCCGCCGGCGCAGCTTTCGACCTCACCGAAATGGATCTATGCGAGCGAATGCACGGGTTGTCGTAGCGCGCTCACGTCTCACCAATTTACTCCGTAATTTAATAGATCAATCGAAAACACGTAATTTTTCCTTCCAGTACAACAAAGGAGGCGATCCCGTTAAGGTATCGCCTCCTTTGCCATCATTTTCCCGGAACGACGAGATTTAATTTTCTACTGCTCACCCGGATGTTGGCCGCGCGAACTTGTTGAACCGTTGTGGTTAAGCTGACCTCAAGGTCACGAGCAGCCGGTCGTCCCGCCACAGGTGTCGCATTTCAGGCATGTCCCGTTCCGCACCAACGTGAAGTTTGCGCATTCCGGGCAGGATTCGCCGACGTAGCCCTTCATCTTGGCCTCCGCGCGCCGATCCGACACGCTCCGCTCGGCCTTCGCGAAGGGCAGGTTCGCCACGAGAGCCTCGGCATGGCCAGCCTGAGCCGGCTCCGCCTTCAGGGCCGTGGCACCGCGCATCGCGTGGACCACACCGCCTGCCGGGGCCGTCACGCCGGCTCCCGAGGAGCCGACACCGACCGTCCCACCGGCCGGGCCTCCCTGGATCAGGGTGAGCCGGTCGGCCGAGCCGCGAACGAGGCCGCGCGACACGATGGCGGACGCCACCGGGTCCGGCTTGCCGCGGGTCGAGTCGCCCTCGCCCTTGCCCATCACCGTGTTGCCGATCTCGGACGGGTCGACATGGGCGAGGTCCATGCGGCCAAGGTACGAGATCGCGAGTTCGCGGAAGACGTAGTCGAGGATCGAGGTCGCGTTCTTGATCGCGTCGTTGCCCTGCACGAAGCCCGCCGGCTCGAAGCGGGTGAAGGTGAAGGCGTCGACATATTCCTCCATCGGCACGCCGTATTGCAAGCCGATCGAGATCGCGATGGCGAAGTTGTTCATCAGGCTCCGGAAAGCGGCGCCCTCCTTGTGCATGTCGATGAAGATCTCGCCGATGCGGCCATCCTCGTACTCGCCGGTGCGAAGATAGACCTTGTGCCCGCCGACCACCGCCTTCTGGGTGTAGCCCTTGCGGCGGTCAGGCAGCTTCTCGCGCGAGCGGATACGCTCGACGCGCTCGATGACCCGTTCAACCACCTTCTCGGCGAGTTGCGCCGCCTTGGCCGCCGCCGGCTGGGCGACCAGGGCCTCGATCATCTCCTCGGTATCGTCGTCCTCGTCGGAGATGAGCGCGGAGTTCAGCGGCTGCGACAGCTTCGAACCGTCGCGGTAGAGGGCGTTGGCCTTGAGAGCGAGGGTCCAGGACAGCCGGTAGGCGTTCTTGCAATCCTCGACCGTGGCGTCGTTGGGCATGTTGATGGTCTTGGAGATCGCCCCGGAGATGAAGGGCTGCGCCGCCGCCATCATGCGGATGTGGCTCTCCACCGAGAGATAGCGCTTACCGATGCGCCCGCACGGGTTGGCGCAGTCGAACACCGCGTAGTGCTCGATCTTGAGGAAGGGTGCTCCCTCCAGCGTCATCGCCCCGCAGATATGGGTGTTGGCCGCCTCGATGTCCTTTCGCGAGTAGCCGAGGAAGGGCAGGATCTCGAAGGTCGGATCGGCGAGCTTGTCGGCCGGTACCTTGAGGACGTCCGTGAGGAAGTCGTCGCCGAGCGTCCAGCGGTTGAACACGAACTTGATGTCGAAGGCGGACTTCAGGCCTGCCTCGATCGCCGAGATCTTATCGTCGGTGAAGCCCTTGGCGCGGAGCGAGCCGGGGTTGACCGCGGGAGCCTGACCCATCGAGCCGTGGCCGACCGCGTAGGCCTCGATCTCGGCGATCTCGGATTCGCGGTAGCCCAGCGAGCGCAGGGCGTCGGGGACCGCCCGGTTGATGATCTTGAAGTAGCCGCCGCCGGCCAGCTTCTTGAACTTCACCAGCGCGAAATCGGGCTCGATCCCGGTCGTGTCGCAATCCATCACGAGGCCGATCGTGCCGGTCGGCGCGATCACGGTCGCCTGGGCATTGCGATAGCCGTGCTCTTCGCCGAGCGACAGGGCCTGATCCCACACCGCCTTCGCGCGCTCGGCGAGATTGGCCTGGGGCACGTTGGCGATATCGAGGGGCACCGGCGCGATGCTCAGGAACTCGTAGCCCTCCGCCTCGCCATGCGCCGCGCGGCGATGGTTGCGGATCACCTTGAGCATGGCGTCGGCATTCTCCTCGTAGGCCGCGAAGGGCCCGAGTTCGCCGGCCATCTCGGCCGATGTGGCATAGGCCACGCCCGTCATGATGGCGCTGAGCGCGCCGGCCATGGCACGGCCTTTGTGCGAGTCGTAGGGCAGCCCCATGCTCATCAGGAGCCCGCCGATATTGGCGTAGCCGAGCCCCAGCGTGCGGTACCGGTAGGAGAGCTCGGCGATCTCCTTCGAGGGGAACTGCGCCATGAGCACCGAGATCTCGAGGACGACGGTCCAGAGCCGGTTGAGATGCTCGAAGGCGGCGACATCGAACTGGCCGCTGGCGCGATCGAACATCGTCAGCAGGTTGGCGCTAGCCAGGTTGCAGGCGGTATCGTCGAGGAACATGTACTCGGAGCACGGGTTCGAGGCCCGGATCCGCCCGCCCGACGGGCAGGTGTGCCAATCGTTCATGGTCGTGTTGAAGTGCAGGCCCGGATCGGCCGAGGCCCAGGCCGCCTCGCCGATCTTGTCCCACAGTTCGCGGGCCTTGAGGGTCTTGGTGGTCCGGCCCGTGGTGCGGGCCTTCAGGTCCCAGTCGGCGTCGCTGTCCACCGCGCGCAAGAAATCGTCGGTGAGCGAGACGGAGTTGTTGGAGTTCTGGCCGGCGACCGTGAGGTAGGCCTCGGAATCCCAGTCGGTGTCGTAGACGGGAAAGTCGATCTTGGTGAAGCCCTGGCGGGCGAACTGGATGACGCGCTTGGTGTAGCCGTCCGGCACGCTCTCCTTGCGGGCCGCCTTCACGGCGCGCTTGAGGGCGGGATTGCGCTCGGGATCGAAGCAGGCATCCTCTTCGGCCTCGCACTGCGTGCAGGCCTTCATCACCGCCTGGAGGTGCTTCGAGACGATCTTCGAACCGGTGACGAGGGCGGCGACCTTCTGCTCCTCCTTCACCTTCCAGTCGATGTACTGCTCGATATCGGGGTGGTCGATGTCGACAATGACCATCTTGGCCGCGCGCCGCGTGGTGCCGCCGGATTTGATCGCACCGGCCGCTCGGTCGCCGATCTTGAGGAACGACATCAGGCCCGACGACTTGCCGCCGCCGCCGAGCTTCTCGTTCTCGCCCCGCAGCATGGAGAAGTTCGAGCCGGTGCCCGAACCGTACTTGAACAGGCGGGCCTCGCGCACCCACAGGTCCATGATGCCGCCCTCGTTGACGAGGTCGTCCTGCACGCCCTGGATGAAGCAGGCATGCGGCTGCGGATGCTCGTAGGACGAGGCCGACCGCGTCAGCTCGCCGGTGCGGTAGTCGCAGTAATAGTGGCCCTGGCTCGGACCATCGATCCCATAGGCCCAGTGCAGGCCGGTGTTGAACCATTGCGGCGAGTTCGGCGCCACCATCTGCTTGGCGAGCATGAAGCGGAGCTCGTCGAGGAAGGCGGAGGCGTCCTCTTCCGAGGTGAAGTATCCGCCCTTCCAGCCCCAATAGGTCCAGCAGCCGGCGAGCCGGTCGAACACCTGCGTAGAGGAGATCTCGGATCCGGTACGCTGGTCCTCGGCGAGTTCCGCCAGGGCCGCTTCGTCGGCGACCGAGCGCCACAGGAACGACGGCACGTCGTTCTCTTCCACCTTCCTCAGGCGCGCGGGTACGCCGGCCTTGCGGAAGTACTTCTGCGCGAGCACGTCGCTGGCGACCTGGCTCCAGCTCTCGGGCACCGAGATACCCTCCAGCCGGAACACGACCGATCCATCGGGATTGCGGATCTCGCTGAGCGCCTTGCGGAAGGCGATGCCGGCATAGGGAGACTGGCCGGCAGAGGTGTGACGCCGTTCGAACCGCATGTAACCACATCTCCTGCGCCGGGATCCGGCGGGTGCACCGCCAGGGCGGGCGTGTTGCTGTCTGGGTCAGTGACGACCATGCGCATGCACGCGCTGCGGCGCGGACAAGCCGTGTTTCGTGACTGAAAGAGTGAGGGACCGCCGGCTGACGCGACCGTTTCGGCGACGTCCGGAAGCTATCTCTCCCTCCCCTTCACGTCAACAACTGGTGCGTCCCGGCGATGTTCCCCGCTACATGTAGTGTCCTGTGCGCGAAAGCTGTGGATATCGCGCGGCCCTCCATAAGTCCTGTTTTCGCCTTGCGGATTCGCGACGGAAAAATCAGCGACGCACATGGAGCGGCGGCGATGCCGGGGTGTCGACATGGTTAACGGCGGCAGGGTGTGGGATTTCGGCAGCACCATCGGCCTTGGCACGCTGGCGTTGGCACGGAGGCCGGCTGGACTTCGCCGGGACGCGTCACCATAGTCCGCACATTCTCGAAAGCGGCGGGCGCGAGCCCCGATTCAGGCGAACGCGATGGCACTCAAGGACACGTTGCTGCGCATCTTCACGTGGTGGAACGGTCAAACCGTCTCACTCGCCCTCTACACTGCGCGCAGCGGCCAGCTCGTCGGGACCGACGAGACCGGAAACACCTACTACAAGGCGCAAGGACCGCTGATCGACCGATCGGTGGGCACGGAGCGGCGCTGGGTCGTCTATAACGGCTACGCCGACGCCTCCAAGGTCCCGCCCGGCTGGCGCGCCTGGCTCTGCCACAACGCCGAGGTCGCTCCGAACGAGGAGCCCTATACGCCCCGAGACTGGCAGAAGCCCCATGTTGAGAACCTCACCGGCACCGAGGAGGCCTATCGGCCAAAGGGCTCCCAATCGAACCCGGGTGGGCGTCCGATCGCCGGTGGGGACTATGTGCCGTGGACGCCCGGGGGTTAGGGCCGGCAGCAACGCCTCCGCCGACGACCAGTTGTACTCAGTCCGCGGTGCAACGAGACAATTGGCGACGCGCCCGATGACGGGCCACGAGCGATAGGCCGGCCGCCGTCGCGTGGCGAGGACTAAAGAGAGGCTGGTTTCCGTCCCGCCCCGCGTCGATCACCCGATAGGGCTCGTCGTCGCCCCCGGCCTTGCGTTGATCGATCGCTCGTCGCACGAAATCCGGGCCGAGGTGGGTAGCGGCCGCGATGCTCGGGACGGTTCGGTAGTCGAATGTCAGCGTCACGAATTCGGCGACGATGGCACCCATGTTGTCGGAGCCGTACAGCGTGCCGCCATCCGGCTCCGGCCGACGTTCCGCCCACTGGATCAATCCGTCTGGGAGAACCCATTCCTCGATCTGGTTGCGCCGGACGAGGTCGGCCAGGATCGCCATCCGCGCGAATTCGAGGATCCGCCCACGCTGGATCTTGAGGGCGGTCCAGGCGATCCATCGCAACGGACGGTTTCCCGTTTGGGCTGCGAACCGAGCAGCATCGAATTGAGGAGGGATTTGACGACCACAGGCCTTCTGGTCGCCATCGGCTCGGTCTCGGGCGCAAGATCCTCCAGGCCGAGAAAGCGCATCGCTCCTTTCCGATCGGCAACCATCCGCGGGCGGGTCACCCAAGTCCGATAGAGGGACGGCAGGACACAGCGGATCTTCCGGTATGGAACGGCATCCTCCCGGTGGGACCGGCCGATCTCCTCAGCGGACAGGGCCGTGGGCCGCAGACCCCGCGCCAGTTCCACGGCACCGAGCGCGCCCGTGATCGTGCCCGCCGATGCTCCGGCAATCGTCCTGATCCGCACATGGCGCGCGGGCGCATCCGGGCGTTTGTCTTCCCAGGCCTGGAGGGCCTGGACGAGGAAATCGATCACACCGGCCGTGTAGGCTCCAGCCGATATCGCTCCGGACAGCGCCAGGCCGATCTCGAAATTGGGCAGTGTCCCGGTGCCGGGAATCTCCTGGACTGGCATCGCCATCACCGCCGGTCGAATCATGCGAACCGGAGCAACAATCGATGAACGCCGCGGTTCGTGCAATCTCAGGTAGGATCCGACGCGACTTCAGCCGCTGTCGGCGTCTTGGCCGACCCTCGGTCATGCCCTCTTTCCAACACCGTTGTCGCTATGACAGGGAGCTACGACGAGACTGAGCGCCGGGGATCCGACCGATGCGTGCGTCGCCCCGAGAATCGCTTTCCGAGAGAATTCGCATGAAAGCTGCAAGCGTCGGAGGAGTGGCCCGGTTGTCGGCGAGCCTCCTCGGGATGGTCTGCCTCCTCGGCGGGCCGGGCTACGCCGACAAGATCAAGAATCCGACCGCGGTGTTCTCCGGTCTCGACAAGATCACCGGGCGCATCGTGTCGTTCGAAGTGGCGGTCGACGAGACGGTTCAGTTCGGTGCGCTGCAGCTCACCCCGAGGGTCTGCTACAGCCGGCCGGCCACCGAGAGCCCGAAGACCACGGCCTTCCTCGAGGTCGACGAGGTCACGCTCGACAACAAGTACCGGCGCATCTTCACGGGCTGGCAATTTGCGGCGAGCCCCGGCCTGCATGCCATCGAGCACCCGATCTACGATGTCTGGGTCGTCGACTGTAAGGGCGGCACCGACATCATCGCCGAGGCGCGCGAGCAGGAGGACGTGCCGGTGATGGCGGCCCGGCCCGAGAAGCCCAAGCGCGCGGCGCGCAGGGACGACGCGACCCGCACGGCGCAGCAGGTCAATCCGAATGGCCAGCTCGACGTCGAGGCACCACGCGGCGTTCCGGTCCAGCCGAAACAGAAGCCATCGCGAAAATTCTTCCCCAACAACGAGGGCCCGGCGCCGGCGCCACCGCCCCAGCCGCAATCGATCTTCGACCAGATCTTCCGATAGAGGGTTCCGTGCCGGACGCCGCAACGATCCTCGCTTTCGCGGCCGTCTCCCTTGGCATGGTCCTGACGCCGGGGCCAAACATGGCCTACCTCGTCTCGCGTTCGATCTGCCAGGGCCGGGCCGCGGGCCTCGTCTCGCTAGGCGGCGTCGCGCTGGGCTTCGTGTTCTACATGCTGTGCGCGGCGTTGGGCATCACGGCCCTCGTCATGGCGGTACCCTACGCGTACGACGCCCTTAGGATCGCCGGCGCGCTCTATCTTGGCTGGCTCGCCTGGTCGGCTCTGCGCCCAGGCGGCCGCTCGCCGTTCCAGGTGCGGGATCTGCCGGCCGACAGCCGGGTACGGCTGTTCGCGATGGGGTTCCTGACCAACCTCCTCAACCCGAAGATCGCGATGCTCTACCTGGCGCTGCTGCCGCATTTCGTCGTGCCCGACCACGGCAGCGTCCTGGCACAGACCCTCGTGCTCGGCACGGTCCAGATCGCGATCAGTGTCGGCGTGAACGCCATGGTCGCGTTGGCGGCAGGGTCGATCGCCGGCTTCCTCGCCAGCCGGCCGGTATGGCTGAACGTTCAGCGCTGGCTGATGGGCGGCGTGCTCGGCGGTCTCAGCCTGCGCATGGCGTTCGACACAAGCCGCTGACGGCAAGGCCTAACGGCCCAGCGCGGCAAGCGCCTGCGACCCCGGGGTCGGATTGTCGATCGGCCAGACCGTCCAGTCGGCGTCGGCCGCGATCGCGTCGGCGAGACGCCGCTTGTAAATATGGCGCGGGACCTCCTCCGCCCCGAACTGCAGAAGATGGTCGGTGACGAACTGGGTGTCGGCGAGGCGATAGCCGCCCGCCCGCAACCGCGCCACGAGATGGACGAGGGCGACCTTCGAGGCGTCGCGCACGGTGTGGAACATGCTCTCCCCGAAGAAGGCGGCCCCGAGCGAAACCCCGTAGAGGCCGCCGACCAGACAGCCTTGCTCGTAGACCTCTACGGTATGGGCGTGGCCTTGGTCGAACAGGGCCCCGTAGAGTTCCCGGATTCGGCCGTTGATCCAGGTTCGCTCGGCATCGCGGCGCGGCGCGGCGCAACCTGAGATGACGCCGTCGAAGTCGCGGTCGACATGGACCTCGAAGGCGTCGCTGCGCACCGTTCGTGCAAGGCGCTTGCCGACGTGAAAACCGGCGAGCGGGAGGATCCCGCGGGCGCGCGGTTCGACCCAGTAGATGGCCGGGTCGTCGGCATCCTCCGCCATCGGAAAGATTCCGGCCGCGTAGGCCTTGAGCAGGATCTCTGGCGTGATCTCCACGCGGTCGCCGTCATCCGTGGATCGGTCGTGCATCGCGCGATCTTGACCCGACCTTGGCTCGATGGCCAGCACCACGTTCGGCGACGCAAACGAAAACGGCGGGGCTTTCGCCCCGCCGCCGGTTCACATCGTTCTCGCGATCTTAGAACCGCGGGCCGCCGGACGTTGTTCCGAGGTTCGGCACGATCCGGTTGGTCTGCTCGGCATTGCCGCCCTTCGCCGAATCCTCGACGATCGCTTCGCTGTTGGAGCGATAGGGGCCGTCGATCACCGTGCCGGTCACGTCCGGGTCCACGAGCACCGGACGGTCGGCATTGCGATAGACGCCGTAGGTCGAGGGATTGTCGATGGGTCCCCGCGTCGTCTGGCCGGCCTGCGGTACGCCACGCTCCGGCTGGCCGACGTTCCCGGACGGCGACTGCGCGAGCGCGGCGGTGGTGCTCAGCACGGCGGCGACGAGGGTGAGGGTGAAGGTACGCATGGGAGTCTCGATGTCCTTGAAGATCTGATTTCAGTCCGCCGACCGATCGGCCATTGCGGGCAGGCCATCCGTCGCGGATCTGCGGAGAGAAGCCGGGGCGCTCTCCGGCGTTCCGAGAGTTGCGTTGCAAGCGATCTGTCGCAGTAGGGAGGGGATGCAAAGTCTCAGTCTGACCCACCGCCGGATCTTTTAGGACTATTATACTAAAATCTGACGTCTTTCGCGTGTTCTTGCCAGCATGGTTCGTAGGCTGTCCGGGGTTTTTGCATGGCAAAAGCCGATTGCGCGCAATCATTGTGTGCGACCACGCACCTGACGGAGAAGCGAGGTGAGGGTTCGAGGCTTTGGCAGACGTCGCTGAAGCGCCGAAAGGGCGCCTATGGCCGTCGACGGGGACCCGAGGGTCGGCTCGTCATGCCAGATCCTGCAGATGGCGCGCGGCGATGACGG
>NZ_CAXUJR010000034.1:0-3772 GCF_964251405.1 uncultured Methylobacterium sp.
CGCGCCTGCCGGCGCGCTCGCGCCAGAGGCCCCGTCGCGCTACACTCCCGCGCAGGGACTTCCGGCACGAGGGCTCACCATGGGCGACGCCTCCCAACAGTTCGAGATGATGAGCCTCGACGATTTCGAGGAGATGCTCGCCGACAAGCCGCGCAACGAACGCTGGGAGCTGATCGGCGGCCGGGTCGTGCGCATGATGGTCGGCGCGCGGTGGGAGCACGCACGGATCGTCCAGAACATCGCCTTCAACCTCGAACGGGGTTTCCGCAGCGATGGCTCGTCCTGCCAGACCTTCACCGAAACGTTCTTCATGAAGAACCGGGCGCTCGACGCGGCGATGCTGCCGGACGTGCTCGTGGTCTGCGGCGACCTCGAACCCGGCGCGACCTCGGTCGACGACGCCAAGGTCCTGTTCGAGGTGCTCTCGCCGGGCACCGAGGCGCGCGACCGTTTCGAGAAGTGGCGCGTCTACCAGCAGCTCGCGTCGCTGCAGCACTACGTCCTCGTCACCCGCGACCGCGCGCGTGTGGAAGCGTTCGACCGGACGGAGGGCACCTGGAACGGGTATCGCGCCCTCGACGGCCTCGACGCGACCCTCGATCTGCCGGCCATCGGCGCGTCGCTCACCCTGCGGGACATCTACCGCAGGGTGATCGCCGACTGACGGACGCCGGGGACGGGTCTACTCGGCTTCCGGCGCGATCGGCTCGAGGCCGCCGATGTGTCGCTGAGCGTAGAGCGGCAGGCCGATCTGCTGGATCAGGGTCTGCTGCGTCTCGAGGAAGTCGATATGGCCCTCCTCGTCCTCGGCCAGGTCCTCGAACAGCCGCTTCGAGACGCGGTCGTTGATCGAGTCGCAGTACTTCGCCGCTTCGAGGTAGAGCGCGCGCGCCTCGTTCTCGGCGGCGAGATCGCAGGAGATAATCTCTTCGACGTTCTGGCCGATCCGCAGCGGATCGAGTTCCTGCAGATTGGGGAAGCCGTCGAGGAACAGGATGCGGTCGACGAAGCGGTCCGCGTGGTTCATCTCCTCGATCGATTCCTTGCGCCAGAACTTGGCGAGGTCGATGTAGCCCCAATCGTTGAGCATGCGGAAATGCAGCCAGTACTGGCTGACCGCGGTCAGCTCGCTGCGCAGGCCCCGGTTGAGGTACTCGACGACCTTGGCATCACCCTTCACGACCCGTCTCCCTGAAAACGCCGGCGCGGATCAGGAGACGGGCGAGCGGTGGCTCACGCGGCGATCTCCTCCTCCGCCTGCGCGACCTTGACCAGAGAGCAGCCCGTTGCGCAACCCGTGGAGCAGGCATGCGCGGCATCGGCGAGCGCGGTTTCCATGATGGCGCGAATGGTCCGGGCGCATCGGCCGCATTTGGGGCTGCAGCCGAGGCAGGCATGGACCTGAGCCGGCGTGCGCGGGCAATCGGAGCCGCGGTTGAGGCAGGCGCGCACGGCGCCGTCGGACAGGACGTTGCAGGAACAGACGATCATCGCGCCGCTCCTAGCCGAACCAGGCGGCACGTAAGGCGGACGAGATACTTGTGCGCAGTCCTTTTCTCAGCACCGACATCCACTTGCCCGTCTTTTTAGAATTATTGAAAACTGCTTTATTCTCAACAACTTAACTCAAGCCTTTTCAGCGCGCAAGCTCGCGCAGGCCAAGCCGGATCAGCACCTTGGCCTCGGCCCCCTCCCCGGCTTCGCGCAGGGCCGCGGCGATGGCGCCCGAGGCCTGGACCGGGGCGTAGCCGAGGTTGACCAGCGCCGAGACTGCATCCGCAGTGGCCTGCGGCGCGGTGCGATCCTCCACCGCGCCGGCGAGCGCGATCACGGACGGGTCGAGTGCGGCGAAGGCGGGAGCCTTGTCCTTCAGTTCGGCCACCAGGCGGGCAGCGAGCCTAGGGCCGACGCCGGGCGCCCGGCTGATCCCCGTGCGGTCACCGGTGGCGATGGCGGTGGCGAGCGGACCGGGCTCCAGAACCGAGAGCACGCCGAGGGCCACCTTGGCGCCCACCCCCTGCACGCCCTGGAGCAGGCGGAACCACTCGCGCTCGGCATCCGAGCGGAAGCCGTAGAGGCGGATCATGTCCTCGCGGACATGCGTGTCGATGGAGAGGGTGGCGGGTTCGCCTTCCTTGCCGAGGCGCTGCAGCGTGCGGGCCGAGCAATGCACGACGTAGCCGACGCCATTGACGTCGAGGATGACGAAATCCTCTCCGAAGGAATCCACGACGCCCTTGAGCTTGCCGATCATCGCCTGGGTCCGTGCCGGGGAGAAGGCCTGTGCGCCGAAAGCGCCGGGGCCGAGAGGCTGCCTACAGGCCCGCAGCGCCGGACGCCACCGGCGGCCCGATCGTCCCGATCTGCCGATCCGACCCAGCTCGTCCTCCCAGCCCCTCCCTCGCCGGTCACCATCCGGTCCGGTATGGCGCCCGCGCCACAGCCAGGCGCACGCGATCCCGCCGTTAACGAGCCAGTTACCATCGCGGAATACGGCCTCGAAGACATCAGGCGCGATGGGCGCCCGTCGAGCACAGACCATGACGGCCGCCGAACTCGTCGAAGCATCTTGGAACGCCGCCCAGGCTCATCTCGACATCTTCGGCATGGCCGGCCTTTGTCTCGGCTTTGCTGCCGGAATCATGCCGCGACGGAGCTGGATGCTGCTCGCTTCGGCGGCCTGCGCAGCTTGCTTCGGCGTTCATTTCCTCAACCTCGGCGCGCTCACCGGCACGGCGATGTGCGTCATTTCGGTGGTGCAGAACCTCGTCTCGGCCCAGGCCATCGGACCTGAACGGCGAGCGCCCTTCGTCGCGCCGCTGTTCGCCGCGACGAGCCTCGTGGCGGCGTGGCTCACGCTGACGACTTGGAACGGCTGGCCCTCGGCCTGCGCCGGGCTCGGCGCCCTGCTGGCGACCACGGCGCGCCTGCAGGGCGACGCCCGCGTGATGCGCGGCCTGTTCCTCGGTGCCAGCCTGGCCTGGGCGGGACATAACCTCCTCGTCGGCTCGGTCTTCGGGCTTACCTGCGATGTCCTGACCTTGTCGGGCCTCACCATCGCGCTCCTTCGCTCCGAGCGTCCGATCTGGGCGCGCAGGCAGGCCGACATCGTCGTTCCGTAGCAGGTCGTGAGAGCCCGGCGCTTCAACGATCGTCCCCTTCCCCCGCGCCTCAACCCTTGGCAAGGGCGGCTGCGATGCGTGCGGCGGCGAGACCGCTGGCTGGCGCTGCGTGGCTGCGCACGATCGCCTGCCTTCCGCGATGGCTGGCATGGGTGACGGCGATGGCGAGAGCGTCCGCCGCGTCGGCCGTCTTGAACGTGGCCTTGGGCATCAGGAACTTCACCATGGCCTGGATCTGAGCCTTCTCGGCATGGCCCGAGCCGACCACCGTCTTCTTCACGAGGTTTGCGGCGTATTCGAAGACCGGCAGGCCGGCGAGTGCGGGAACGAGGAGAGCGATGGCGCGGGCATGCCCGAGCTTGAGCGTCGCCTGCGCGTCCTTGTTGACGAAGGTCTCCTCCACCGCGACCTCGTCGGGGGCGAGGTCGCGCACCACCCCGGTGATGCCCTCGTGCAACTCGCGCAGGCGCAGGGCCAGAGGCAGATCACCGTCCGACGTGACGACTCCGCATTCGACGAAGGTGAGCTTGGCGCCGATCACCGAGATCACCCCCCATCCGGTGCGGCGAAGGCCCGGATCGATGCCGAGGATGCGGGTGGAGGTCGGGGTTGCCATCGGTGTCCCTGATGCGCGTGGTCGGCGCAGTCGA
>NZ_CAXUJR010000034.1:3872-5589 GCF_964251405.1 uncultured Methylobacterium sp.
GGTGGAGGTCGGGGTTGCCATCGGTGTCCCTGATGCGCGTGGTCGGCGCAGTCGAGAGACATAGCGTGAACGCAAAGAAAGCCAAAGCGGCTTGGGTGGTGTTGCCCGGATGTCGCGAAGGCGGCCGCGATCCCACCTCAGGCTTTGACGTGGCTTGTGTTTCGCGAGCGTCGCTCCTAGAACCTCAGTCGAATTTGCCTTATTCTACAGTAGTTTAGTCTAATTCAAAAGTAGAGGGCCGGAGCCGCTCGCCATCTCGGTGCCCGTTCGGCTGCCGATTCCGGAGCCTCGTCATGCTGCCTCCCTGCCTCGCGCGATGCTTCGCCATCGACGCCCTGCGCTGCACGGCCCTGGCGGCATCGCTTCCGCTGTCAGTGGCCTGGCCCAGGCTCAACCGACCCGCGCGCCCGCGGCGAGCGGCGTGACCCTCGATGAGATCGGCGTCCAGGGCGACGGCCGTGCGTCCGGAGGGGCCGGTGCGGCCGGCGGGGTCGAGACCCTGAGGGAGAGTCCGAGGGGTCCGGTTCGCGGCTACGTCGCGACCACCAGCGCCACCGCCACCAAGACCGACACGCCGCTGATCCGCACGCCGCAATCGATCAGCGTGGTGGGCACCGAGCAGATCCGTGCGCAGAACGCCCAGACCGTGTCAGAGGCCGTGCGCTACACGCCCGGCATCTTCGCCAACCAGTTCGGCCAGGACCCGCGGGTCGACTGGTTCCTGATCCGCGGATTCTCGGCCACCGAGGGCGGGCTGTACCGCGACGAGCTGCAGCTCTTCCAGACGGGTTTCGCCAACTACAAGGTCGACGCCTTCGGCGCGGAGCGCATCGAGGTCCTGCGTGGCCCCTCCGCCACGCTGTTCGGCGGCAGCCCGGTGGGCGGCCTCGTCAACATCGTCTCGAAGCGCCCGCCCCTCGATCCACTGCGGTACATCGAGGTCGGAGGCGGATCGTTCAACCAGATCTACACCGCCTTCGACGTTGGCGGCCCGGCCGATCCCTCGGGACACTGGTTCTACCGGGTCACCGGCCGGCTGCAGAAGTCGGACGCGCAGGTCGCCCTGGCGGCGGAGGACCGCTACTACATCGCACCGAGCCTGACTTATAAGCCGGACGGAGCGACGACCTTCACGCTGCTCACGAGCTTCCAGCGCGACGAGGCCGGCGGGGTCGCCCAGTTCCTGCCCTATGTCGGTACCGTCCGGCCGCAGGCGCTCGGCCTGCGTATCGGCCGCCGGTTCAACGCCAGCGACCCCCTCGTCGACGGCTACAGCCGCAACCAGGCCAATGTCGGCTACGAGTTCGAGACCCATATCGACGACGTCTGGACGGTGCGCCAGAACCTTCGCTACGCCTTCACCGAGGTGCGCGACCAGCGCTACGTCGGCAACGACTACGTCTCGGGCGACACCACGCAGACCAATCTCAGCCGCTACGGCTTCCTCACGACGCCACATGCCGGCACCTTCGCGGTGGACAACCAGGCCGAGGCGAGGTTCTCGGACGGGCTGTTCGGCCACACCGTGCTGATGGGGATCGACTACAAGAACTACAGCCTGTTCGACAATCAGGCCTCGACCTTCCCTGTCCCGTCGGTCAACATCCTGTCGCCGCGCTACTTCCAGGCCTCGGCCCGCCCGCTGCCCTACCTCGTCACCACCCAGAACCTGCAGCAGCTCGGCCTCTACGCCCAGGATCAGATCAGGCTCACCGAG
>NZ_CAXUJR010000034.1:5689-12019 GCF_964251405.1 uncultured Methylobacterium sp.
CCAGAACCTGCAGCAGCTCGGCCTCTACGCCCAGGATCAGATCAGGCTCACCGAGCGGCTGACCTTCCTCATCGGCGGCCGGCAGGACTTCGTCACCAACGACGTCGTCAACAAGCTCGCGGGCACGGCGGTGCGCGGCGACGACCAGGCCTTCACCGGCCGGCTCGGGCTGATCTACAACTTCGACAACGGGCTCGCGCCCTATGTCACCTACGGCACCTCGTTCAACCCGACGGTGGGGACGGATGCGGCCGGCAATCCGTTCAAGCCGGACCGCGGCGACCAGATCGAGGTCGGCGCCAAGTTCCAGCCGGTCAGCTGGAACAGCTTCTTCACCGTGGCGGCGTTCGACCTGCAGCGCTCGAACGTGCTGACCCCGAACCCGGACAACATCTTCACCAACATCCAGGTCGGCGCGGTGCGCTCGCGTGGCGTCGAGGCCTCGTTCACCGCCAACCTCGCCGAAGGCCTCAGCGTCGTGGCGGCCGTGACGAGCTACGACCTTAAGACCGTAGAGGGCACCAGCCTCGACCTCGGCAAGGTGCCGGTGGGTATCCCGCAGACCTTCGCCTCGCTCTGGGGGGATTACACGATCCCCTACGGCGAGTGGAAAGGCTTCGGCTTCGGTGGCGGCGTGCGCTACGTCGGCGATTCCTTCGCCAACGTCGCCAACACCCTGCGGGTGTCCGAGTACGTGCTCTTCGATGCTGCCATCCACTACGAGCACGCCGGCTGGCGCGCGGCCCTCAACATCCAGAACGCCGGCGACCGCCGCTTCGTGTCCTCCTGCTCGACCGCCAATGCGTGCTTCTACGGCGAGCAGCGCCGTATCACCGCCAGCCTCGGCTACCGCTGGTGAGGGGCTGAGCGCGTGAAGCCCGCCACGATCCGCGCCTGGGCCTGGGTCCACACCTGGTCGAGCCTCGTCTCGACCGTGTTCATGCTGCTGCTCTGCCTCACCGGGCTGCCGCTGATCTTTCATCACGAGATCGACGAGGCACTCGGCATCATTGCCCCCGCTGCCATGGCGGACGGCACCCCAGCCTCCGTCGACCGCCTCGCGGCAGCGGCGCTGTCCGACCATCCCGGCCGGGTGATCCAGTATATCGGCTGGGACGGGCATGATCCGGCCCGGGCCTTCGTCATCCTCAACGGCGCGGCCGACGCCCATCCCAACGACTCGATCACCGTGAACTACGACGCCGCGCGGGCGCAAAAACTCGGACCGGCGACGAGCGCCGTGATGCAGGTCGTGCTGCGGCTCCATGTCGACATGTTCGCGGGCTTGCCCGGCAAGCTCTTCCTCGGCGCCATGGGTGCCCTACTCGTGGCGGCGATCGTGTCGGGCGTCGTCCTCTATTGGCCCTTCACCCGGCGCCTCGCCTTCGGGACGATCCGGAACAGGCGCCGCACCAATTGGCTCGACCTCCACAACCTTACCGGCATCGTCACCGCGACATGGCTTGCCGTGGTGGGGCTGACGGGTGTGATCAACACCCTCTCCGAGCCGCTGATCGGACGCTGGAAGGCGACCGAACTGAATGCGATGATCGCGGATCATCGGAACGGGCCGGCAGCGGCTGCGACTGCCTCCCTCGACGCCGTGCTGGCGGCGGCGCGAGCGGCCGCACCGGGCATGGAGGCGGCCTTCATCGCCTTTCCGGGCTCCGGCTTCAGCACGGCGAGCCATTACGGCGTCTTCCTGCGGGGCATGACGCCGCTGACCTCGCGCCTGCTCCAGCCCGTCCTCCTCGATGCCGCCACCGGGGCCATGGCGGAGACCCGGCACCTGCCGTGGTACCTCACCGCGATCCTGTTTTCGCAGCCCCTGCATTTCGGCGATTACGGCGGCCTGCCCATCAAGATCATTTGGTCGGTCCTCGACATCGTGAGCATCGTGGTGTTGGGGAGCGGGCTCTACCTGTGGTGGTCGCGCCGGCGTGCGACGAAGGCGGCGCACTCCACCTGCACCAGGCTTGCGGACGTGGCGTGACGCGCGTCTTCGCCGTTCCTGCCCTGATCGCGGTTCTCACGGTGGCGGGCTTGCTGAGCGCCCTGCTGGTCGAGGAGATCGGTCAGCCGGTTTCGTGGCTCGCGCTGACGGTGCCGCTGCTGATCTTGGCGTGGTGCGTCTGCCGCTTCGCGATGAAGCGGCGGTGAAGCGACGCCGCTGCTGATCGCAGCCGAACGAGCGCACGGGCTTGGGAGAGCGCCAAGCCCGCAAAGGCCCGCCTCGCGCGCAGGAACCCGATACCTCCCCTTTCCCGCAGAGGGGGGCGGGCGCCAGGTTACCCCGCGAGCTTCGCCATCAGCGCGTCGGACAGCGTGAAGTTCACGTAGACGTTCTGGACGTCATCCTGGTCCTCGATGACCTCCACGAGGCGGATCAGTTTCTCGCCGGTCTCGTCGTCGACCGTGATCGGGGTCTGCGGCTTCCAGACCAGGGCGGTGCGGCTCGGCTCGCCGAAGCGGGCCTCCAGGGCCTTCGAGACCTCGCCGTAGGAGTCCTGCGCGCAGGTGACCTCGTGCCCGTCCTCGTCCGAGCGCACGTCGTCGGCCCCGGCCTCGATCGCCGCCTCCAGCATCGCGTCGGCATCGGCGACCGCGGCCGGGAAGGCCACGAGGCCGACATGCTCGAACATGAAGGCGACGGCGCCGGTCTCGGCGAGGTTGCCGCCGGCCTTGGTGAAGGCGGAGCGCACGTCGCTCGCGGTCCGGTTGCGGTTGTCGGTCTGCGCCTCGACGATGAGGGCGGCACCGCCCGGGCCGTAGCCCTCGTAGCGGATTTCCTCGTAGGTCTCGCTGTCGGCGCCCGACGCCTTCTTGATGGCGCGGTCGATGTTGTCCTTGGGCACGTTCTCGGCGCGGGCCGCGATGATCGCGGCGCGCAGGCGGGCGTTCATGGCAGGGTCCGGCAGGCCGAGCTTGGCCGCCACGGTGATCTCGCGGGCGAGCTTGCCGAACAGCTTGGAGCGGACCGCGTCGACGCGGCCCTTGCGGTGCATGATGTTCTTGAACTGGGAATGGCCGGCCATGGCGTGACCTTCGAACTCGATTGCGGCGGAGGCCGGGGCCCTCCGGGACCCTTCCTCGACGCCGTCACGTTGGGGATGGCGCGGGTTATAGGCCGCTTGCGCGCGCAGTGGCAACGCGGAGATGACGGGCATGGACAGCAGGGCGAATGCAGAGCGCAAGGCCGGCCCGTCCGGCTGGCTCGGTCTCGCGGCGGTGCTCGGGGCACTGGCGGGCCTGACGCTGTT
This sequence comes from uncultured Methylobacterium sp., assembly GCF_964251405.1. Lineage (GTDB taxonomy): Bacteria > Pseudomonadota > Alphaproteobacteria > Rhizobiales > Beijerinckiaceae > Methylobacterium. The sequence continues at coordinate 8,950 of NZ_CAXUJR010000034.1, forward strand.
TCCGCGCAAGGCTCATGGCCAGGCTGATGGCAAAGCTGATGGCAAAGCTCATGGCGAAGCTAAGGGGTCGGCTCGGCCGGTCAGGCGCCCCGAGCCGCATACCACGCCTGCAGGGCCGCCAGGGTGACGACGCCGTCCGGCCAAGCGACGCCGTCGATGTGTCGATGCGGCTGTCCAGGCTCGCCGAGATCGGAGATCGCCGAGAAGGCACCTTCCAGGCGATGGCTCTCGGTGTAGCGGCTGCGCGTGGCGATGACGGGAAGCCCGGCATCGCGCGCCGAGCGGATTCCGGCGGCGGAATCCTCGAAGGCGATCGCCTCGGACGGCGCGACGCCGAGACGCTCCAGCGCCAGCGTGAACACGTCAGGCGCCGGCTTCTTGCGTTCGGCTTCGTCGCCGGACGCGATGGCGTCGAAGACCGCCTCGCTGCCGTGGCGGAAGTTCACGGCGAGCAGGCGGTCGACGTTGGGCCGGCTGGTCGTCGTGGCTACCGCGAGGCGCACGCCGCCGGCCTTCGCCTCCGCGACGAGGCGGGCGATGCCGGGGCGCAAGGCGAGCTGCCCGGCCTCGACGAGGTCGCCGTAGATGCGCGTCTTGCGCGCGTGGATCTCGGCCATGTGCGGGCGCAACGCGTCGGCGTTCGCGGCCTGCTCCGTCTCCACGTAATGGGCCAGCCGCTCCTTGCCGCCCATGACGCTGAGGAGGTCCGCATAGGTGGCGGGTGACCAGACCCAGTCGAGGCCCATCTCCGAAAAGGCCCGGTTGAAGGCTTGGCGGTGGAGGTCTTCCGTCTCGGCGAGCGTCCCGTCGACGTCGAAGATCAGCGCTCTCAACATGACAGCGTCTCGCCGCGGCCGTGACCCTGCGCGCCGGCACGGAGCTCCGCGATGCGCTCGGCATAGCCGGCCGGGCCACCCTGGAAGACCGCGTTGCCCGCCACGAAGGCGTTCGCCCCGGCGGCGGCGGCGAGGCCCACGGTCTCGGCCGAGATGCCGCCATCGACCTCGATGTCGATCTCGCGGCCCGCCGCCATGGCGCGGATCCGCGCCACGGTCTCCAGCGTCGAGTGCAGGAAGCTCTGGCCACCGAAGCCCGGGTTGACGCTCATGACGACGACGAGGTCGACGAGGTCGATGAGCGGCTCGGCCAGCGCGGCCGGGCTGCCGGGGTTGAGCGCGATTCCGGCGCGCTTGCCCAAGGCCCGGATCGTCTGCAGCGAGCGGTGGATGTGCGGGCCGGCCTCGACATGGACCGAGATGGCGTCGGCGCCGGCCTCCGCGAAGGCGACGAGATAGGGGTCGGCCGGGGCGATCATCAGGTGGACGTCGAAGGGTTTCCGACTGTGCGGCCTCAGCGCCTTCACGACGCCCGGGCCGAAGGTGAGGTTGGGCACGAAATGCCCGTCCATGACGTCGAGGTGGATCCAGTCGGCGCCGGCCGCGTCGACGGCGCGCACTTCCTCGCCGAGCTTGGCGAAATCCGCCGAGAGGATGGAGGGCGCGATGATGGGGCGGGTCATGGGAAACCTTGGGTCAATGGGCGTCGCCCTCACGCCATCCGGCGCTTGCGCTCCACGAGCTGCATGATGATCGGCGTCAGGATGAGCTGCATCGCGAGATCGAGCTTGCCACCGGGGATGACGATGGAATTGGCCCGACTCATGAAGCTGCCCTGGATCATCGAGATCAGATAAGCGAAGTCGATGCCGCGCGGGTCTTTGAACCGGATGACCACGAGGGATTCGTCGGCCGTGGGAATCCAGCGGGCGATGAACGGGTTCGAGGTGTCGACCGTGGGCACGCGCTGGAAGTTGATGTCGGTCCAGGTGAATTGCGGGCAGATCGTCTGAACGTAATCGGGCATCCGCCGCAGGATCACGTCGGTGACGGCCTCGGTGGAATAGCCGCGGAACGAGCGGTCCCGGTGCAGCTTCTGGATCCATTCGAGGTTGATCACCGGCACCACGCCGATCTTGAGGTCGGCATAGCGGGCGAGATCGACGTTGTCGTCGACGACGCAGCCGTGCAGGCCCTCGTAGAATAAGAGGTCGGAGCCCGCCGGGAACTCCTCCCACGGAGTGAACGTCCCGGGCGCCGTACCGTAGCACTCGGCCGCCGCCGCATCGTGGACGTAGTGCCGGGTGCGCCCGCCGCCGGATGCGCCGTAGCGGCGAAACACCTCCTCCAGCTCCGGAAGGAGATTGGCGCGCGGCGCGAAGTGGCTGAGCGTCGGCTCCTCCGCCATCGCCTTGCGCATGGCGTTGCGATCGAGGGCATGGAACGCGTCGCCCTCGATATAGACGGCGCTCACGTCCTCGCGGCGAAAAATCTGCTCGAAGGTGTTGCGCACCGAGGTGGTGCCGGACCCCGAGGAGCCGGTGACCGAGATGATGGGATGACGCGCCGACATGTTCGTTCGCTGACCGACCTGCCCTGATGGTCCCTAGTTCCGGATCAGGCCGCGATGACCGAACAGGGGTGAGCGGCCCGCCGCCGGGTTGCGCCCGCCATAATAGGTGGCGACCGTGGTCACCTCCTCGGCCGAGCCGAAGACCAGGGGCACGCGTTCGTGGATCGAGGTCGCCGCGATGTCGAGGATGCGGCGCTCGCCGTCGGTCGCGCCGGCACCGGCCTGCTCCATCAGCATGGCGACGGGTGCAGCCTCGTAGAGGAGGCGTAGCCGCCCCTGGGCGTAGCCCTTCCGGCTGTCGCCGGGATAGAGGAAGACGCCGCCGCGCATCAGCACGCGCTGTGCGTCCGCCACCAGGGAGCCGAGCCAGCGCATGTTGCAGTCGCGGTCGCGCGGCCCTTCGGCGCCACGCAGGCAGTCCTCGATATAGGCCTTGACGGGAGTGTCCCAGTGGCGCGCGTTCGAGGCGTTGATCGCGTATTCATGGCTCTGGGCCGGTACCGCCAGCGCCGCATGAGTCAGGCGAAAGACGCCGATGTCGCGGTCTAGGGTATAGATCTGCGTGCCGGCCCCGAGCGTCAGGACGAGGGACGTCGCCGGTCCGTAGGTGACGAAGCCCGCCGCGAGTTGAACGGTGCCGGGATCGGTGAAGGAGGCGATG
>NZ_CAXUJR010000034.1:12119-18494 GCF_964251405.1 uncultured Methylobacterium sp.
TTCTGGACGTCGCCATCGCTGTTGTGCTCGCCCTGCGCAGCGAGATCGCCGCCGAGCGCACCGCGGCCGATCACCGCGCTGATGTCGACGGCCGCAGAGGCACAGGCGGCGACCACCGCGGCCACGTCCGCCAGCCGGCCATCCGCCGCCACGGCTTGCGCAAGGCAGTCATCGAGGTGGGCGCCGATCTCCAGAGATCCTGCCGACATGATTTCCCATCCCCTTGCCAGTGTGGAGGCCGGAGAAACCCCCGGTTCGCTCCGCCGTCAAGCGCCCGTCATCGTCCATCGCTCGGCGCCTGGATCGGGCTTAATAGGGAGCCTGCAGCAGGCAAACCCTCCCCACAAGGAATTCTGAAAAAACTTGCGGGCACTCCCAAAAAAACTAGAAAAGCCGGATGCGCAACCTCTCTCTGAAACAGCTCCAGGCCGTCGCCGCCGTCTCCCGCCTCGGCACCATGACGCGGGCCGCCCAGGAGCTCAACGTCACCTCGGCCGCTCTCTATGCCCGCATCCGGCAGTTGGAGGAGGAAGCGGGCCTCCTCCTGTTCGACCGGACGCCGACCGGACTGAAACCCACCGATGCCGGGCGCGAGATGCTGTGGGCGATCGACAGCATCAACACGGTGCTGGAGACCTGCGCCGAGCGCCTGGAGATCCTCAAGGGCGGCGGCGGCGGGCGCGTCGCGATGGGAGTGGTGTCCACGGCGAAGTATTTCGCTCCCCAGGTGATCGCTGGGTTCTGCGCCCAGAACCCCGCCGTTGAGATCAACCTCGCCGTTGGCAACCGTGGCGACACGGTGGAGGCTCTTCGCAACTACGCCATCGATTTCGCCATCATGGGCCGGCCGCCGCGTGATTTCGCCATCGAGGCGGAGACCTTCGGCGCGCATCCCCTCGTGCTGGTGGCCCAGCCCGGCCATCGCCTCGCCGGCCGCTCCGGGCTGACGCGGGCGGATCTGTCCGAGGAATCCTTCCTCGTGCGGGAGGAGGGCTCCGGCACCCGCACGGTGTTCGAGGAGTTCATGTCCGGCGTGATGATCAAGCGCGCCAAGCTCGGGATCGATTCCGCCTCGAATGAGACCATCAAGCAGGCGGTGATGGCGGGCCTCGGCATCGCGCTGATCTCCGGCCATACGGTGGCGGCCGAGGTCGGAAGCCGTCGCCTCATCCTGCTCGACGTTCACGGATTGCCGATCCGGCGCGACTGGTACGCGGTGCGCCGCGCCGACAAGGTGCTCGGCCCGGCCGCGGCCGCGTGCTGGGACTTCGTGATCAAGGAAGGCGCACGCTGGCTGCCGACCCTCGACGTCTCGGCCGGGCGTATCCCATCGGAGTTCGAGGCGTGAGCCAATCAGGCATCGTCATCCTCGGTGCGGGACAGGCCGGGTTCCAGGTCGCCGCGTCGCTGCGGGAGGGCGGGTTCGTCGATCCCGTCACTCTGATCGGGGACGAGCCGGGCCTGCCCTACCAGCGCCCGCCGCTCTCGAAGGCCTATCTGGCTGGCAAGGTCGAGGCCACCGGCCTCGCGCTCCGGGCGCCGGCCTATTTCGAGGATCATGGCATCGTCCATCGCGGCGGCGTACGAGGGGTCGCCATCGATCGCGAGGCACGGGTCCTCCACCTCGACGACGGTACCTCGTTTGCCTACGAACACCTCGTTCTCGCGACGGGTTCGCGCAATCGGACCCTCCCGATGGCCGGTGCCGAACTCGCCGGGGTGCATCATCTTCGCTCGCTCGCCGATGCCGACTGCCTCCAGGCCGACCTGGCGGGAGCGGAATCGGTGGTGATCGTCGGTGCCGGGTTCATCGGCCTCGAATTCGCGAGCGTCTGCGCGGCCCGCGGGCTCGCCGTCGGCGTCGTCGAGGCCGGGGAGCGGCCGATGGCACGCGCGGTCTCGGCGCAGACCGCGTCCTACTTCACGCAGTCCCATGAAGCGGCGGGGGTGCGGTTCGCGTTCGGTGCCGGTATCCGGGACCTCGTTGCCGAGGCAGGTCGGATCGCCGGCGTGGTCATCGCCGACGGGACCGCGTTGAAGGCCGACCTCCTCCTCATCGGAATTGGCGTCGTGCCGAACCAGGAGATCGCGGCAGACGCCGGCTTGGAGGTCGCTGACGGCATCGTCGTCGATGCGCACCTCGCGACCGGCGATCCGGCGATCTCTGCCATCGGCGATGCGGCGCGCTTTCCGAGCCGCTTCGCATCGGGCCTGCCAGGCGGCGACCGCGTCCGCATCGAATCCGTTCAGAACGCGGTCGACCAGGGCCGATGCCTCGCCGCCCGTCTCGTCGGCAGGCCCGCTCCTTACGACGCGGTGCCGTGGTTCTGGAGCGACCAGGGTCCGCACAAGCTGCAGATCGCCGGCCTGTCTTCACCCTCCGACGAGGCCGTCGTCAGGCAGTCGGGCAATGGCCTCTCGGTTTTCCGTTACCGCGACGGACGCCTCAGCGCCGTCGAATCGATCGATCGCGCCGCCGACCACATGGCGGCGCGGCGCATCCTGACCCTCGGACTCCCCGTCACGCCTGAGCAGGCCGCCGATCCCGGATTCGACCTGAAGGCCCTGGCGAAAGGGGTTTGACCCTCAGCGGTCGTTCTCGGTGGTGAGGTCATCGGCGTGGGTGCCCTCGTCGCGACCGCGGCTGCTGAGCGTCACCCCCGGCTCGGTGCCGTTGCTGAAGCTGATGCCCGCATTCATGAGGGCGCTGCGCAGGGCCTCGACCTGCCCGGAGGCCGGATCGCCCGTTCCGGCCTCGAACCTGCTGACCGCATCCTCGCCGAACCCGACCTTGGCGGCGAGATCGGCCTGCGACCAGCCGAGCAGGGCTCTGGCGGCACGCGATTGGGACCCGCTCATGAGGATTGGTGACATGCCGTCCTGTGCGCCTTCGTCCGATCCCGCCACGTTGCCGACTCCTCGTTCGCGCTGCTTCGCTGCGGATAACGGAGCCGGAACCGGATCGTTCAGTCCCGTTTCGTTCCGCCGAAGAATGGGTTCGGTTCCGATCGGCACGGGACAGCCTCCGAAAGCGCCGGCACGGGCCTTGACCATATTTGTGCTGGAATCTTATCGGAATGGGCGATGCAATCCGGTGGAACAGACGTACCGGCACAGACCGGCACCAGCCCCCCGCGTCGCCGCGCCGGGCCGGGTCCGGACGGACTATCAGACGATCGACGCGATGGTGGCGCGAGAGGAGGCCGACCGATGAAAGCAAGATTGAGCGCCGCCACGGCCTGTGCCGTCGCGTGGACGACCCTGTTGGCCGGACCTGCGGCCAACGCCCAGATGTCGAACAACGTCACGGGATTCGGGCAGCAGAACCGCAACAAGGCCGAGCAGAAGCAGTATGTCCCGGCCGCCAAGGCTCAGGAGAAGATCTTCCCGCTCGATTCCACGTGGACGGCGGTGAGCCTGAACGGAAAGGCCTTCAACGGGACTGACCGGCCGAGCTTCATCATCGACAAGCAGTATCGTGCCCGCGGCTATGGCGGATGCAACACCTTCGCGGCGACCGCTTTCCCCTTGCGCGAACAGAACCTCGCCGTCGGTCCTCTCGCCCTCACCAAGAAGTCCTGCGACAAGGGCATCGGTGCCAGCGAGCAGGACTATTTCATCGCCCTGCGCACGGCAGGTCAGTGGGATCTCGTCGGCTCCCAGCTCGTGATCAAGAGCCAGAAGGGCGAGCTTCGCTTCGATCGCGCGCTCTGACGACGAGGTCCGCGGCCGTTAACGCCGCGTTGACGACGATCGACGGTCCCTCCATCCGGTTCACGCGGCCTCAACCACGACAGCGCCTGATCCTGCCTTCCGGCGGGATCGAGGCGCGTGATGGGTTCGAGGTTGGAGTGGAGCACCGGCAGCACTGGACTTCGCCGCGGGATCGCGCCGGACGAGACCCGCTACGCCTTCGCGCGCAGCTTCGACAGGCACGCGATCTGGATCGCCGCAGCCGCACCGCTCCTCGCCACCATCATGGTCCTCTCGGCCCTCTGACATCCCCGCGACGCCAATCCGGCATGTCGGCCTGATCGCTTGCGACCGGTTCTCCATGTGATCTCGGGTCTGCGCACGGGCGGGGCCGAGACCATGCTCGTCGCCCTGTGCCGGGCCCTGCAGTCTCGGGGCATTCCCCAGCACGTGGTCAGCCTGACGAAGGACGGCGCCAATCTCGCGGTTCTCCAGGCAGCGGGGATCGAGGTCCACGTGATCGCCCCGGAGGGGATCGTCGGCGCAGCCGCGTCGGTGATGCGGCTCGTCCGTTTGATCCGGCGCCTTCGGCCCGTCGTCCTGCAGGGCTGGCTCTACCATGGCGACCTCTTCGCCGCCCTCGGCCACAGGATGGCGGGGATGCCGAGGGGAACGCTCCTCGCCTGGGGCCTGCGCAACTCCGACATCGATCATGAGCGCTATGGCAGCCTGCTCCTGCTGGGCCGGTGGCTGTCCGGCTGGCCCGGTCTCGTCATCTCCAACAGCCAAGCCGGCGCTGATTTCCATCGATCGAGGGGCTACCGCCCGCGTCGGCTCGCCGTGATTCCGAACGGGATCGACACCGAGCGCTTTCGGCCCGAGCCGGCGCTCCGCGCGTCGGTCCGGATGGAATTCGGACTGGCGGAAGAGACGGTCGTCGCGGTTCACGTCGCCCGCCTCGACCCGATGAAGGATCACGCGACCCTTCTGGCCGTTGCGGAGCAGGTGCCGCGGATCCGCTTCCTCCTGGTGGGGGCCGGGACCGAGACGCTGACCCTTCCGCCAAACGCCACCGCGCTCGGGCGACGCGACGACCTCGAACGCATCTACGCGGCCGGAGACATCGTTGTCTCCACCTCGGCGTTCGGCGAAGGGTTCTCGAATGCCTTGGCCGAGGGCATGGCCGCCGGCTTGATACCGGTGGCGACCCGCGTCGGCGATTCGAGCCTGATCCTCGACGATGTCGGAACGCTCGTCCCACCCGGCGACGCCGAGGGGATCGCCGGAGCACTTGCAGACCTCGCCGCCCTGCCCGCTCCCGATCGCCGATCGATCGGCATAGCGGCGCGTCGCCGTGTCGTGAGCACCTTCGGCTCCACAATCATGCCCGACCGCTTCCTCGCGGCCTGGACGGGCGCCGGCGCCGACCTCGGCAGATCACGAGACCCACACGGCAAGAAAAACGATCTCTCATCCAGCGATTAGACAAAATGAATATTCTATCGCATGGGTAATCCCAAGGGGATACAGAAGGTTGTTGTTGTCCGGCCACGCTTGGCAATTGCCTCGCACGATCCGACGCGATATCCCGGCGCCATGCGACCGTGAGAGGGGCCCGATAGCCCTTTCATGGTCATGCAGGGCCGTCATGCGACGGCCATCGCAGAGGAGCTTCAGACGCCCATGGCCGAAACCACCGCTTCCACCGCCAAGGCCGGCCACGGCCGCATCTACGGCTCGATCACTGAGACCATCGGCAACACTCCCCTGGTCCGGCTGAACCGGATCACGAAAGAGCGGGGCATCGAGGCCGAGATCTTGCTCAAGCTCGAATTCTTCAACCCGATCGCCAGCGTCAAGGACCGCATCGGCGTCAACATGATCGACGCGCTCGAAGCCTCCGGCAAGCTCAAGCCGGGCGGCACGCTCGTCGAGCCCACGTCCGGCAATACCGGCATCGCGCTCGCCTTCGTGGCCGCCGCCCGCGGCTACCGCCTGATCCTGGTCATGCCCGAGACGATGTCGCTGGAGCGCCGCAAGATGCTGGCCTTCCTCGGCGCCGAACTCGCGCTGACCCCAGGACCCCAGGGCATGAAGGGCGCAATCGCCAAGGCCGAGGAACTCCTCGCCGAGATCCCCGGCGCCGTGATGCCCCAGCAATTTTCGAACCCGGCTAACCCCGAGATCCACCGCAAGACCACCGCGGAGGAGATCTGGAACGACACGTCGGGCCAACTCGACGCCTTCGTGGCGGGCGTTGGGACAGGCGGCACCATCACGGGCGTCGGCTCGGTGCTCAAGCCCCGCCTGCCCGGCCTGCGGATCGTCGCGGTCGAGCCGGTGGATTCGCCGGTGATCTCCGGTGGCCAACCCGGCCCTCACAAGATCCAGGGCATCGGCGCCGGCTTCATCCCTGACAACCTCGACCGCTCTGTGGTGGACGAGGTGATCACGGTCTCGAACCAGGAGGCGTTCGATACCGCGCGCCTCGTGGCGCGGCTCGAAGGCATCCCCGGCGGCATCTCCACCGGCGGCAACGTCGCCGCCGCCCTGAAGCTCGCCGAGCGCCCGGAGTTCCGCGGCAAACGCATCGTCACCGTGGCCTGCTCGTTCGCCGAGCGCTACATCTCGTCGGCCCTGTTCGAGGGGATCGGCTGACCATCGTCTGGCATGTCGCAAGCG
>NZ_CAXUJR010000034.1:18594-21864 GCF_964251405.1 uncultured Methylobacterium sp.
CTCGTCGGCCCTGTTCGAGGGGATCGGCTGACCATCGTCTGGCATGTCGCAAGCGCGGATGTCCTGGCTCGTGGGTGACCTCCGGCGGTGAGTCGATGGCCCGGGTGATGGGTCTTCCGGCCCATCGCCTGTCCCGCATGTCGGGACGACAGGACGTTCATTGCATCCACGCCCTCGATCACACCCGGCCATGCGCGACGGCTTGAGCCGACCGCATGGGCTGAGGAGTGCGGGCAGGGTCCAACGATCGTAGGCTCAAAAGCTGGCCCCGGCCGGCGCTGGCCCAGGCAACCCCGAGGCATCGGGCGTGGTTGTCCTGCCATGATCAGGAGAATCACCCGATGACCGAGACAGGCACGCCCTCCCCGCGCGAGGACGATGAGCGGGTCGCGAACGAGGCGCGGACGAAGTCGCTTCAGAATGCCGGCAATGCCGCCGAGAAGAAGATTGAGCAGGACTCTTCCGCTTCCGAGGCGATCGACCGTGCCACTGCGGCCGTCGGCAAGGACGAGGACTGATCGATGAGCGGCGACAGCATTCCGAGCGAGACCGCCACCCGCAAGCCCGAAGCCGATGTCGGCAAGCCGGGCGATCCTGCAGTCGGCGGCCATCAGACGGCGCAGCAGGCGGCGATCACCGGTCAGGGCAGCGGTGGCCGCACCGACGCGGATCGCCAGGAGACCTGGAACCAGGGCGGTGCCCCCGGCCGCAACCCCGCTCCCATCGGCGGTTCCTCGGACGGGCAGTCCGACCAGAAAGCGGGAGGAGGCCCGGCCGAGGACGAGCCGGTTGCCGCCGGACACTACAAGGTCGAGAAGAAGACGGATTGACCGTTGCTCACCCCGGAGGATGCGTGTCAGACGATCCCGACGAGACTCAGCCGGCCCCCTCACCCAAGAAGCCGGCCAACATCGCCCCCGACGCCGTGAAGGACCCTAACGAGAAGACAGACGGAAAGCCGGGACTGGGCGGCACCGGCGGCAAGCCTACCGATAACGAGACAGACCCCGGCAGCAGCTGATCGAAAGCCGATCCTGAGCGGTGTTGTCCGCCACTCTTGGGGTGGGATCCGGGTGCCGAGCGGAAGGCGACGGCCTTCGGACGTTCGACTACTGCAAACGATTGATGCAGCCGTTTGGAACGACGAAGGGCGATCGGTACTGTGTCCTAGAGGGAGACACGTACCATGAACGTCGCATCGACGCCGGCCCCTGGGACCGCTCCCACGATCTACGATCGTGACCTCGACCGGAATCCGGCCAACTACCAGCCTCTGACACCGCTGAGCTATCTCGACCGCGCCGCGCTGGTGTTTCCCGAGCGCGTCGCGATCATCCACGGCCCCCTGCGCCGTACCTATGCGGAGCTTGATCGGCGCTGTCGGCGTCTGGCCTCGGCCCTGGCGGCGCGAGGCATCGGGCAAGGCGACACGGTCGCGGTGATGCTCGCCAACACGCCCGAGATGATCGAGTGCCATTACGGGGTGCCGATGACCGGCGCCGTGCTGAACACCCTGAACACCCGCCTGGACGCGGCCGGCCTCGCTTTCTGCCTCGACCATGGCGAGGCCAAGGTGCTCATCACAGACCGCGAATTCTCTAAGGTCGTGGCCTCGGCCCTCGAAAGGGCGGGCGTGGCGCCCTTCGTGATCGACGTCGACGATCCGGAATATACCGGACCGGGCGATTGCCTCGGCGATGCTGGATACGAGGCGCTCCTCGCGGGCGGCGACCCGGCCTACGCATGGGCGATGCCCGCAGACGAGTGGGATGCGATCTCGCTGAACTACACGTCGGGCACCACCGGCGATCCCAAGGGCGTCGTCTACCACCACCGCGGCGCGGCGCTCCTGTGCCTCGGCAACGTCATCACGGGCGGGCTCGGGGGGCACCCGGTCTATCTTTGGACGCTGCCGATGTTCCACTGCAATGGCTGGTGCTTCGCCTGGACCCTGTCGGTGGTGGCCGGCACCCATGTCTGCCTGCGACAGGTCCGGGTCGGGCCGCTCTACGCGGCCTTGGCCGAGCACGGCGTGACGCATCTGTGTGGCGCGCCCATCGTGATGCAGCTCCTGCTCAACGCGTCCGATGAGGATCGGCGCCCGCTCCCCCGCCGGGTCGCCTTCATGACGGCGGCCGCACCGCCGCCCCAGGCGGTGCTCGCCGCAATGGGCGATGCGGGCTTCGACGTTACCCATCTCTACGGCCTGACCGAGACCTACGGCCCGGCGGTCGTCAACGCCTGGCACGCCGAATGGGACGCCCTGCCGGACGACGCGCGGGCGCAGATGATGGCGCGCCAGGGCGTGCGCTATCCCGTGCTGGAGGGGTTCGACATCCGCGATCCGGAGACCATGGAGAGCCTGCCCGCCGACGGCGAGAGCATGGGCGAGGCGATGTTTCGCGGCAACGTCGTCATGCGGGGCTACCTCAAAAATCCGGCGGCGACGCAGGAGGCGTTCGCGGGTGGCTGGTTCCGCTCCGGCGACCTCGGGGTGAAGCACCCGGACGGCTACATCCAGCTTAAGGACCGCTCGAAGGACATCATCATCTCCGGCGGCGAGAACATCTCCTCGATCGAGGTGGAGGACGCGCTATTCCGCCATCCCGACGTCGCCGCCGCCGCCGTGGTGGCGCGGCCCGATCCGAAATGGGGCGAGACGCCGGTGGCCTTCGTGGAGCTGAAACCCGGCGCCAGCGTGGAGGCCGACGCGCTCATCGCCTGGTGCCGTGAGCGGCTCGCCGGCTATAAGCTGCCGCGCCACATCGTATTCGAGGAGCTGCCGAAGACCGCGACGGGGAAGGTGCAGAAGTTTCTGCTGCGGGAGCGTGCGAAGGAAATGTGAGGGGCAGCGAAGCGCGGGGGCGCGGCGGGCTCCCTCTCTTAAACATCGATTTGGTACCCGGCTTGTCATTCCGGGCTCGCCTGCGGCGCCCGGGAATGACAACCGGTCGAGGCAACCCGGTGGCGAATGTACAAAGAAAAAGGCCGGGCGATTTGCCCGGCCTTTTGTATTTCAAACCGTCGAGAGAGTTTAAGCGGTGCCGCCCGACCGCTCGAAGCGCTTGCGGTCGTTGGGGTCGAGGTGTGTCTTGCGCAGGCGAATCGACTTCGGGGTGACCTCCATCAACTCGTCATCCTGGATCCAGGCGAGCGAGCGCTCGAGCGTCATGCGGATCGGCGGCGTCAGGCGCACGGCCTCGTCCTTCGAGGTGGTGCGGATGTTCGTGAGCTTCTTGCCCTTGAGCACGTTCACCTCGAGGTCGTTCT
>NZ_CAXUJR010000034.1:21964-32480 GCF_964251405.1 uncultured Methylobacterium sp.
GTGCGGATGTTCGTGAGCTTCTTGCCCTTGAGCACGTTCACCTCGAGGTCGTTCTCGCGGTTGTGCTCGCCGATGATCATGCCCTGGTAGACCTTGGCGCCGGGCTCGATCATCATCGGGCCGCGATCCTCCAGGTTCCACATGGCATAGGCCACGGCCTCGCCCTTGTCGTTGGAGATCAGGACGCCGTTGCGGCGGCCCGGCATCTCGCCCTTGAAAGGCTCGTAGGCCTTGAACAGGCGGTTCATGATCGCCGTGCCGCGGGTGTCGGTCATCAGCTCGCCCTGGTAGCCGATAAGGCCGCGAGTGGGCGCGTGGAAGACGAGGCGCAGGCGGTTGCCTCCCGACGGCTTCATCTCGATCATCTCGGCCTTGCGCTCGGACATCTTCTGCACGACGACGCCCGAATACTCCTCGTCGACGTCGACCACGACCTCCTCGATCGGCTCCAAGACCTCGCCGGCCTCGTCCTTCGACAGAACCACGCGGGGGCGCGAGACCGCGATCTCGAAGCCCTCGCGGCGCATGGTCTCGATCAGGATGGCGAGCTGCAATTCGCCCCGGCCCGAGACGTAGAACGAGTCCTTGTCGTCGGCCTCCTCGATCTTCAGCGTGACGTTGCCCTCGCCCTCCTTGAACAGGCGGTCGCGGATCATGCGGCTCGTGACCTTGTCGCCCTCGGTGCCCGCGAGCGGCGAGTCGTTGACGATGAACGACATGGTGACGGTGGGCGGATCGATCGGCTGGGCCTGGATCGGGGTCTCGACCTGTGGGTCGCAGAAGGTGTCGGCCACCGTGCCCTTCACCAATCCGGCGATCGAGACGATGTCGCCCGCCTCGCCGATCTCGATCGGGGCGCGCTCCAGGCCGCGGAAGGCCAGGATCTTCGAGACGCGGCCGGTTTCCACGAGCTTGCCAGTGCGGTCGATGACTTTGATCGACTGGTTCGGCTTCACGGTGCCGGACGCGATGCGCCCGGTGATGATGCGACCGAGGAAGGGGTTGGCTTCGAGCAGCGTGCCGAGCATCCGGAACGGACCCTCCTCGACGCGCGCCTGCGGCACGTGCTCGAGGACGAGGTCGAACAGCGGCGCGAGGCCGTCCTCCTGCGAGCCGTCCGGCGCGGTGGCCATCCAGCCGGCGCGGCCGGAGCCATAGAGGATCGGGAAGTCGAGCTGGTCGTCGGTGGCGTCGAGCGCGGCGAACAGGTCGAAGACCTCGTTGACGACTTCCGTGATGCGGGCGTCCGGCCGGTCGACCTTGTTGATCGCCACGATCGGCTTCAGCCCGATCTTGAGCGCCTTGCCGACCACGAACTTGGTCTGCGGCATCGGACCCTCGGCCGCGTCGACGAGCACGATGACGCCGTCGACCATCGAGAGGATGCGCTCGACCTCGCCGCCGAAATCGGCGTGGCCCGGCGTGTCGACGATGTTGACGCGGGTGTCCTTCCAGACGACCGAGGTCGCCTTGGCGAGGATGGTGATGCCGCGCTCCTTCTCGAGGTCGTTCGAGTCCATCGCCCGTTCCTCGACCCGCTGGTTGTCGCGGAAGGACCCGGACTGCGACAGGAGCTTGTCGACGAGCGTCGTCTTGCCGTGGTCGACGTGGGCGATGATGGCGATGTTGCGCAGCTTCATGGGGTATCCGAAGCGAGTCGAGCCCGTCACGCGACGGGCTGCGGAAATGCAGCCGGCAGCGCCGGGTCCTTAAATCGAGCTATCGCGCCGCAATATAAGGTCGCGCCCGATCCGGCAAGAGGCGGCTTCGTTCGGGGTCCGAAGACGAGGCTTGGTCAGCGCACGAAAGGCATTGCCTCGCAGAGGCTCCACGGAATTCGGCGTTCGAAAAGCAAAACCCGCCTCCCTCGCGGGAGACGGGTTCGGGACGGTGGTTACCGCCGGGGCTCATCAATGCAGGGCGATGCTCGATGCACCCGAGCTGCGCGGAGCGGACTTGGACGTTCCGGTCGCCGATTTGCCGGCTGACGTCTTCGCGGTGGAAGCCTTCGGCGCTGAAGCCTTCGCGTCGGAGGATTTCGCGTCGGAGGATTTCGCGCCGGAGGATTTCGAAAGGGATGCCTTCGAGGCCGAGGCGACCTTGGTCGCGGCCTTTTCGACGAAGCGACCGGCGTCTTCCGCCTTTGCGGAGACCGCACGGGAGGCCGCACCCGCGGCCCGCGCCGAGCGGGGCTTGAGCGCCTTGGCCGGGCTCGGTGCATCGCTGATCGCTGGCGCCGACGGCTGCACCGTCAGCGTCGCGGCGGCACTCTGTTCGGCGGCCTTGGCGATGCATTCGGCTTCGGCCCGGAACCAATGCTCCTCGGCGCGGCCGAAGACGCGGCCTTCGCCTTCCCAGATGTAATACGCCCGTTCTCGGACTTGATGTTCGCCAGCTTTCATTCCGCTCTCCTGTCCAGATCCCAAGGAAAGATGGAAGCGCATGGTTAACCGTTGGTTAATCCTGCATTCCGGCGCCCGGCCCTCAACGATCGGGCGCCCGACCATACCCGATGTATGCGCAGGCCGCCCTCAATCGAAGCTGCGGCCCTTGGCCGACGAGCCGCCCAGGCTGATCTTCTTCGGGGGGGCGGGAGCGGCCGCGGTCGGCGTCGGCGCCCGCGGCGGCTTGAGCTGAGACTGGCCATGCACCACGGAGCCGATCTCGCCTGCGACCCGCACAAGGTCTTCGCGCTCGCAGGCCCGAGCCACCGTCAGGCCGAGCTGATGCATGTGGCTCTTGCCATAGAGGTAGACCGCGAGCTTCGCACGTGTCGTCGCCGGGATCGCGGCCAGGATCTCGGGCAGGTCCTCGGGTTCTGCCCGGTACACCGACCCGAGCAGGTCGAGGGAGACCGGGCAGGCCGGATCGGCTACGGGGCCGCTGGTGGGATGCGATTGGGTCATGCGTTCACCTGGTGCTGGTCGATCGAGACTTGATGGGGAGGCGATACGGCTTTCGAGCGCCGTCGAGAGAGGGTTGGGGTTAGCACGGCACGATCGACCGTCCATCGGTGCTTGCAGGCCCGACCGATGCTTCAGGGGATCGGGTTGGCTTGCATATGGCTCGGAGGCGGAATCTCGACCTCACCGCCGGACGCCGGAGACCGAAGCGCCTTCAGGCATCCGGTGCAGATCGACGCAATGGCGATCTCGGCGCGTACGCGGCTGCGCTCCCAGACCGCTTCACGGGCGAGGAAGGCTTGCCGGGACAGGAAGGCTCGCCGATCGGGATCCTCGGGCGTCATCGTCTCCCGGCCGCCGCCGACCTCCGCAGGCAGATCTGGGTTCGAGCGAATGCGGAGGAAGATCGGCTCCTGCGCGATCGCCGGACGCGGATTATCGAGAATCGGACCCGCGAGAATCGCAAGGAGGATCAGGCGTCGCATCGGCTTCTCCATCACCGTCCGCTCATGACCTCGGGAACGTTCGTCGTAACAGCGTTAACGGCGAATGAACCCGCGCGCACGAGCGGGGGACATGAAAAGACCGTGACCGTCCTTCCCAAGATACCAGATCGGATGGAATCGACAGTGCCGACGAAGCTCGTCGTCCTCGACCGCACCTTGGATCGCTCCAATGACATCGGCGGTCGTGTGGATGGTGGGCGCGACAGGGATCGAACCTGTGACCCCTACCATGTCAAGGTAGTGCTCTCCCGCTGAGCTACGCGCCCGAACCGGAGCGATCCGCCCCGGCGAGGTGCGGCCTATAGCTTCTGCCCGGCGGCCATGCAAGCCGAAGCGGTGTCCGGGCGAAAAGATAATCCCTTCTTGACCTACCGGTGCCGCCCGCGACCCGTCGATCCCAGCATCGCGCTGCACAACCCTCCGAATTGCGCTATGCCCTCGCCGCGTCGGACACCGCGCTCGCAATGGTGGGGTTCGATGGGGTCGATCGAGTACACACGTCAGGTGCGGGGGCGAGAGGCGGCACCTCCGTCCGGCGCGCGAAGCGAACAGTCAGCGGTGAGGAATGCGGTTCTACATCGACGCCGATCTGGGGCACATCGTTTGGGGCTGGGTCGTCCCGGACAATCCCATCGCGATCAGTCGCGTCTCGGTCGTCGCCGACGGCGAGCGCATCGGCGAGATCCCGGCGCGTTTCACCGACGACGCGCTCCGGAGCGCGGGCTGGCACTCCACCGGTCAATGCCGTTTCGTGATCGAGGAGCCAGAGTTTCCCGGGCTTGCCGAAGTACGACGTCTCGAGATCTACGATGTGGAAACCAACATCCTGATCTATCGACGCGTTCCCGACGAGAATCTGATCCGGAAGAAGGTCGTTCTCGTCAATACGAGCATCAATCCGGAGACCGTCATCCAGACGGCGATGTTCGATCACTTCCAACAAAGCTATTTCGGCATCGGAAAATTCTCCGAAGAGATCGCGCGAGTTCTCTTCGAAAGCCCGTTCCTGACGTCGTCGTTCCAGACCGGTGCGATCATCCT
The DNA here is from genome assembly GCF_964251405.1 of uncultured Methylobacterium sp. Classification (GTDB taxonomy): domain Bacteria; phylum Pseudomonadota; class Alphaproteobacteria; order Rhizobiales; family Beijerinckiaceae; genus Methylobacterium. The sequence goes on from NZ_CAXUJR010000034.1 coordinate 26,415, forward strand.
GCCGCGCTTCGAAGGGTTCCTGCAGGGCGAGGACACCCTCACCACCCTTCTCGTCCACGATCCTTTCGTCGAGATGGCGACGCGGCTCCTCTGGCTACAGGCGCGGGCACCCGTCGCCGCCGACCCGGCACGGCGATGGCGCCTCGGGCCGCTGACGGACGCGGCCGAGTTCATGGCCGAGATCGATCTCGACGATCAGAAAGGCCTCAAGCGGCTGTTCAGGATGCTTCCCGAGAGCGCCTACAGGCTGCTCTACAATCCGCTCACCCGGCAATGTGGGACGAAGCTGCCCGACGACCGCCTTCATCCCGGCAATTCCATCGTCGCCATCGAAGTCTTGTCCCGGGTCGGCATCGTCGGCCACCGCAGCTACTTCAAGGCGTTCATGACGACGCTGTTCGATCACCTCGGCATCCAAGCGCCAGCCCCGACCCCCGAGCCGATCCCCGAACCGGTCCTTGCCCTGGCGGAGCGCCTTCGCGCGACGAAGGTGGCCCAGGAGATGCTGGTCTTCGACATCGCGATGTCGGATGCCGTCCTCAATGCCGTCTCGAAGGGTTGGACGAACGCGTGAAGGAGATTGGCCCCGGCCGCTGAGCCGGGGCGTCAGGCCCCCGGCTCCCCGGGTTCGGATACCGGCGAGCGAAGGCGATTGCCTCCACGCGCCTCCTTATGCGAGGGCTTTGGAAACAGCGGCCGGCCACGCTCGGCCAGCGCAACGCTCGCGAGGCCCTGACGATGGAAGACCGCCCCTTCGCCGACCTGTTCCCGCCCGCCACGCGCGAGCGCTGGCTCGGCGTGGTGGACGGCGTCCTGAAAGGCGCGGATTTCGACAAGCGGCTCGTCTCCCAGACCGCCGACGGCTTTCGGATCGAACCGCTCTACGACCTTGCCGATCCGGTGCCCCAGCCGATGCGGGCAGCCGGGCCGTGGCGGATCTCGCAGCGCATCGACCATCCCGATGCATCCGCCGCCAACGCCCTGGCGATGGCCGATCTCGAAGGGGGCGCCGATGCGCTCACCCTCGTCGCCGCCGGTGCCCCGGCCGCCCGTGGCTACGGGCTCACCAACCTCGATCCGTCGGCGCTCGAAGCCGCGCTGAAGGGCGTGATGCTGCCGCTGATCGGCCTGAGGCTCGACGCCGGCGCGCGCGGGCTCGAAGCGGCCCGGGCCGTCAAGGCGCTCTCGGAGGCCCGCGGCGACGCATTGGACGTCCTCGATCTCGATCTCGGCCTCGACCCGATCGGGATCATGGCTGCCACGGGTGGCTCCGTCGGGAATGGCGTCGCCGAGGCCGCGTCCCTCCTCGCCAAATTCGACGCGGCGGGTTTCTCCGGCCGAGCCATGATCGCCGACGGTCGCCCCTATCACGAGGCGGGTGCGAGCGAAGGGGCCGAACTCGCCGCCGTGCTCGCCACCGCGGTCGCCTATCTACGCGGGATGGAGGCTGGTGGACACGATCTCGCGCGCGCGCGGGACGCTGTGGCGGTTCTGCTCGTCGCAGATGCTGACGAGTTTCTGACCATCGCCAAGTTCAGGGCCATGCGCCGGCTCTGGGCCAGGGTCGAAGCCGCCTGCGGCCTCGATGCGAAGCCCCTGCGCCTGCACGCCGAGACAGCCTGGCGGATGATGACCCGGCACGAGCCCTTCACCAACATCCTGCGCACGAGCCTCGCCACGGCCTCGGCGGGCCTCGGCGGGGCCGACAGCGTCACCGCCCTGCCCTATACCCTCGCCTTGGGCCTCTCCGACGCGTTCGCCCGCCGGGTAGCGCGCAACAGCCAGATCGTGCTGATCGAGGAATCGAACCTCGCCCGGGTGGCGGACCCGGCGGCGGGGGCGGGCAGCTTCGAGGCCCTGACTCAGTCGCTGGCGGAGACCGCCTGGGCCGGCTTCCAGGAGATTGAGCGAGAGGGCGGCATCGTGGCGAGCCTCGGTGCAGGCAAGCTCCAGGCGCGGATCGCGGCGATGCGTGCGACGCGTACGAAGGCCGTCGCCACCCGGCGTGAGGCCCTCACCGGCGCCAGCGAGTTCCCGAACCTGTACGAGCAGCCCGTCACAGTCCTAGAGGTCCCGGCGATGCCGGCCATCCCGGTGACCGTGGCCAGCGAGCCCCTGCCCTCCCTGCGGCTTGCCGAACCTTACGAGGCCCTGCGCGACGCCTCCGACGCCTCGCTGGCCAGGACCGGCAAACGCCCGGCGGTGTTCCTCGCCAATCTCGGCCCCGTGGCGGTCTTCAATGCGCGCTCGACCTTCGCGTCGAACGCCTTCGCGGCGGGCGGCATCGAGGCGTTGAGCAACGACGGCTTCTCGGACCATGCGGTCCTGGCACAGGCCTTCACGGCGTCGGGTGCACCGATCGCCTGCCTGTGCTCCTCGGATGCGGTCTACGGCACGGAAGCCGTCGGCGCCGCGCGTGCCCTCAGGGCGGCGGGCGCCCGCGAGATCTACCTCGCCGGCAAGCCGGGCGATCTCGGGGATGCGCTGAGGCAAGCCGGCGTGACGGGCTACCTTCACGCCGGAGCCGACCTCCTCGCACTTCTGACCGGCGCCTTGGCCATCACGGCCGCTGCGGCCTGATCGCCAGGGGCGCAACCGATCTGGGACTCGCGGGTTTCCGGGCGGAGGGAATCCATCACTGATCAGACGAGCGACAATGCGAAGCATGAGCATGGCGGCAGCGGCCTTGGCCGTCGCGATCACGACGGTCCCGGTCGAGGCCAAGAAGGTTGCGGTTCCGAGCCGATACGACGGCAACTGGAGCATCGAGGTCATCACCGAGGACGGCCCCTGCGACCGAGCCTATCGGTACGGCGTGAAGATCGCCCGCGGCCAAGCCAGCTATGCGGGCGACGATTTCGACGTGAGCGGGCAGGTCAGCGGCAACGGTAGCGTGCGCGCGATGATCTCGCGTGGATCCGACAGTGCCAACGTGGTCGGCCGTCTCGGTCGGGAGGGTGTGGGCAACGGCAGCTGGACCACGAACGGTCCGATCCGTTGTAGCGGTCGCTGGAACGCCGAACGCCGGGGCTGACAACGCCTGTTGTCCGCGAGTCACACGGACGCGCCGAGCAACGGGAGAGCAACATTCGGCCCTGTTCCGGCCGGAATCCCCGGTGAATACTCGTGCGTGACCGGATTCGTCCCGTTCGAGGCATTTCCCGATGAAAGCCGTCTTCTGCAGCGTTCTCTTCGCCTGCGCTCTCACGGGGTCGGCCATGGCCGCGCCTCGAGTGCCGGGGTCCGCCCATGCGGTGCTGCTGCCCCTTGAACAGGCGGCAACCGAGTGCTTCGCCGACACGGTCGCCTCCAACCCCCGCAGCCTCTCCATGGCGCGGGCGGGACGCTGGTACGAGGCCGCCAGCGTGACGGGCTTCCTGTGCCGGCCCGAGGTCGACGCGATGGTCGCCGCCTACGACCGGCTTTACGGCCGCGGGACCGGCACCCGCTACTTCAAGGGTGCCTATGCCAGCCACCTCGGCCATGAGCTCGCCGAGCGCCTGCGGCCGATCCTCGAGCGCAAGGCCGTCGCGAGTGCGGAGCCGGGAGCGGAGAAGGCCCAGGCGTCCGATCCAGAGGCGGGCCCGTCCAAGGCGGAATGAGCCTCAGCGGCTTTCGGGAACGTTCCCGTCGGCCAAGCTTTGTCCGGGTTCCAGACGGTCATCCGTCGAACCACGGAGACCGCCCATGTCCGACCTGCGCCGCCGCACGCTCCTGATGGCCGCCACGGGCATGCTTGCTGCGAGTTCAGCACGCGCCGACGGGCTGGTGGCCTCTCCCGGCAATTGGGCGACGCTCTCGCGACGAGAGCGCGACGCCGCGTACAACAACTCCGTCGCCTTCCCCGAAGGCCTCGCGCTGGTCGAGGGCTGGACCAAAACCTCGGCGCAGATGCGTGCGGCCAACGCGAAGACCGTGGATCTCGCCTATGGCCCGCGCGAGCGCAACAAGTGGGACCTGTTCCCGGCGAGCGACCCCAAGGCGCCCTGCCTCGTCTTCATCCATGGCGGTTTCTGGCAGGCGCGGTCCCGCGAGAATTTTTCGTGCATCATGGAGGGCGTGCTTGCCGCCGGGTACTCGGCGGCGCTGCCCGGCTACACCCTGGCGCCCGATGCGACGCTCACCGAGATCGTCGCCGAGATCCGCACCGCCCTCGATTGGCTGACGAAGGAAGGGCCGCGCTACGGCATCGCCGGACCCGTCATCCTCTCGGGCTGGTCGGCCGGCGGCCACCTCGCCGCTTTGACCCTTGACCATCCCTCGGTGAAGGCCGGCTTCGCGATCTCCGGCATCTACGAACTCGGCCCCCTGCGCGAGACCTACGTCAACGACAAGCTGCGCCTGACGGATGCGGAGATGGCGACGCTCTCGCCCCTGCGCCTGCCGCTGATCGACAAGCCGCTGATGCTGGCCTACGGCACCGCCGAACTCCCGGCCCTTGTCGAGAACAGCCGGGCGTTCCACGCATACCGGAGCGCATTGCATGGAGCGGGCGCGTTGGTGCCGGTACCGAGGACGGACCATTTTTCTGTATTGGAGGATTTGCGGAAGGGAGACGGGATCCAGGCAAGAGCCGTTAAGGATGTGATGTCTGCGCTCCGCGCCTGAGATCATCGCATCTGGGTCTTCACATCTCAGCAGGCTCGACTTCCGCATTCCGCGCATCATGAAGGCTGCCAGTCGGCAATCTCGCAGCGGGACCGAGAAGAGTTTGGACGAGGCCGTCTATTCGAGCCGCCACGCCATTCTCCTGGAGCCGTCGGCGGACAAGGATGCGTGCCTTCTGGAAGGTCGCTCCAACCGGGATCGTAACGGCCGCAGCGACGCGTTCTGCTTCGCGTGCCGCGACAGCCAGCGAGGCATGGGTGACGTTCCGGTGATCGAATAACGGTATCGGTAGGGTGAAGATCAGCTTGTCGAAGTCCCGCGCGCCTTGCTCGCCGCGGCTCTGCATGTCTGCGATTCGGGCGCGGGCGGCTTCACTGTTAAAGATTGCCAAGAGATAGCACCCCTCGTGGAAAGTCTCGACCGGTGCCCAGTAGAGTTTGTGATCCACGACGCCGTCCTCGCCGATAAGGCAGGCCGCCGGCATCGTGCCCGCCTTGGAAAACACCACGCGAATGGGATGAAGCGGAAATTGAGCCGACAGTTCTCGGTGGTAATCCCACCTTTGCTTCAATGTTAACCGTCCAGCGCTGTGTTTTATCCAAGTCGTTTCGGCCTCCCCAAGCCAAGCCGCCAACCACGGAGCTCCTCGCTCGGCCGCTTGCTTTGCGTCAAGAACGGCTCCTTCGGCTGCAACCGGTATAACCCCTTCGACCGTGCCTAGAACACGAAATGGTGCGATTGATTCACCAACATACACGTTGTGTATGTACTTCAATTCTACTGGACCTTGCTGAGTCGGCAACGCTTTCCATGGTAGTTTTTCCAGCTGTGATCTGCGACTACGGACTATGGGAGCCGTGAGATTACCGCCGAGGCGTCCGGCTCGAACCCTTTCCAGAAGGCACAGCATCCGGGGAACCAATGTCGCGCCCTGGCGGAACAACGCGCGATAGGGCGAACCCGCATGAAAGTCTGCCGGTCTCGGCGCATCAGCGTCGGTACTGCTTAAATACCGGTCGGCCAGTTCCTCGGGGGCGTCCTTGAAGGGAAGTCGGCCGGCGAACGCGGTCACGCGGGCGGGTGTCATCCGAGCAGCACCGCTCGTGACGTCGGCAAACAGCACGCAGGTCGGCACTCGGAAAAGCGGTGAGACCGACTGGTTGTCGAGCACCCAGCTTTCGCTGAACGCCACCGCCACACCTGTCCAGGCGCCCGTGCGGAACGCGCGAAACTGACCTCGGCTCAGAGCAGCGAGGGGCAGCACCATCGCGATGCGGCCGCCCGGCCTGCGCCCCGCTGGGCGGCGTGCATAGAGTTCGGCCGCGCGCGCGAAGAACAACCCGGACAGATCGGTCTGCGTGACGAGGCGGGCCTCGTCGGGACCGACCCAGATCCCTAGCCGTCGTGCAGTCTCGCGGAACTTGTCCTGCATCGATGCCGACATGAAGCGGTAGGATA
>NZ_CAXUJR010000035.1:0-3704 GCF_964251405.1 uncultured Methylobacterium sp.
TCACATCGCCTCCGCCCCACGCCCCATCGCGGCGATGCCGGTCCGCGAGATCTCGACGAGCCCGATCACCGTCATCAGCCCGATGAAGCGGTCGATCTCTTCCGTCGTCCCCGTGACCTCGAACACGAAGGAGTTTAGGGTCGCGTCGAGCGTCTTGGCGCCGAAGGCGGCCGCCAGTGTCAGTGACTCGGTGCGGTGCTCGCCGGTGCCGGCCACCTTCACGAGGCAGAGCTCGCGCTCCAGCGCCTTGCCCTGGAGCGTCAGGTCGACGACCCGGTGGACCGGCACCAGCCGGTCGAGCTGCGCCTTGATCTGCTGGATCACCGCGTCGGTGCCGGTGACGACGATGGTGATGCGCGAGATGTGGCGGGCGACCTCGGTCTCCGACACCGTCAGGCTCTCGATGTTGTAGCCCCGGCCCGAGAACATGCCTGAGATCCGGGCGAGGACGCCCGGCTCGTTGTCGACGATGACGGCGAGCGTGTGCCGGTTGATTGCCTCGACCTTGCCGGCATCGGGGTAGTGCGTGTTCATGGCGTTCATGGCGTGTCTCCTGCGTTCCGGCCGTCAGACCAGCATCTTGCCTTCTGCGGAGATCACGTCGCCGAGCTCGACCCCGGTCTCGCCGAGGTAGTCCGACAGCAGCATCTCGTTATGCGCCTTGCCCGAGGGGATCATCGGGAAGCAGTTCTCGGTCTTGTCGACGACGCAGTCGAAGATGACCGGGCCGTCGTAGTCGAGCATCTCCTGAATAGCGGCATCCAGGTCGCCCGGCTTCTCGCAGCGGATGCCCTTGGCGCCGTAGGCCTCCGCGAGCTTCACGAAGTCCGGCAGGCTCTCTGAATAGCTCTGCGAGTAGCGCGAGCCGTGCAGCAGCTCCTGCCACTGGCGCACCATGCCCATGTACTCGTTGTTGAGGATGAAGATCTTGACCGGCAGGCGATACTGCACGGCGGTCGACATCTCCTGCATGTTCATCAGGATCGAGGCCTCGCCGGCGATGTCGATGACGAGGCCCTGCGGATGGGCGAGCTGCGTGCCGATGGCGGCGGGCAGGCCGTAGCCCATGGTGCCGAGCCCGCCCGAGGTCATCCAGCGGTTGGGCTCGTCGAACTTGTAGTACTGTGCCGCCCACATCTGGTGCTGGCCGACCTCCGTCGTGATGTAGGTCTCGCGGTCCTTGGTCGCCTCGTAGAGGCGCTGGACCGCGTATTGCGGCTTGATGATCGTGCCCGACGGCCAGTAGTTCAGGCACTCGCGCGCCTTCCAGGTGCGGATCTTGGCCATCCACCCGTCGAGGCGGTCCACGTCGGGTTGGGCAGGAAGCGCGCGCCAGGCGGCGAGCATGTCCTCGAGCACCGAGGCGCAATCGCCGACGATGCCGACATCGACCTTGACGACCTTGTTGATCGAGGAGGCGTCGACGTCGATGTGGATCTTCTTCGAGAACGGCGCGAAGGCGTCGAGGCGGCCGGTGATGCGGTCGTCGAAGCGCGCGCCGACGCAGATCATCACGTCGCATTCGTGCATCGCGAGGTTGGCCTCGTAGGTCCCGTGCATGCCGAGCATGCCGAGGAACTTGTCGTCGGAGGCCGGATAAGCGCCCAGCCCCATGAGCGTGGACGTGACCGGGAACCCGGTCTCGTCCACGAGTTCGCGCAGCAGCGTCGAGGCGTGCGGGCCGGAATTGATGACGCCGCCGCCGGTGTAGAAGATCGGGCGCCGCGCGCACGCCATGAGTTCGACGGCGGCCTGGATCGCCCTGGCGTCGCCCTTGAAGGCGGGGCGGTAGGTCTTGTGGCCGTTCTGCGTCGGGCGCTGGTAGAGCCCGCTCGCGAACTGGATGTCCTTGGGCAGGTCGACGACGACGGGGCCGGGGCGACCGTTCGAGGCGACGTAGAAGGCCTCGTGCAGGATGCGTGGCAGGTCGTCGATCGATTTGACGAGGTAGTTGTGCTTCGTGCAGTGGCGCGTGATGCCGACCGTGTCGCATTCCTGGAACGCGTCGGTGCCGATGAGGTGCGTCGGGACCTGGCCGGTGATGCAGACGAGGGGGATCGAATCCATCATCGCGTCGGTGAGACCCGTGATGATGTTGGTCGCACCCGGTCCCGAGGTGACGAGGACGCAGCCGACCTTGCCGCTCGAGCGCGCATAGCCCTCGGCGGCGTGGACGGCGCCCTGCTCGTGGCGCACCAGGATGTGCTTCAACTCCTCCTGGTGAAACAGCGCGTCGTAGATCGGCAGCACCGCGCCGCCGGGATACCCGAACAGCGTATCCACACCCTGATCCCGGAACGCCCGGATGACCATTTCGGCCCCGGTCATGACCTCGCCGCCCATCGTACTGCTCCTTCGCAACGCGCTCGAACCGCGTGCCATTCCTGTCGGTGCGGGCAATAAAAAAGGGTCCCGAGGGACCCTGCATGCGCCACCATCCGGATCGCGACCCCTGATGTCAGGGGCGCCCCGTTGGTGACGCTTCCGCTACGATAAGGATGACGCGCATGAACCTGTTGTCACTCTCACGGATCGCCGTCGCGGCGAATCGAATACCGTGTCGATCCTGATAGACCAGCGTCCCGGGGCGGTCAACGGTGACGGGCTGGTCGTGTCTCGAGCTCAAATCGAGGCCCGAGTGGCATTCGGCGACCCTCCGTTCAAGAAGGGAGCGCGCGAACGAGTTCGAGACCGAACCCTTCGATCGGCTTGTCGTCGACGCCAAGAGCGTTCCATGACGATGAGAAATGCCGCCTCGTTGGCTGTTCCGCTCGATGAACCCCAACATGTGGACCATCGGACCGGTGCGTGATCGAGCTTTCCTCGAAGGCCAGTCCGAATGGACCAATGGCGAGCCGCTGAAATCGCCATGCTTTACTTTGCGGTCACCAAGTGAGCGACGATCGCGGTATCGCGATGAGATCGCGGCCCCGATTTCACCCATCTTAACCTGTTCACCACAGCCTCCGATCGGTAAGGGGCGAGGGGACCATGGCCGCGTACGTGTTGGAAGGACCCCGCTGGGGGAACGGAGTAGCCGGGTCCGCCGCGACCGTGTCTTGGGCCGTCGATAGCTCCATCCCGGCTTCGTTCCTGGCCGAGATCAAGGCGGCATTCGCGACCTGGGCCTCCTATGCGAACCTGACCTTCCAGCAGGTCAGCTCGACCGCGACAGCCAACATCGATTTCAGCAACGGCTACATTGATGGCCTCAACAACGTGCTGGGTCAGGCGACCTACTATTACTCGGGGCCGCGCTTCAGTTCTGCGCAGGTGACCTTCGACAGCGGCGAAGGTTGGCGCGTGTCCGGCAACGATGTCCGCAGCAGCACGGGAGTCGATCTCTACGTCGTTGCCCTGCACGAGATCGGCCATGCGGTCGGCCTGGACCACTACAACGACACGCCCGCGCTGATGAACGCCTATCTCAACTCCTCCGTGACCGGCCTCACCGACTCGGACATCAGCGGCATCCAGGCTCTCTACGGCGTGCGGGCCGCGATCCCGGCTGCAACCGCCAGCCTGCCCTCCCCGGTCGCGACCGCCGACAGTTACGTGGCGGTCGTCGGACGAACGCTCTCGCAGAGCGGGTCCGGAGTCCTCGCCAATGACAGCGTCTCCAACGGAGCCGGCCTGTCCGTCAGCGCGGTCAACAACCTGGCCAGCAAGGTCGGCCAGGCGGTCTCCGGCAGCTACGGCTCCTT